>JABMDG010000001.1:0-6310 GCA_015904045.1 Nitrospira sp.
CGTTCTCATCATGACCGGTCTGACCGATTACGATTCCATCGCGCAGGCCTACGAAGCCGGCGCCACGGACTTCGTGACAAAGCCGCTGCACGGACTGCTGTTAACACACCGCATTCGGTACATTGTACAGTCGAACCGGATCTCGCAGGAATTACGGACCAGCCAAGCCAGCCTCGCGCAGGCGCGCGACGCCGCACTCGAAGGGACTCGGCTGAAGTCGGAATTCCTCGCCACGGTTAGCCACGAACTCCGGACACCGATGAACGGCATCCTCGGGATGACCGACCTGCTCCGGGATACGTCCCTGACATCGGAACAACGCGACTATGCAGATACCATCCGTGCTTCAGGCGAAATAATCCTATCGACCATCAATGACATTCTGGACTTCTCAAAGATCGAATCCGGCCATTTTCCGCTGCACCATGTCGACTTCGATTTGTCCAGGCTTCTCGACGATGTCGTCGGCGTCTTTGCAGAACGGGCACAGCGCAACGGAATCACCCTGCTGTCCTCCGTTCATGCGCAGGTGCCGACCGCGTTGCGCGGAGACCGCCATCGTCTGCACCAGGTCTTGAGCAATCTGTTAGGCAACGCCGTCAAATTCACCGAACAGGGCGAGATCACGGTCGGCGTGAATATGGAGGAGCGCCGAAATGGCCGGGATCCCCTCCGAGACGGCACGCCCGTCGCGCCGATGCCGGGCAGCAAACATGCCGACAGGATCGTTCTTCTTCATTTCTCTGTCGCCGATACAGGAATCGGAATTGCGAGGGAAGCCCATGCGCGGATTTTCCAGCCGTTCGGGCAAGCCGATGGGTCAAATACAAGAAAATACGGCGGCGCCGGGCTGGGCCTGGCCATCTGCAAACAATTGCTCGAGTTGATGGGCGGAGTCATCGGCGTGGAAAGCGAACCGGGCCGCGGCAGCGTATTTCACTTTACCGTCCCGCTTGAACACTCTTCCGCCGATTCTTCGCTGCGGCCGCGCGGCACAGCCGCTGCCTGATTCCGGCAGTCCTCTGACACCGCCCCGCGACGCTGAGGCCGCCGACGCGATCACCCGTGTCTTGTTTTCCAGAGCCGCGCAGGATAGGCTCTCGAAAATCATCACGTTAGACTTATGTCCACCTACGCAATCGGGGATATCCAAGGGTGCTTTACCTCTCTCCGCGACCTGCTCGACCGGATCTCCTTTCAGTCTCACACCGACCGGATCTGGCTCGTCGGCGACTTAGTCAACCGGGGCCCGGACTCATTGGCCACCTTGCGGTTTCTCAAGAGTCTCGGCCCTGTAGCCCATCCCATCCTCGGCAATCACGATCTCTTCCTGCTGGCCGCCGCAGAAGGCATCGTGTCGCTCCGCCCCAAAGATACAATTCAGGATAGCCTTACCGCAGACGATCGCGCTGACCTGATCGAATGGATGAGATGCAGCCCGATCCATCACCGGGAGGGTACGTTCTTTATGGTCCATGCCGGCCTCCTCCCTCAATGGACGGTTGATGATGCCACACAGTACGCACGGGACGTCGAAACAATATTGTCCGGGCCGGACTATCGAATGTTTCTCCATCAACTGTTTCACGGTCCGACAACGCCATGGAGCCCCTCGCTGAATGGGATGGAGCGCCTGACAAGTATCGCGCGCGTGTTGACCAGGATCAGAACCTGCACGCCGTCCGGTGAACTGTCGAGTTTTTCCGGACCGCCTGAAAACGCCCCGGCAGTTACTGCTTACTGATCACTGGCCTGGGCAGCAGGCCTGCTCTTTCGGCGATCTCAGCGACCTTGTCTTCCCACTCAATGGCCATGATGTGGACCCCGTCGCAATGGGGGCGCACGGCCTTGATCGAGCGGACAGCGATTTCGACACCGGCATCTTCCGACTTGTCGCCGGCAGCGCGCAGCTCGTCGAGCATCTCCTGCGGGACCGCCATACCGGGGATGTTGGCGTTCATGAACTCCGCCATCTTGACGTTGCGCAACAAGAGAATGCCGGCCAGCACTTTTACCTTGAAGGGACGCACAGCCTTCATGAAGCTGGCAAACAGGGTGGGGTTATAGACCGCCTGAGTTTGAAAAAACTTTGCTCCGGCCTTTACTTTGACCTCAAATTTTGCCAACACCGGCCCGACCAGATCTGCCTCCGGCGTTGCCGCAGCGGCAATCGTGAAATCCGTCGTGCCGTCCAACTTATGGCCCGCCAGATCCCGGCCTTCGTTCAACCCTTGGACCATTTGCATGACCTGCACGGAATCGAGATCATAGACCGGTTTGGCATCTTTGTGGTCGCCAACTGTTGGATAATCGCCCGTCAGGCAGAGAATATTTCGAATCCCCAGCATATGGGCGCCCATCAGATCGGACTGCATGGCGATGCGGTTCCGATCACGGCAGGTCAGCTGCATCACCGGATCGTGACCCATTTCATACAACAGCCGGCAAACCGGCAGTGAGCCTGCTCGAACTACCGCTGCGGTGTTGTCGGTCACGTTCACGCCATGGACGCGGCCGACGAGCCGCTTCGCGTTATCCAAAATGCCGGCGATGTTCGTGCCCTTCGGCGGGTTGTACTCAATCGTGACCGCAAACCGGCCCTGATCAAGTACCTCTCTGAGTCTCCTCGGCTCCCGACTCATCTTCCTCTTAACTCCCCCTTCCTCGAATTATCGTTGTAGGGGGATCGGGGGCTCCCCACTGCGCGCATTGACCGAGCACAGCCGATTCCACCCGCCCTTCCCCGCGTCGCCGAGCCTCCGCTTGACCCGGCTCGTGCGCGGGCAGCGAGCAAGGGAGCCCCCGGTCCCCTTACAACATTCCCGCGCTTCTCTTCGCCGACTCCACGGTATTGTCTAACAGCATGGCGATTGTCATAGGGCCGACCCCGCCCGGCACAGGGCTGATCCACCCAGCTTTCTGGCTGACCGGCTCGAAGTCGACGTCCCCGCAGAGCTTGCCGTCAGGCAACTTATTCGTCCCTACATCGATCACCATAGCTCCGTCTTTCACCATGTCGGCCGTGACGAACTTCGCTTTTCCGATCGCCACCAGCAGCAAATCGGCCTCGCGGCAGACGGCGGGGAGATCCTTCGTCTTCGAGTGGCAGATCGTGACCGTCGCATTGCGTTGGAGCAGCATGAGCGCCAACGGCTTGCCCACGATGTTACTTCGACCCAAGACAACCGCGCGCTTGCCCTCGATCGTGACGCCGGCCGATTCAATCATTTTGATCACGCCCTTCGGCGTACAGGCCTCGAACACCGGGTGCCCTTCGACTAACCTGCCGAAATTGTACGGATGGAATCCGTCGGCGTCTTTGTCGGGCGACACCGCTTCGAGAATCACCCGGCTGTCGATCTGCTTCGGCAGAGGGAGCTGGACCAGAATGCCATGAATCTTCGGATCGGCATTCTTCTTTTCGATTAATGCCAGCAACTCCGCCTGCGTGGTCGATGCCGGCAACTTGTGGTCATCGACGTAGATGCCGGCCAGCTCGCACGCCTTCTGCTTGTTTTTCACGTACACATGCGAGGCCGGATCGTCACCGACCAGGATCGTCGCCAGCCCCGGTTTGATGCCGGTCTTCGCCAATACCGCCGCCGAGTCGACCGCCAACCGCTCTCGGACCTGCTGCGCCAACGCTTTCCCATCGATCAATTTCGCCGCCACAATCTCCTCCACAACTGTAAGAAAAAGGTCACAGCTGAGGTTGAGGTGAATTACCGACCAGGTCTACTCATCCTCGGCCCTAGCCTCAACCCATTTTTTTGAATTTGGGCACCTTAGCAGGGCGATTTTATCCAAGTCAACGCTACCTCTGACCGCTCCCTCATATCAGCGTTCCTTGACTCTATCTTTCTCCGTTGGCTACGATGCGGAATTATCATCGGCAGCCACCAACATTGATTACCCCATCACCGCTCTTGAAGCATCCGCTATCCCGTATCTTCTTGTCCGCGGCCTTCGTGCTCGGTCTCGTCCTACCCAGTCACGCCGCCCAAATCACGGGCTTGGAATCGCCCAACAGTTTCGTCGGCGACCCATCCGGAAAAGAATATTTCATCTCCAACATCAATGGAGAACGGGAGGCGAGAGACAACAACGGCTTTATCACCAAGTTGGATCCCAACGGAAACACAGTATTTACCAGCAGTAATAATCTCAATGGGGTTACCATGTTCAGGTCCATGCGTCTCAAAGGAAATAAGGTGGTCCTTTGCGGAAGTTCAAGTAACCTGAGTGCGGCTTTGGCAGTTGCCTGGGATACTTCCGGCAATTTATTATGGACCGGTTCTTTCCTCGGGCAATCAGGTAAAGATGTTGAGATTGATGATCTTTGCAATACCTATCTGCTCTCTTCATATCCCAACCAGGTCACACCCTCAAGCGGGCAGGATATAGAGATATATAAATTAAACAGTTCAGGCGCACAGGTATGGAAAAAGAATTTTGAATTTAGTGGATACGATTATCCAACCATGTTTACACTGGTGGCCGATAAATTAAGTGTGATCGGGTCAGGATCGTCGCCAACCCCGGCTTGACCCCTGTCTTGGCTAAAACTGCCGCTGAGTCAATGGCCAACCGATCCCTGACTTGCTGCGCCAACGCTTTTCCATCGATCAATTTCGCCGCCACAATTTCCTCCCGATCTTTAGTTTAGATTGAGGTCAAGGTTGAGGCTGAAAACAGCACCGGCCGAGACATAAGCTCAGCCTGAGCCTAAACCCAATCCTGGCTGAAAATTACGGCACCTTAGCAGGGCAATTTTGCCCAAGTCAACGCTGTGGATCGGTATGGGGACACGAGCGTTTCTGCTCACCCCTAACCCCTCACTCCGTACCCCTTGCCGCACTTCACATACCCGTTCCTTGACAGCATCTCGATCCGTTGGCTACGATGGCGACCATCATGCAAAGCCGCCTATATTGATGTCCTTACCATTGTCGTCGATGCCGTTCGTTTCATTGTGCGGCCGCCTCTTGCTCTTCTCCATACTGCTGTTTGGTTTCGCTTCACCCGGCGGCGCCGCCCAGATCACCGGCTTGGAATCACCGAATAGCTTCGTCGGCGACCAACTTGGGAGCGATTATTTCATTTCGAATATCAATGGAGAACCGGAGGACCGAGACAACAACGGATTCATCACAAAATTGGACTCCACAGGGAAAGTCACGAGCCTCAAGTTCATCCAAGGCGGTGTTGGAAATATCCTGCTGCATGCGCCAAAGGGATTGGCCCTCATGGGACAAACCCTCTATGTCGCAGACCTCGACCAACTTAAAGGATTCGATAAGACGACCGGCAAACTGCTCGTGGCCGTCTCGTTTCCCGCGGCATCTTCTCAAAAGAGTGTGTCCTTACGAGATGTGACAGCCGGACCGACCGGCCTACTATACGCATCTGATCAAGTCGCGAACTCCATTTACCGTATCGATCCCGCAGCTGATCATCGCGTGGATCTGCTGATCCACGATGACCGGCTGGCTGGACCGTCTGGAATCGCCGTCCACCCTAAAACAGGCCATCTCATCGCCGTCAGTTGGGACAAAGGCAAGATTCTGGATATTTCACCGGAAGGGGAATTCACCGAATTGGAGTCGAATGGATTCTTCACAGGACGATTCCAAAACTTAAGCGGAGTCGATTTCGATCGCTGGGGCAATATGTACCTATCGGACTTCACAAAAGGAAAAATCTGGCGGATGACCAGAGATCATCGCTTCCACGTGATCGCCGAGTATCTGCTCGCCCCGGCCGATATCAGCATTGATCGCGCAAACAATCTGATCCTCGTCCCCTATCACTATGCCCATGCGGCCGAGATGAATGGATTGGAAACTCCCTCCGACGGCAAACCTAAGGTGGAAAAACGAACGCTGGCGGATTACGGATTTATTCCACCTCCGCCAAAAGCAGCGACGGAAGGACCGGCAAAGAAATGAGCGCCTGCCCCTATTGCACACAGCGAAAAGGAAAACGCCCTTGCCCGGCACTGGGTGGATTGATTTGCAGCCCCTGCTGCGGAGAACATCGGCTGGTCCTAATCTCCTGCCCCAGCGACTGTACGTATTTAGACAGCGGCAGCGACTATCAGCAAAAGCGGCTCGGCGAGCAATTTATGCCGATCCGGAGGGATTTCTACCGAGAGCTGAGCGAACTCGGCGGTGAAAAGGCCGTCGCCCTATTCAACCTGATCGAGATCGTGACGTTCGGCTATTTCGAGGGACGAAGAGACGGACAGGATGCCGAAGTCGTCGCCTCCATTCAAGCTCTTCGCCGCACCCTCAGCCCATTGCATGTGCCA
>JABMDG010000001.1:6410-22489 GCA_015904045.1 Nitrospira sp.
GACGCGAGAGACAACAACGGCTTCATCACGAAGTTGGATCCTAACGGAAAGATCACGAACCTCAAATTCATCCAAGGTGGTGTGGCCGACATCCTCCTGCATGCGCCCAAGGGGCTGGCGCTGGTAGGACAGATTCTCTATGTAGCGGACCTCGACCAGCTCAAAGGATTCGACAAGACCACGGGGAAGATGCTGGTCTCCGTTTCGTTCCCCGCTTCCGCTTCGCAACACGTCGTCTCGTTGACCGACGTGGCGGCCGAACCGACCGGCCTTCTGTACGTCTCGGATCAAAGTGGCAATGCGATTTACAAGATCGACCCTTCCGCCAACCATCAGGTGGCCCTCCTGATTCATGACGACCGGCTCGCCGGGCCCTCCGGAATTGCGGTGCACCCCAAAACCGGCCATCTCATTGCCGTCAGTTGGGAAAAGGGGAAAATCCTCGAGGTGACGCCGGACGGTCGGCTCACGGAACTGGAGTCGAACGGATTTTTCACCGGCCGTTTCCAGAACTTGAGCGGAGTGGACTTCGACCGCTGGGGGAACATGTACCTGTCGGATCTGACTAAAGGAAAGATCTGGCGGATGACCAGAGACCATCGGTTTCAAGTCATTGCCGAATACCTGCTCGCCCCCGCCGATATCGGCATTGACCGCGCGAATAATCTCATTCTTGTCCCCTATCACTATGCCCATGCAGCGGAAATGAACGGACTTGAATCGCCATCCGACGGCAAAAGCAGGAACGAGAAACGGACCCTGGCGGACTACGGCTTCATCCCTCCACCACCCAAGTCCGCGCCGGATGGAGCGGCAAAGAAATGAGTCTGTGCCTCTATTGCAAACAACGCAAAGGCAAACGCCCCTGTCCCGCATTGAGTGGATCGATTTGCAGTTCCTGCTGCGGAGAGCACCGGCTCACCCGCATCAACTGCCCCGACAACTGTGTCTATCTAGACAGCGGTAGTGATTATCAGCAAAAGCGGCTGGCGGAACAATTCATGCCCACCCGGCGGGACTTCTATCGGGACTTGGGCGAACTCGGCGGAGACAAAGCCGTGGCGTTGTTCAATCTGATCGAAGTCGTCACGTTCGGCTACTTTGCGGGGCGTCACGACGGACAAGATGCGGAAGTCGTGGCGGCCATTCAGGCGCTGCGCCGCGCGCTCAGCCCTCTCCATGTTCCTTCCGCACCCATACCAGTGTTCGCCGAACACCTAAAAAAAGAATATGAGGCCTTCCAAAAGGAAAACCCCCAGCAGATTGCCAACGTATCGGACGCGCCCGAGGTCCTCGATCGCGCCGTGAGATTTGTCTCGGAGTTTTCAGGCAAGGATTTTCAATCGCGGCGGTTCTTAAGCGGGCTCATCGGCTACGTGAAGGCCTATCATCCGCATATCGCCGACCATCTCCGCAAGAAACGGGAACCTGGGCACATCATCCTACCGGGCCAATCCTTCATGCCCCCACCGGCTCCTGAGCCACACATCCACGGGCCCGGCTGCGAACATCATCACTAGCCTACCGCCCCAACAGCTCCTGCTGTCATCCACTCGCCCTGAGCCAGTCGCAGAGAGCTCGTCGAAGGGCTCGCCACGAATGTCACCACTGTAAATGTATGGCTAGGGCACTAGACGGCTGAGGGATGCACAATCCCACCGGCTCCGACATGTTCATGTGCATGCACCGGAAGATTATGTGCCATCGTGTGTTGCAGCTGATGCTCAACATGGCGCGCAAGACGTAGGTCCGATTCGTTCGAGAGCGCGATGATCTGGACGCCGAATTCATGCTCCGTCTTCCACCGCACTACCGCCTTATCGATCTCGATGCTGCCCCCTCCATTCGGAAGCTGGACCCGAAGACTGACGATCAGGTCGCTCAGAAGATCGGCCTGTCCTTCGACTCTAAACCCGTTTAGCGAAAGATCCCTCATGATCACCGGCCGAATCGTATGATGCGATCCATACCAACCGAGATAATTCGTTGTGATTCTTCGATACATACGCCGCGTGGAAGACAGACTCACTGGACTGCTCCTTGGCCGAGAGGTGATGCGCCAAGGATAGCCGCCAAAGGGGTAGAAGAAAAATCCTACAAAAGACGCCCCTCGAAAGGTGGGGTCAACAAGAACGTGAGCAATTTCGATGGGATGGCAGCAAGCCTACTCTACAATCGTGATCGTGACCTCAACACGATCGATCGGATTATCACAGGGCCCTTTGTCTGCGGGTGTCGCAACAATTTCTCCCTTGGCCCCAGTGATACACTGCACCCTAGGTTGATTGACGATCTTATCAGCCACCCCGATTCCCTTCGTCACTTCACCGAACGCCGTGTATTTGGAGTCGAGGAACTGCGAATGTTCCACCACAATAAAAAACTGTGAGCCAGCCGAATCAGGGTCCTGCGCCCGCGCCATCGAAAGAATCCCACGTTTATGCGGGGTGTCGTTGAATTCCGCCTTGATCGTGTACCCCGGCCCACCTTGCCCATACGTCTCTTTTTTGAGCGGGGTTTTCGTGTTGGGATCGCCCCCCTGGATCATGAACCCTGGAATCACACGGTGAAAAATTGTGCCGTTGTAGAACCCGGACTTGGCCAATTTGACAAAGTTCTCGACATGCGTTGGCGCAAGATCCGGGTAGAATTTGACATGGATATCGCCAAACTTGGTTTTGATGATCGCCCTGGGTCCGGACTCAGGCGGAAGATCAGTCACCGGTTGGATTTCCTTCCCGCCGCAGGCAACCAGTAGCAACAGCGTGCTCGCCGTGATTGCCCCAATGCATCGACTCTTGATCATCTGTCTTACCCCTGACGTGTACTCGTCTACTCAACCACCACGGTCATCTCGACCCGCTCGCGAGGAAGGTCGCGCTCATTTCTCGGCAGACTGACAATCTTGTCCGCGACTTCAATCCCCTTCACCACTTCGCCAAATACGGTGTATTGGCCGTCCAGAAAATTGGAATCTTTCACGACAATGAAGAATTGTGATCCGGCGCTGTTCGGGTCGTTCGTTCGTGCCATTGAAAGGATCCCCCGCCGGTGAGGAACGTCGTTGAATTCCGCCTTCAGGCGCTCAGCCGGTCCGCCCATGCCGTACGTTTCCGGCTTGTTCGGATCTTTCGTGTTCGGATCGCCGCCCTGGATCATGAACCCGGGAATCACGCGATGGAAAATTGTCTTGTCATAAAAACCTGACTTGGCCAACTTCATAAAGTTCTGCACATGGTTTGGCGCCTTGTCGGGGAACAACTTGACTTCGATGTCACCGAATTTGGTCTTAATCACAACTTTCGTGTGTTCCGCTTTCGCTGACACCTTGTCCGCGGCCTCAACAAGCCCCGCACTCACAATCAGACCTATCCCGGCAACTAACCCTATCATCCCTCCCAACATTGTCATCCTCCTTACTCGATCGGCCCACTCATCTTTGGTGCATCTTACCATGATCGGTTGTGGTCACCGTGCCTTTCGGTTCAGTGCCTCTTTGGCTGCAGCTTGCTCCGCTTCTTTTTTTGTCTTGCCGGACCCACGTCCCGCCAGCGTGCGATTCATCGTTACCTCAACCTCGAATTGTTTGTCATGATCGGGGCCCGACTCCTTGACCACGGCATACTCTGGCAACACGTCATAGCACTTCTGGCACCATTCCTGGAATTGCGTCTTGTAGTCATCTCCGCCAGGAATATGCTGCCGAGTCAGCACGTATGTGAATTCTTGCTCACACAGCTTGGCCACCCCCGCCCGGCCCGCATCAAGCCCTCCATCGAGATAGACCGCAGCAATCACTGCCTCGAGCGTATCAGCCAACAGGGAGTCTTTCTCTCGTCCTTTTGATCGCTCCTCTCCGCGCCCCAATCGCAACCACTGCCCAAGTTGTAAGCGCTTGGCGACCGCGCAGAGCACCGGTTCGCTGACCAACCGGGCTTTGAGTTTGGACAGGGCCCCTTCTGATGCACCCGGCAGTGAGTGGGACAGTTGCTCGCTGACCAGCAACGACAGCACCGCGTCGCCGAGAAACTCCAACCGTTCATTGTGGACGGCAGAACCTTTCCGCTGCTCGTTCACATAGGACTTGTGCGTGAGCGCTTCGTCGAGGAGCGCGGGGCGTTTAAAATGGTAGCCGAGTGCGGGTTGAAGTGAATCGGCTGGTCCGGCCGACGTCATAGGGTTCAGGTCGATCGTTGAAATCGTGATCAGAACTGCGGTTTCTTGAAGAGAAGACAGGCATTGACCCCGCCGAACCCAAACGAGTTCGATAGTGCCACCGTGAGCGTCACGGGCCTTGCCTTGTGCGGCACATAGTCCAAATCACAGGCCGGGTCCGGATTGTCCAGATTAATGGTAGGCGGCAGCATACCGTAATGAATGGCCAAGATGCTGAACACCGCTTCGATCCCTCCGGCGGCGCCGAGTAAGTGGCCTGTCATCGACTTCGTGGAACTGACTGGAATCTTGTAGGCCTGCTCGCCAAATACGGTCTTGATAGCCTTGGTTTCAATCGCGTCCGCCATCGTCGAGGTGCCGTGGGCGTTGATATACCCAACCTGGTCTTTACCAATCCCAGCATCCTTCAGAGCCAGTTCCATGCAACGAACGGCACCTTCGCCCTCTTCTGGCGGAGCCGTAATGTGGTACGCGTCGCTGTTCATCCCATAGCCGATCACTTCGGCATAAATCCTGGCACCGCGGCGGCGGGCATGTTCCAATTCTTCGATCACGACCACCCCAGCCCCTTCGCCAAGCACGAATCCGTCCCGGTCTTTATCGAACGGGCGGCTCGCCTTCGTCGGCTCATCGTTCCGGAACGACAGGGCCTTGGCCGCCGCGAATCCGGCAACGCCCAACGGTGTGATCGCGGCTTCCGCGCCGCCCGCCACCATCACATCCGCGTCGCCACGCTGAATCAGACGGTAGGCATCCCCGATACAATGATTGCCGGTAGCGCAGGCCGTCACGGCACAAGAGTTTGGCCCCTTGGCTCCGATCCGGATCGCGACCTGGCCGGAAGCCAGGTTGATGATCGTCATCGGAATGAAGAACGGGGATACGCGTCCCGGCCCCTTCTCCTTGATCACATCATGATAGTGCTCGATCGACCCGAGTCCCCCGATCCCGGATCCGATGTAGACTCCGACCTTGGTCGCTTCTTCCGGAGCGACTTTCAGCCCTGCGTCATCCACCGCCAGTTGGGCAGCGCCCACGGCGTAATGGATGAACGTATCCATCTTCTTGATTTCTTTTTTTTCAATGAAGCGGGCAGGATCGAAGTCTTTAACTTCGCCGGCGATCTGCGCGTCGTATCCGGCTGGGTCGAACTTCGTGATCCGGCCGATACCGGATTCGCCGGCACACAGAGCCTTCCACGTCTTCTCGACTCCAGTGCCGAGCGGGGTGACCAGCCCTAGGCCGGTCACAACGATGCGTCGTGTAGTCCGATCACCCATGACAGTCGGTGCAACTTACGATTTTTCCTTGATATACTCCAGGGCCTTCCCGACCGTGAGAATTTTTTCGGCATCCTCGTCCGGAATTTCGATCGAGAACTCCTCTTCAAGCGCCATCACTAACTCGACGGTATCGAGCGAATCGGCGCCCAGATCTTCAACGAAGGACGCCTCCGGCGTAACCTCATCCTCTTCCACGCCAAGCTGTTCGGCGATAATCTTCTTTACGCGCTCCTCAACAGTTGCCATTGCTCTCCATGCCTCCTTCCCCGATAAACACACGCTGCACCGCCGCAGGGGGATGTGCGGTGGCCGTAGACCGCGCCAATTCCGAGGTTTTACGCCATCAGCATGCCGCCGTTCACATGCAACACATGGCCGGTGATATACGCCGCCTCGTCCGACACCAGAAACCGCACTGCCGCCGCAATATCCGCAGGCGTGCCCAACCGGCCTAACGGAATTTGTTTTTGCAGCGTTTCTTTCACATCAGGCGGCAACCCATGCGTCATCGCCGTGTCGATAAAACCCGGCGCCACCGCATTGACCGTGATATTGCGGCTCGCATATTCCCGCCCGACCGTCTTGGTGAATCCGATCACCGCCGCTTTCGACGCCGCGTAATTTGCCTGCCCCGCGTTGCCCATCACCCCGACGATCGACGCAATGTTGACAATGCGACCATACCGCTGCTTGGTCATTGCCTGCAAGACCGCCTTGGTGCAGTTGAACGTGCCATTGAGATTGACCTGGAGCACCAGATTCCAATCCTCTTCCCTCATACGCAGCAGCAATCCGTCTCGAGTAATGCCGGCGTTGTTGACGAGAATGTCGATTTTCCCCCAGGCTGTGAGCACCTGGTCGGCCATGGCTTTGGTATCGCCGGCCTCCGCGACGTTCACCTTGACATTCAGCGCCTTCCGCCCCAATTTCTCCACGGCGGAAACGGTCTCACGGGAACGGCTCGGATCAAGATCCGCGACAGCGACATCGGCTCCCGCCTCGGCCAAACTTTCGGCGATAGCACGACCGATCCCTTGTGCCGCACCGGTCACGATCGCAACCTTCCCTTCCAACGACATCGCCCCTCCCTTAATCGTCATCCGTCAATCGTCACTGATTCACCGTTAACGCCGTTAACGTCAACTCCAGCGACTTCGGGTCGTTCACATTCAGCAATTTCGCATCGGGCAGAATCCGTTTGATCAAACCGGTCAACACGGTCCCCGGCCCCACTTCCACGAATGTCGTCACTCCCATCTTGCCCATCGCCGTGATCGAGTCTTCCCACAACACGGAAGACGGCAGTTGCCGGACCAGCGACGCCTGAATCTCACCAGCATGCCTGATCGCCCGTGCTTCCGCATTGTTGATCAAAGGCGCAGACAGGTCAGACCACTTAACGGCCGCCAGGTCCTTGGCCAATCGGTCAGCCGCTCGCTGCATCAACGGCGTGTGTACCGGCACACTCACCGGCAAGGGGATCGCCTTTTTGCATCCCTTTTCTTTGGCCAGCGCGATGGCCCGCTCCACCGCCGCTTTTTCCCCGGCAATCACCACCTGGCCCGGCGAATTGAAATTGGCCGCGGCCACGACGCCGGCTGCCGATGCTGCCCGACAGACGTCCCTCACGATATCCGGCGCAAGACCCAACAAGGCCGCCACGAGTCCTGTCCCAGGACGCACGGCGTCCGCCATGTAGCGGCCGCGTTTTTGAACCAACCCGACCGCATCTCGAAACGAGAGGCCGCCCGCGGCCACCAATGCGGAATACTCCCCCAAACTATGTCCCGCCACCGCGATTGGGTTGATCCCAGCCGGCTGCAAGGTCTTTAACGCGGCGATACTGCTGACCAAGAGCGCTGGCTGCGTGTACTCCGTCAGGTTGAGCCGTTCCGCCGGCCCCTCGAAACACAGCGTCGCGCTGTCGTAGCCCAACACCGCTGACGCTTCTTCGTAGACCTGTTTCAGTACCGGATGAGCGTCGCACAGCGCCTTGCCCATCCCGACAGACTGCGAACCCTGGCCTGGAAAAACCAGACCGATTCCGGACGTCATAGGCTGTTAGATATCGTAGAAATACCTTGGAATGTCAACGGGAAAAAGTTTTACCCGAGCTTCCATCGAACGTCTCGCCTGTTACCATCGAATCATGGCGGACGCCCAAGTCAGGCCGGCGCCGAACGCTCCCAGCATGACCAACGATCCCTCTTTGATACGTCCTGTGCGCACCGCTTCATCCAAAGCAAGCGGGATCGACGCCGCCGACGTGTTGCCATAGCGGTCGAGATTCAGCATCGCTTTTTCCGCGGGAAGACCGAGCCGCGCCATCACCGCCGTGAGAATCCGGACATTGGCCTGGTGGGGCACATAGAGGTCAAGGTCGTCCACGCAGAGGCCGTTCGCCTTCAGCGTTTCTCGTGCGATCTCCTCCAACATGCGCACCGCCACCTTGAAGGTTTCATTCCCCTTCATCTTGACGCACTGCAGACGTTCGGCAATGACCTTTTCAGACGGTGGTGTGCGCGATCCCCCCCCCGGGACGGCGATCAGCTCGTTTAAGTTGCCGTCGGAACGAAGGTGCGTGGACAGAATACCCCGTTCCCCGTCAACGGCGCTGACGACGGCCGCCCCAGCTCCGTCTCCAAACAAGACACACGTATTGCGATCGGTCCAATCGATGATGGCCGACATGACTTCCGATCCGATCACCAGCACATGACGCATACCGGCCTTGACATAGGCATCCGCGACCGACAACGCGTAGACAAAACCACAGCACGCCGCGGCAATATCACAAGCCGCCGCTTTGGTGGCGCCGAGTTGGTGCTGGACGAGACAGGCTGTCGAGGGAAGCGGATAGTCGCCCGTGCAGGTGGCGACCAAGACCATGTCGAGATCAGTCGCCGGAAGACCCGCCGCTTCCAGCGCACGTTTTCCGGCCTGCACGGCCAAATCCGAACAGGCCTCCCCGGCCCCCGCAATGCGGCGCTCCCGGATGCCGGTCCTCTCGCGAATCCACTCGTCGGATGTGGCGACCATGCGTTCGAGATCCGCATTGGTCAGGACTTTGGCCGGGGCGTAGGAGCCCGTTCCGGTGATGCGAGCCTTCATATCTACAATTGGACCGGCGGACGAGCGAGACTGTCCTCGATATTTCGCTGAATGAGGTCCTGCACTCGTCGCTCTGCCATCCCTTTGGCCCGGCGAATCGCATTCTTGATGGCTTTAGCCGAAGACCGGCCATGGCAAATCATCGTGATGCCATTGACCCCCAGCAACGGCGCACCGCCGAATTCGGCGTAATCGATCCGCCGCTTAAGATTCCTTAACGGGCCCGCGATCAATGGATACGACAGCCGACCGAAAAACGAGCCGGCGATTTCCTTGAGCAGCAGTTTGCTGATCGTCTCGGCGACGCCTTCTGAGATTTTCAACGCGACGTTCCCGATAAACCCGTCGCAGACCACGACATCCGCGATGCCGCTATACACTTCGCGCCCCTCGACGTTCCCGACGAAGTTCAACGAACTCGCCTTCAACAGTTTGAAGGCTTCCTTTGTCACTTCGTTGCCCTTGCTGTCTTCCTCACCGATACTCAGCAGGCCGACGCGGGGATCGGGCTTGTTGAACAAATGCTTGCCGTATTCGTTCCCCATCACGGCAAACTGATGCAGATCCTTGGCACTGCAATCGACGTTCGCACCCACGTCAAGGAGGATCGCCTGGCCGGTCACAGTCGGCAGGCTGGTGGCGATTGCCGGACGTTCGACACCTTTCGTCAAGCCCAGCACGAAAAACGACGCCACCATGCTGGCTCCGGTATTGCCAGGGCTCACGACCGCGTCGGCTTCGCCGTTCTTGACCATCTCGGTCGCGACCCAGATCGACGAATCCCGCTTTTTCCGCGCCATCGACGCCGGCGACTCGTGCATCGCGACGATTTGGGACGCGTGCTGGATAGAAATCCTGTCATCGGCGCAGCCAAGACGCGCGCATTCTTTCTTAAGTGTGGTCTCGTCGCCGACGAGAATGACCGCGACGTCCGATTCTCTCGCGGCTTGGAGGGCGCCCTCGACGCAGGGAGCGGGACCATGGTCTCCCCCCACTGCGTCAAGCGCGATCTTCATGCGAGACGGTGTGCTCACGGATGGTATCGGACAAACCGGCTATACAAGTACCGCTCCCGTGGGTCAGTCGAACGCGCCGGGAGTGTAGCGCAATGGGAGATTTTGCACAACGGATGGTGACGAGAGGCGCACGCACCGTGCTTCCAGCGTCACGCTTCTTCGACTTGAATCACGGCCTTGCCTTTGTACATGCCACAGTGCAGGCACGTATAATGCGGCAGTTTCAGTTCATGACATTGAGGACACACCGACATCCCGGGAGGCGTCATGCGCAGTTTTTGCGTGCGGCGCTTGTCGCGTCTCGCCCGTGAATGTTTATGTTTTGGATTGGGCATGGCAACTCCTTCTTCGAGCCACTGCCGGGCCTTTCACTGACCGGCAGGCTCTTGCAACTTTTCTTTCATGCCGCGCAGAACTTGAAACGGACTTCCCGTCGGTTCCGCGGCGCAGTGACACGGCCCCTCATTTAAATTTTCCCCGCATCGGGCGCAGAGCCCAAGACATTCCTCGACACACAGCGGATGCATTGGAGAAGCGAGAATCAACTGCTCACGAAGCATCGGCGCCAGATCGAGCTGATCACCCGTGTAATGGTACAAATCATCGTCCGGCTCTTCCAGCTTGGGTTCAACTGCTGGCGCTGTTTTCTTCTTCCATCCAGCATCTTGCTTTGCTACGGGTGCCGCAGCCTTGGTTTCCCGTTCATAGGCAGCGCGCACAGAGAAGGCGATGGAACTCTCAAAATCCTTCAGACAGCGCACACATTGATGAACTGCCGTTCCTTCCACCACTCCCGTCAGGCAGATCGTGCGTTCGACCGATCGAAGATCCAGCCCCACCGACAATGTTCCACGAATAGACACGTCTGCATCGGTGAGTCCCAGCTCTTCAGCCGTCAGATCTCCTGAGAGTGAAACGCCGTCCGCCGTGATATCTGCAATTTTGGGTGTGAGTAGATCCATTACGATCCCCAGCGACTCGCCGCCGCCCCGCTCCAATACGCTGCACTCGCCGGTCACGCTCGTTATCGCTCCTCTGCAAAACTGATAATCGCGATATGCCGGGCCCGCTTCACGGCCACTGTCAGCTCCCGCTGATGGCGCATGCAATTTCCAGAAATACGGCGAGGCACGATACGTCCCCGCTCGGTCAGAAAGTTTCGCAACAACCCGGCGTCTTTGAAATCGATCGGCGCCTTCTCCAGGCAAAACCGGCAAGGCCGCCGCCGTTGAAACAGCCGCCCTCCGCCACGCTCGCCCTCATTGCTCCGTTCCATTACTGCCTCCTCATTCTACGCGCTTATCCTTGCTCATCCATGGCGTCATAGCTCGGTTCATCGTGAACCGGCGGTTCCCCTCCGCCTCCGCCACCGACCTCCTGGCGTTTGGGCATGAAGGTGACGGTCTGCGCCACGACCTCGTGCTTGCTCCGCTTCTGGCCGTCTTCCGTCTCCCACCGGCGTTGCTGCAACCGCCCCTCGACGATCGCCCCGTTGCCTTTGCTCAGATATTGTCCGCAATGTTCCGCTTGCTTGCCGAACACCACGATATCGACGAAACAGACTTCTTCCTTCAGATCCTCTCCCTGCTTGAACCGGCGGCTGACGGCTAATCCGAAGCTCGCCACCGGGGTCCCGTTCGGCGTATACCGAAGTTCGGGATTCCGGGTGAGGTTCCCCATCAAGATGACCTTGTTAAATCCGGCCACCGTCGGTCTCCTGTGCCGTGGCCTCTACCGGCCGCCGCTCCACCAGAGGCTTCTCATGATGGACCGTGAGAAACTTAATGATGTTGTCTTCCAATCGGTACGCCCGCTCCAGCTCACCAACGGTATGGTTCGGCGCCTTGAAGTAGAAATAGGCATAGGTGCCCTTCCGCTCGCGCCGGACCTCGTACGCCAGTTTCTTCTTCCCCAAATTCTCGGCTTTGATGAATTGCGCGCCGGTCTTATCGGCAACACCCTTCATCTTGTCGATGAGCGCCTTGGTCTCCTCATCGGAGACGGACGGACGAATAATGAACAGAGACTCGTAGAGCTCCATGCAGCAATCCTCCTGGACAAAGGCCCCCGAACCAGCCGGGAGCGAGGTGTAGGGCGCCTATTTGGCGCAAAGAACGGTGGACGGTATCACAGGCTAAAAGATCCTGTCAAATGAACAGCTCCTGTTAGCCGGTCCTTCTTGTGTCTCGCTCGATAACTACACGTTGAACCTAAAATACACGATGTCCGCCTCTTTGATCACATAGTCCTTGCCTTCGAGGCGGAATAACCCCTTCTCTTTCACCTTCGCCTCCGATCCGCAGGCCAGCAAGTCGTCGTAGTGATAAACCTCGGCGCGTATGAAGCCGCGCTCCATGTCAGTGTGAATCTTGCCCGCAGCCTGCGGCGCCTTCATGCCTTTCGGAATCGGCCAGGCCCGGGATTCGATTTCAGTAGAGGTCTTCGCGGAACGATCCGTCAGCAACCGCCTTTTCAAGATCCTTATTTGTCGCAGCCACGATGCGCACATCGACCTTGACGTCCTGATTACCGCCCACGCGGCGGAACTCACGCTCCTGAATCACCCGCAAGAGCTTTACTTGAATCGTCGGCGTGGTATCGCCAATCTCGTCGAGAAACACAGTCCCGCCATTCGCCACCTCGAACAACCCGGCCTTGTTCGAAATCGCGCCGGTGAATGATCCTTTCATGTGGCCAAACAGCTCACTTTCCAAAAGTGTCTCAGGCACCGCGCTGCAGTTCACGGCTACAAACGGCATGGCATTCCTGCTGCTGTTGTAATGGATCGCACGTGCCACCAGTTCTTTTCCTGTTCCGCTTTCGCCGCAGATCAAGACATTGCTCTTCGAGTCAGCCACCTTCCGCACGACATCAAACACTTTTTGCATCGCGTCGCTCTGGCCTACCAGCTGTGAAAAGGACGACTGGCTCGCCATCTCGCGTTTGAGCAAAATATTTTCCGTCGTCAGGCGCCGCTTTTCCAGCGCATTGCGGATGATCAACTGAACTTCGTCCACCTGAAACGGCTTCGTCAAATAATCGTAGGCCCCCTGTTTCATCGCTTCGACCGCCGAATCAGCGGAGGCGAACGCCGTAATAATCAACACAACCGTTTCGGGGGAAGCCGACTTCGCAGCTTTGAGCACTTCCATGCCGTCGATCTTCGGCATGCGTAAGTCAGTGATGACCAGATCGAAAATATCCTTATTCAGAAGCTCGATAGCTTCTTCGCCATCGGCCACACTGGTCACGGCATACCCGGTCCGCTTGAGCATAATGCTCAAGACTTCCCGCAAGCTTTGTTCATCATCAACAACTAGGATCTTTTCCACGGTTCCCTACCTTCATGCCATAACCGCACCCCGGCATCCGCCGATTGCGGCAGGCACACGACAAATCGCGTGCCCTGGTTTTCCTCACTCTCAACCTTAATCCACCCACCATGCAAATCGACGATCCGATGCACCGCCGCGAGACCCAATCCAGATCCATGCGCTTTAGTGGTGAAGAACGGCAGAAAAATCTTATCGAGGTTCTGCTTGGGAATGCCTTCCCCCGTATCATGAAACGAGATTTCAACCACATCCGCCTTGCGCCCAGCGACATCGACACGCCGACAACCCGTTGCAATTGTGAGCCGCCCGCCACGCGGCATGGCATCAAACGCGTTAGCCGCTAAATTCCAGAACACTTGCTTCATTTGATCCTGATCGATCTGCCCCGGCAAAGCCCCTTCAGCCAACGCCGTTTCGATGGCGATCTTTGTTCTTGTTCGTGCTTCATGTTGTACCAGATCAAGCGTCTCGGCAAGGACTTTGTTCAAATCAGCCTCTTTCACATTCAGCGCGGGAGGGCGGGCATATTGGAGGAACTCCGTGATGATATCGTCCAGTCTTGTCGCTTCGCGAATTGCGATGTCCATCAGCCTCTGGCTGGTTTCATCTGCCTGAAGATCTTTTCGAAGCATTTGCATTGCCCCCGCAAGTGCCCCGAGAGGATTTCGTATTTCATGCGCCATTCCCGCCGACATCTCTCCGAGATTGGCCAGCCACTCCTTCCGCCTCATCTCCTCTTCCAGGTCCCGAATTTGCGTGAGATCCTTGAACACTCCGACGAATCCTGTTTCGGTTCCCTGTTCATGCAGCGGCGCGAGCGTCATCCCAAGAATCAACCGATTGCCGTCGGCCCGTTTGCATTCCACCTCGAATCTGCTATGGGCAGACCTATTGAGCATACCTTCGTCTTCCGGCTGAGCAGGATGCCAGTTAAACACTTCCCGCCAGCGGCGTCCCTGTACTTGCTCGACACTGTACCCCGTCGTCTCTTGCGCCGCAGGGTTGAACGAGGTAATACACCCGCGCTCATCGGTCGTGAAGACCCCGCTGCTGATGCTATGGACGATATTTTCATGGAAGGCCCGAAGGCGACTGAGCCCTTGCTCTTTTTCACGAAGTGACCGATCGGCACATTGCAGCTGATCTGCGAGCGCCCCACTAAGAAGTCCAACGACTAGAAAAGCCAGGCTATAAACACCGAATGCCTGAAGAGACTCGGCGGCGCTGAGACGAGTCTGCGGCAACCATCCCCACACTTCAGCCAACCCATACAGTTGAATGTTGGTGAGAATCCCAAAAAGAATGATGCAGCAGCTGGCGGTCAACAGCCCCACGCGGCGCCGAGGGACAAGGCTTGCCACCGTCACACTGATGACATAGAGCACCGCAAACGGGCTTTCAATGCCTCCCGTCCTTGCGATTAATACCGTTTCAAGTAACAAGTCGACGGCGACTTGAACCCAAGCGAATTGAGCGAGCGCCTCAGAGCTTGACAGCCTTCGAAGTATGACTGCGTAGAGAATCGTCACCGCATAGGTGAATATGATCAGCGCATAAAAGGTTTCGACTCGTTCTCCCTTAGTCAGCTGAAAAGTGAGGGAGAGCCCCAGCAGCAGCGTGACAACGACGATGCGCAGCCCCATTAACCAGTAAATTCTGGTCTTGATATCGTCCATAATTCCAATCCCCGACAAGGCAGGGGAACCCCGTAGCGATCCTACCGCCTACCCTTCAAGAGCAGACGGTAGGGAAATCCACGAACGATCAAAGATCACATGGAATTGGAGGGCGCCGCTGTACGTGTCCGGGACTTGAGTGAGCCGACCTCACTCGCTGGACCTGGTCTAAGCCATGGCGAGTGAGAAAGAATGCTGCCCAACTTCTGTCGCTTACCCGATAGCTTGCGCCATTGTAAAGATCGGCAAGTACATTGCCACCACAATAAACCCTACAGTGGTACCAAGAAACACCATCATCATGGGTTCCAAGAGTGCAGTGAGGTTCGTCACCGCTTCGTCCACCTCATCCTCATAGAAGTCCGCAATTTTCCCCAGCATGCTATCCAACGCGCCCGTCGACTCCCCGACCGAAATCATGTGAGTCACCATCTTAGGAAACGTCCCGCTCTTGGCCAATGGCTCAGAGATCGTTTTTCCGCCACTGATACTGACCTTTGCCTCCAATAGCGAATTTTCAACGACTTTGTTTCCCGAGGTCTTTGCGCAAATCGTCAATGCTTCCAGCAACGGCACACCGCTGGCCAGCAAAGTGCCAAGAGTACGGGTAAACTTTGCCACGGAAGCTTTTCTGATCAAGTCTCCGAACACCGGCAGCTTCAATACAAACTTATCGATCGCCAGCCTCCCCTGAGTCGTGGCATAGTACTTCTTAAGTGCAATCACGCTTCCTATAATCACTGCCAATATGATGTACCAATATGCCTGCGCGAAATTGCTCATGTCGATCACGAGTTGGGTCGGCCCCGGAAGAGCCATTTTCCCCCCGGACAATTCCTTGAACATCTTCTCGAAGACAGGAATGACCCAGATCATGAGTACGGAGATCACGATGGCGGCGATCCCGACGATGGCGGCCGGATATACCATCGCGCTCTTGATCTGCCCCTTCAACTTCATGGCTTTTTCAATATGCTTGGACAAACGGCTGAGAATCGTATCCAGCAACCCGCCGACTTCTCCTGCATGAACCATATTGATGTACAGATCGTCGAAAATTTTGGGATGCTTGCGAAGCGCATCGGAAAAGGTTGACCCTCCCTCGACCTGCGCCCTGACGTCACCGATCGCCTTCCGCAATGCCGCATTCTCCGACTGGGTCGAGAGAATTTCGAGACACTGGATCAAAGGCAATCCGGCATTGATCATGGTGCCGAATTGACGAGTGAACACAACGAGATCCTTCTCGCCCACCCCGCTGCCAAAACTCAATGAAAAACCTTGCCCGGCGGCTTTCTCTTCCAGGCTTGTCACAACAACACTTTGTTTCCGCAGTTGCTCGACCGCTTCATCGCGCGATTTGGCAACAAGCTCGCCCTTTTTGACTGCCCCTGACTTGCTCCGCCCGACGTATGCAAACGTAGCCATAGGTCTACTCGTCCTGTTACGGCTCTATCAGCCGGTTAGTGAGACAATCGTGAC
>JABMDG010000001.1:22589-29392 GCA_015904045.1 Nitrospira sp.
AATGAGCACATTGCCCCTGATGTTCAGAAAAGAAGGGCTGGTTGAGAAACACCAGGTCGAAGGTATTGATCCGAGCGACCGCTATTTCAATCGCGCCATCCTCGTAAACCGAACCGCATCAGGATACGCGGCAAAGGTCATGTACGAAGCCCTCACCGTCGAAAGCGGGTCCCATTCCACCATCACAGCGACAGTCAAAGAGCTGGTGGACAAACTTCAGAAGTTTGGATTCACTCGAATGAGAACCAGAGCGAACTTCAAAGGGACGCGCTACCTGGCGGAAAAAGAAACCTGGGTCGAATACGCCGATCTGCCCTAAAAAGCCTGCACGCATTCCTGATAGACAAGATCGTGAATCATCGGGCGATAGGCTCTGATCCCTTCGTTCTTCCTGGTCGGGTGCACCCGATTTGAAAGCAGTACCACTTCTAGTTCACAAGCTGGATCGATCCAGACCGATGTCCCCGTATAACCCAGATGGCCGAATGACTCGGGTGAAAAGTATCGCCCTGATGAAGAGGGCGGAGACGGCGTATCCCATCCTATTGCCCAGCTGGATCCAGGTATATTTGACTGTCTTTTCGAAAAATCCGACACAACCTCTGGATTGAGAATCGAAGGTTTGCGGTGATACGCAGCCAGCCAGGCCCCCGTCAACCCAAGTACGGCCTCAGCAGTCCCAAAGAGTCCCGCATGCCCGGCGACGCCACCAAGCGCCGCCGCATTTTCATCATGGACCTCGCCACAGAGAAGATGCCCTCTCCAGAAATCCCGTTCAGTGGGAGCAATCGAGCCGATCATCGAATTCTTCCGAGATTCCCCCTCACTGTCAGTCGGCAAAAAACAGAGCGGCTGCGCGTTCAAGGGCTGGACGATCTGCTCGCGCACAAATCGGTCTAATGGGGTGCCGCTCAGCCGTTCAACTATCAGACCCAGCAGTATGAATCCGAGATCACTATAGAGACTCCTCTCACCCCTTCCATAGATGAGTCCCTCTTTTGCAATCATGTGTAGAACCTGTCGGCTAACTTCTGCCCTGGCCTCCGGGGAAGTCGGCAGAGACGCATTCAGGCTCAACCGTTCATAGAACCCACGCCAACCCGGCAGGCCGGAACTATGGGTCAACAACTGCCGAAGCGTCGCAGGTCCGGCAGCAGCCCCCTGCAATTCGTGCAGCACTGAATCGGCACGATCATCAAGCCGGCATTGACCGTGTTGGACCAATAAGGCCATAGCCGTCACCGTGGCCAACGGCTTCGTCAGAGATGCTAAGTCGTAGATCGTCGATGACGTGACTGCACTGCCTGGAGGCTCAGTTGAGAGACGCCCGGCTGGTATGACACAGACTCGCTCTCCGCCCTGCCGAATGGCAAGCACGGCCCCGGGGAAAATTCCACCGACAACAGCATGATCCAGTGCCGAGCGGAGTGAGGGAGGAACCAGCATAATCGCAATACGCTCGACCGGGTAAGGCCCCTCATACAAGAAACGAACGCCGCTATTGTTTAGCGGGCGGGACTTGACTCCCCCTGCATCTTATCTTCAGACACCATTCCGCTATCCTGGTAGGCTTCGCTTGTTTCGACATCCAACATCCGCTCGAAGGTATGAAGCGTCGCCCGCATCCGTTCGACCATCAGCAGCCGTTGGGTCCGCTACCACTGAGCCCGGTCACGGCATCCATCAACCGTTCTTCAACCGGCACGACCTTGCCGACTGATTCAAAGATGCACCGCACCGTAGCCACATCCTGTTCGTTCGCGCTGGAACCGATAGCCAATGCCGTCATTCCTTCATGCACCATCGCCGGCATATTGGGCATGGCCCGAATGACGCGCGTCTGTCCTCCACAGGCCCCCATAATTCGACTGATCGGCACCCCAGCAGCGATCGAAACGACCAGGGCGTTGGCCAGCTCACCACCGATCTCCTTGAGCACTCCGTCGAATGCCTGCGGCTTCACCGCCAGTACCACCACATCGCCCCAGACCGCGGCCTCGCGATTTGATCCGCCGACCTGGATTCCGAACGTCTTCTTCAGATGATCGAGTCGGACTGCGGCCGGATCGGTGGCCCAAATTCGATCGGGCACACAGAGATTGGCGGCCAATATCCCCCCGATCAATGCTTCGGCCATCTGACCGCCACCCACAAAAGCAATCTTGTGTGAGAGTGAGGCGCTAGGCATGACGCGCTCCAAAAATAGCGGAGCCGACTCGAACCAATGTTGCCCCTTCTTGAACGGCAATTTCGTAATCGTTCGACATTCCCATCGAGAGTTCACCCATGGCCACACCAGGAATCCTTTGCGCGGCGATGGCTTCCGCCAATTCCCGAAGCCGGATAAAATGCGTTCTGGCCAACTCGGGCTCAGCTGTCGGAGGCGGAATCGCCATCAACCCCTTGATCTGAATATGCGAGAGTGCCGCCATCGTCGATACCAATTGAACAAGCCCGTCCTGCTGAAAACCGCCCTTCGTCGTCTCCCCTCCGATATTCACCTCAAGCAAAATATCTTGAGACTGCCCGGCTTCTCCGGCGCGCCGATCAATTTCTTGCGCAAGCTCCAGGCTGTCGACAGAATGAATCAGCTCGAACATGCCGATGACCGAGCGAACTTTCCGCCGCTGCAGATGTCCGATAAAGTGCCACCGAACCGGCGCCTGTGCGAGCGCCTCAACCTTCGGAAGCGCTTCCTGCACTCGGTTTTCTCCGAGGATCGACAACCCTGCGGCGATCCCCTCCCGAATACGATCAGCCGTGACGGTTTTCGTAGCAGCAACGAGCCGGATACTATCCGGGCGCCTCCCGACCTTCTCTGCAGCCGACCGGATTGCCGATAGCACCGATTGAACCCGCTGGGCAATCGTCTCTCTCTCGTGTGACTCCATCGTGCAAATCGGGTCTCAATAAGCGCGGTCGGCTATCTAGCCGTATCATCTCTATTCTAACGGAAGGATCGGACAATTGGCAGAGATTCTGCCTTCCCTTATAAAGGGCCCAGACCGATCGCGCTGACCATCGTGCCGATCACTTTTCCCTCCCGCCGATAGGAGAAAAACAGATCCTCATGACAGATCGTGCACACATTGACGGACGTGACAGATTCTGGGCGGACTCCAGCGCTTATCGCTTGCTGCCTGATAAGCGACTTCAGATCAAGATGGGCCTTGCTGCCCCGACGGCTTCGCACCACTTGTTCAGAATCAGGACAGGCTTGGTGCAGCTTCTCCAATACCGGTCCATCCACCTCATAACAACAGACCCCGGCGGATGGCCCGATACTGAGCCGCAGATGCTCCGGAGCCGAGCCGAACCGGGACTTCATTACTGTCATGGTCTTCCGCACAATACCAGCAACCGCTCCGCGCCATCCAGCATGCACTGCGGCGACCACTCTCCGCTGGGGATCGTGGATCAGCACAGGAACACAGTCCGCCGTTCGTACCGCCACCATGATTCCTGGTTGATTGGTTACCAACGCGTCCCAGCCGTCCAGAAACCGGTCGGATTTCTTCAGGGCGCGATCCACCACAAGCGCATCGGTGCCGTGCACCTGTTTCACGGAGAGTATCCATGAGAAGCTCGCGGCACCTTCGGCACTCTTGACAGGGAGGGGAGCGCCCACTTCAACGGTGAGGCTTGCTGAATGCCGGCGGGTCCCAAAAAAGTGGCGCACCCCGCTCCGCGGAGGCGCAAAAGCCGGGACAGTAATGACTGATGCGTTTACCATGCATCCACCTATCGAGAACCAAGAGTCATGACATTCCGCTGATCAATCTGCCTGCTTGCGGAGAAATGTCGGTACATCCCATTCATCTTCCGCCGCAAGAGCAGCCCGATCTATGGACTCCCGGACATCGTTCATCCGCCGGAGGAACGTCGGACGGTCAAGATCCTTGATTGCCCGATCGGCCGCAGGGACCGCCCCCACCCCAGCCATGACCGGCTGTGAGGGTTTCATCGTGCGGGCCATCGTGCGTTCTGCCCCAATGGCCACCGCGGCCTCGGCCTCCCGCTCAAATCCAGTGGCAATGACCGTGATAATCAGATCCTCACCCATGTCAGGATTGATCACCTGGCCCACAATGATATTAGCTTCGGCATCGGCCGTCTGCTGAATGATGGAAGCGGCTTCCTCAACTTCATGCAGCGACATGGTGGGGCCGCCCGTAATGTTCAACAGGACCCCGCGTGCGCCTTCCACGCTGCCTTCCTCAAGCAGCGGACTGCAGATGGCCTTTTGGGCCGCCTCAATCGCGCGATTCGGCCCACGTGACACGCCCATGCCCATTACGGCCCGTCCCGTATGAGACATCACGGTCTTGACGTCGGCAAAATCAACGTTCACATGGCCCGTCGTGGTGATGACATCGGCGATGCCTTGAATGGCCTGCCGCAGCACGTCATCTGCTACCTTGAAGGCTTCGAGAAGGGGCGTCGACTTATCAACAATCCCCAGCAGCCGCTGGTTCGGAATCACGAGCAGGGTATCGACATGTCTACGCAGATCGCGAATGCCCTCTTCCGCATGTTTGTGCCGCCGCTGCCCTTCATATTGGAAGGGTTTCGTCACCACACCCACCGTGAGAATCCCCATCTCACGGGCGATACTGGCAACGATCGGCGCAGCACCGGTGCCGGTCCCGCCCCCCATACCCGCCGTCACAAAGACCATATCCGAGCCTTCGAGGCATTCGCGGATGTGCTCTTTGCTTTCCAACGCCGCTTCCTTGCCGATTTCCGGCTTCGCGCCTGCACCCAGCCCGCGAGTCCGCTCCGGTCCCAGTTGAATCTTGTAGGGAGCCAGCGAGCGATCCAGCGCTTGGAGATCCGTATTGCTCGCGATGAAATCGACCCGTGCCAGACCGGATGAGATCATGGTATTGACGGCATTGCATCCAGCGCCGCCGATTCCGATCACCTTAATACGGACCGGCAGAAGCACATCTTCTTGAAATGAAAACATCAAGGCACCTCCTCATTCTCCCCGCGTGACAACGGCCCGTCGACACGAGGCATCCTCCGTTAAAAAACTTCCAATACTCGCTTCGTCCACCCAACCATTTTTGACCAGGTCCCCCCATTGCGAAGCCCGGCCGTCTCCAATTCATCGGCATGCCGTCGGGCATGCAGCAATAATCCCACCCCCGTCGCATAACTGGGATGCCCGACAATGTCTCGAAGTCCTCCGACTCCGGAAGGCATCCCGCGGCGAGCCGGAAGGTTCAGCACCTTTTCAGCCGCATCCGGCATCCCTTCCAACAGCGACGTTCCGCCGGTAATCACTACCCCGGCGCCCAACATGCCTTCATAGCCGGCGCGCGCAATCTCCCTTCGCACAAGCTCGAACATTTCTTCCACGCGCGGTTCGAGGATCTCGGCAATGTCCCGGCGTGAGAAAGTTCGGGCCGGACGGTCTCCGACGGAAGGTACATCGACGATTTGATGGCCGGTAACCAATTCAGTACGCGCGGTGCCGTGATGGGTCTTGATTTTTTCCGCTTCGGTTTGTGAGGTCAGAAGACCGATCGCCAAATCTTTCGTCAGATTCAGTCCCCCAATAGGCAACACAGCGGAATGCCGGATACTGCCGTCGAGAAAGATAGCCAAGTCGGTGGTGCCCCCGCCCAAGTCCACCATCGCCACACCCAAGTCTCGTTCTTCCTGGCTCAACACCGCTTCGCTGGACGCCAGCGGCTGAAGAATGATGTCCACCACATCGAGCCCCGCCCGATTGACACTCTTGATGATGTTTTGTGCAGAAGTCACAGCCCCCGTGATGACATGCACGTTTACTTCCAGACGGTTGCCCGACAAGCCAAGCGGCTCACGCACACCTTCCTGCCCATCCACCATGAACTCCCGCGGCAGCACATGCAGAATGCGGCGTTCGTGCGGGATGACGGCCACCGTTCGCGCACTCTCGATCGCCCGATGGATGTCCTCACGCGTGACTTCCGCGCGCTTCAGCGCCACGACCCCTTTACAGTTCTCGGCGGAAATATGGCTGCCTGCAATGCCGGTGTAGACTGAGTTGATCTGCACCGCCGCCATTAATTCGGCCTCTTCAACGGCCTTCTTGATCGATTCAACCGTACTCTCGATATCAACAACGACTCCTTTGCGCAATCCGCGAGAAGGACTTGATCCGACGCCAATGACGCTCAACCCTCCTGAGTCGGTAATCTCCGCGACGATCGCGCAAATCTTGGTTGTTCCAATATCCAGCCCGACAAGGATTTGATCTCGCTTCGGCATGGCGATCACCCCCTTTCCCGTACGACGATCCGATTCTCGTACCGGAGATCTACATCGTTGGCTCCGTCGCCATACCCATCAAGACTCAGCGTCTTCACCGCCGGCTTAACTTGCTGAAACCGCTCCCACTGATCGCCGATGGCTCCTTCGCCGAAGTGGAACTGCACGCCTCGGACGGACGCTACCAGGTCGGCGGGATTCGCCGCATTCACTTGCAAACGCCCCCCGTAGACCTGTCCCATGAGTTTCGTTAGCTCGATCCCGGACACAACTGCCTGTCGTACCTGTTCATCGCCTCGAAGAAGCTTCTTGAGATCGACACCCGTCACCATCGGCAACGACACATCGTCCGTCTGAGCAAGGCGGCCCAACACATGACCTTCGGTATCGCTGAGCACGTTTTCTGAACCGGTCCGAATGACCGCAGCAGGCGTTCGCTCTCTTACGGATATGCGCAATTCATGAAACGGCACACGCTCCACCGTCGCTTCTTTAATCCATGGATGAGACTCCACCCGTTCCTTAATCGCCGAGGTCACAAT
>JABMDG010000001.1:29492-44206 GCA_015904045.1 Nitrospira sp.
CCCATACCGAGATACCGGCCGAACGGCATCCTCGCCCTCGCGGCGACCTGAAAGCCTCTGATGGCGAATAGTGCGAAGAGCAGGATGATGCCCCCCGTCCCCACCAATCCAAGCTCTTCGCCCACCAGCGCTAACACAAAGTCGGTATGCGCCTCCGGCAGGAAAAACAGTTTTTGTTTGCCTTCGCCCAACCCAACTCCCAACAGACCACCGCTGCCGAAAGCCAGAAATGATTGCGTAATCTGAAAGCCCGCATCCGAGGCATCTTTCCACGGGGCCAAAAACGTCATCAGCCGCTGGCGCCGATAGCTTGAGCTGAGGACAAGCACCAACACAACCGGCACCGCACACAATCCCAGCGAGAGCAGATGGGAAAGCCGCGCGCCGCCCAAAAACAAGAGACCGATCGCGACCGATCCCATCACTACGACTGTGCCCAAATCGGGCTCCAGGAGCACCAACCCACCCAGCACCCCGATGATAAGCAGCGCCGGCGCCAGGCCGCTCAAGAAACCTGTCAGGCGGTCTTCCTTCTTTGCCAGATACGCCGCGAGATACATGACGGCAACCAGCTTTGCGATCTCCGCCGGTTGAACTGATATCGGGCCTAGTCGCAGCCAGCGCCTGGCACCCTTTGCCGACACTCCCAACGACGGTATCAACACCATAACCAACAGGAGCACTGTCAGGCCGAGAAGAGGGATCGACAACCGTTTCCACCAGACATAATCGATGTGGGAAGCCAGATGCAGAAGGAGGAAACCGAACGCCAGCCAGGCCAGCTGCCGCTTGAGGAAATATCCTGGATCGTGGAATCGATTGCCCGCCACAACCGCGCTCGCGCTGAACACCATCACTAACCCGACGAGCGCTAGAATAATCGTGATGATCAGCAATGAATGATCCATCGCGACCCGTTTTGTCGCGCGCGGACTGGCTGTGGTCCAGGGCAGCGTCAGCGTCCCTGCGGATCTCTGAGACATCGTTCAGTGTCAAATCTCCTCTGGCTAGCCGGCCTTACGCCGGTAAGGATTGCACCAAGGCTTTAAACTGGCGGCCCCGGTCCTGGTAATCGGCAAACATGTCAAAGCTCGCGCAGGCCGGCGACATCAGAACTACTTCGCCGGCAGTTGCCCCCGCCGCAGCACGTTCGATCGCCTCACGTAACGTCCCGGCTCGATCAATCGCATCATATCCTTGCACCGCATGTGCAATCAGCGGCGCAGCCTCGCCGATCAACAGCAGCCGTTTCACACGCTGGCGAATGAGGGGGGCCAGCCGGGAAAAATCTCCACCCTTGTCCCGCCCGCCGGCGATGAGCCAAATCGGCTGGTCGATACTTTCCAGCGCCTTGAGGGTCGCATCCACATTGGTCCCCTTCGAGTCATTGACGAATCGCACGCCGCGCCGCTCCCGCACGATTTCCAATGCATGCTCAAGCCCGGGAAACTCTGCGAGGACTCGACGAACGACGTCGAGCGAACAGCCGCATAACAACGCATAGGTCGCCGCTGCCATCGCGTTCTCAACGTTGTGATCCCCAATGATTTTGATCTCGCTGCGCCGACAGACTTCCTGGAGCTGGCCGGGCCACCTGATCCTTGAGACGAGCCGGATGTTGCCCGGTTTCCAGGACCATCTGCGCGGCACCCAAAACGGTCTGCGCGGCAAGCATTTCGGCAATGGCTCGTGGCACTCCCATTTTCACCCCGCCGTCGGCCAAGGCCTCAATCGCGAGAAACACATACGCCGGCCCGCTTCCACTGAGGCCGGTCACGGCATCCATCAAGCGTTCCTCGACCGGCACAACCTTGCCAACTGACTCGAAGATACCTCGCACCGAAGCCACGTCCTTCTCCTGCGCGCCGTCCCCAATTGCCAGCGCTGTCATCCCCTGCCGTACCATTGCGGGTGTGTTTGGCATTGCCCGAATGACACGCGCTTCCCGCCCGCAGGCGTCGGTGATTCGGCTGATTGGCACCCCAGCCACGATTGACACGACGAGGGCCTTGGCCAACTCAGCTCCTACTTCTTTGAGCACTCCATCCAGCACCTGTGGCTTGACCGCGAGTATCACTATATCGCCCCACGCGGCGATCTCCCGGTTCGACCTGCCAGTTTGAACTCCGTATTTCTTCTTGAGGACATCCAACCGTTCGGCGTTTGGATCGGAGACACGAATGTGATCCGGCGTGCAGAGCTTGACAGTCAACATTCCGCCGATCAGCGCCTCGGCCATCTGGCCACCGCCCACGAATGCCACTTTCTGCGCAAGCAATGGACTAGACATGACGTGCCCCAAAAATGGCCGACCCGACACGGACCAGCGTGGCCCCTTCTTCCACGGCAATGGCATAATCGTTCGACATCCCCATCGACAGTTCGTCCATCATGACGCCGGGGATTGTTTCCGCGGCAACCGCCTTTGCCAATTCCCTGAGCTGGATAAAATAGGGTCTGGCTGCCTCAGCTTCAACCGTCGGCGGTGGAATCGCCATCAATCCTTTGATATGGAGATGAGTCAGGGGCGCCATCGTCGCAACCTGCCGTACCAGATCATCGGGACGAAAACCTGCCTTTGTCGACTCCCCTCCAACATTCACCTCGAGAAGAATGTCTTGTACGAGACCGACCTCTCCAGCACGCCGATCGATTTCATAGGCCAGTTCCAAGCTATCAATCGAATGGATCAGGTCAAATAGGCCGATAATCGTGCGGACCTTCCGCCGCTGCAGCTGCCCAATAAAATGCCACCGGACTTGGGTCTGCGCCAGCGCTTCGATCTTGGGAAGCGCCTCTTGCACACGGTTTTCTCCAAGCAGTGAGAGCCCCGCATCCACCCCTTCTCGAATTCGCTCCACCGAGACGGTTTTCGTCGCCGCCACCAGCCGAACACGGCCGGGATCACGTCCTGACTTCTCCGCCGCCGCACGGACGTTCGAGAGGATACCTCGAACTCGGGTGGCGATCGATTCTTCTGTGAATACGTCCATCTTGCGTATCGGCTCTCATCATCCTGGCTGCGCGCCGGCAAACCGCCTCTATTCTAGCGGAAGGGCCGGACAATTGGCAGAGGCCCTGCATCTCCCTCACAACGGGGCAAGACCGATCGCGCTGACCATCGTGCCGATCACTTTCCCCTCACGCCGGTATGAAAAGAACAGGTCCTCATGGCAGATCGTGCACAAATTGACGGATGTGATGGAGTCCGGGCGGACGCCGGCACTCCGTGCCTGTTCCCTGATGAGCAGCTTCAGATCGAGATGTGCCTTGCCACCTTGTTGTCCCCGCACCACCCGTTGGGAATCGGCACAGGCCTCAGGCAGTTTGTCCAAAACCGTCTGGTCTACTTCATAACAGCACACTCCGGCCGACGGACCGATGCTGACCTGCACATGCTCCGGCACTGTACCGAAACGTGACTCCATCACGCTGATGGTCTTTCCCATAATGCCGGCCACCGCTCCGCGCCATCCGGCATGTACCGCAGCGACAATCTTCCGCTTGGGATCGTACATCAAGACAGGAACACAGTCCGCTGTCCTCACGGCCACCATGATGCCTCGTTGATCGGTTACCAAGGCATCCCAGCCGCCGGAAAACCGATCTGACGGCGTCAGGGCACGATCCACGACAAGCGCATCAGTTCCATGTACCTGCTTCACGGAGAGCATCCAGGACGATCGCGCGGCTCCTTCGAGTTCCTGGGCCGGAGCAGGAGCCCCGACTTCATAAGCAAGCCGGGCGGCATGCCGGCGTGTCCCAAAAAAGTGGCGCACGCCGCTTCTCGCGGATGCAAAGGCCGGAACGGTAATGACCGAGTCACTCGTCATCGATATCCCCATCGAGGATAATGGCACATGATCTCAACGGATCACCGGGTCAATCCGCTTGTTTACGGAGAAACGTGGGCACATCCCATTCATCGTCCGCCGCCAGTGCTGCCCGATCGATGGACTCCCGGACATCGTTCATTCGCCGCAAGAACGTTGGGCGGTCGAGATCCTGCGCCGGACGATCGGCGGCCCCAGCCGCACTCACCCCGGCCAACACGGGCTGGGCCGTTTTCGGCGCCCGGACCGCTGGACGGTCTGCGCCCACTGCCGCCGCAACATCAACTTCTGGCTCGAACCCGGTCGCAATGACGGTAATGACCAGATCCTCTTCCAGATCAGGATTGATGACTTGGCCGACGATAATATTGGCTTCGGGATCGGCCGTCTGCTGAATAATAGATGCGGCTTCCTCGACCTCATGAAGCGACATGCTCGGTCCGCCGGTAATATTGAGGAGCACTCCGCGCGCGCCTTCTACGCTGCCTTCCTCGAGCAGCGGGCTGCAGATAGCCTTTTGAGCGGCGTCAATCGCCCGATTCGGACCACGTGACACTCCCATGCCCATCACGGCTCGTCCCGTATGGGACATCACGGTGCGTACGTCGGCAAAGTCGACGTTGACATGCCCTGTCGTCGTAATGACGTCCGCGATGCCTTGAATGGCTTGCCGCAAGACATCGTCTGCGACTTTGAAGGCCTCCAAGAGTGGCGTCGATCTGTCGACGATCCCCAATAACCGTTGATTCGGAATCACCAGCAACGTGTCGACGTGCCGACGCAGATCACGGATACCTTCCTCCGCATGTTTATGCCGCCGTTGCCCTTCATATTGAAACGGCTTCGTCACCACACCCACCGTGAGAATCCCCATTTCACGGGCAATACTGGCGACGATCGGCGCGGCGCCGGTGCCGGTGCCTCCACCCATTCCGGCCGTGACAAACACCATATCCGCCCCTTCGAGGCACTCCTTAATATGGTCTCTGCTCTCCATCGCCGCTTCCTTACCGATTTCCGGCTTGGCTCCGGCGCCCAACCCACGCGTTCGCTCCGGCCCCAGCTGAATCTTGTACGGTGCCAGAGAGCGATCAAGCGCCTGGAGGTCCGTGTTGCCGGCAATAAAATCAACTCGCGCCAGCCCGGACGTGATCATCGTGTTGACCGCATTACATCCGCCTCCGCCGATGCCGATCACCTTGATGCGGACCGGTGACAGCACATCTTCCTTGAATGAAAACATCAAGACACCTCCTCACTTCTCCCTGTGTGACAACGTCGTGGCACACAAGGGCTCTGAGTTAAAAGACCTCGAAGACCCGTTTCGTCCATCCCATCATTTTGGCCCAGGCTCCTCCACTGTGAAGCCCCGCTGTCTCTAATTCATCGGTATGCCGGCGGGCCTGCAGCAACAACCCGACCCCCGTCGCATAACTCGGGTGGCCGACAATGTCCCGAAGCCCTCCGACGCCGGAAGGCACCCCCCTGCGCGCCGGCAGGTTCAACACTCGTTCGGCCGCGTCCGGCATGCCTTCCAGGAGTGATGTCCCGCCCGTGACCACCGCACCGGCGCCCAGCATTCCTTCATAGCCCGCGCGCGCAATCTCCCGCCGAACCAGTTCAAACATTTCTTCGACGCGTGGCTCGAGAATCTCGGCGATGTCCCGCCGTGAGAAGGTTCGAGCCGGACGATCGCCGACGGATGGCACGTCGACGACTTGGTGGCCGGTAACCAGTTCGGTCCGTGCCACACCATGCTGCATCTTGATTTTCTCCGCTTCGGTTTGCGACGTGAGCAAGCCGATCGCTAAATCCTTCGTGAGGTTCTGCCCCCCGATGGGAAGCACGGCCGAATGCCGAATGCTGCCGTCAAGAAAAATGGCGAGATCGGTGGTCCCACCGCCCAAATCCACCATGACCACTCCCAATTCGCGCTCTTCCTGGCTCAGCACCGCTTCACTGGAGGCCAGCGGCTGGAGGATGATATCCACGACGTCGAGCCCCGCCCGATTGACGCTCTTGATGATATTTTGCGCAGATGTCACAGCACCCGTAATCACGTGCACGTTCACTTCGAGGCGGTTCCCCGACAGGCCCAACGGTTCGCGCACGCCTTCCTGCCCGTCCACCATGAACTCTCTCGGCAACACATGCAGAATCCGGCGTTCATGCGGAATCACCGCCAGTGTGCGCGCGCTTTCGATTGCCCGATGAATGTCTTCGCGCGTCACCTCGGCGCGCTTCAACGCAACGACACCTTTGCAGTTCTCGGCGGAAATATGGCTGCCGGCGATGCCGGTGTAGACCGAGTTGATCTGCACCGCCGCCATCAACTCCGCTTCCTCGACGGCCTTCTTGATCGATTCGACCGTGCTCTCAATATCGACGACGACGCCTTTGCGGAGTCCCCGGGAAGGGCTCGATCCAACTCCGATCACGTTCAACGCGCCCGCGTCGGTCACCTCGGAGACGATCGCGCAAATCTTGGTCGTCCCGATGTCGAGCCCGACAAGGATGTGTTCTCGTTTCGGCATCGCCCTCACCCCCTTTCCCGCACTACGACCCTGTTCTCGTACCGAAGATCCACGTCGTTGGCTCCGTCGCCAGCCCCGTCGAAGTTCAGCATCTTCACGACCGGCATAACCTGCTGAAACCGTTGCCACTGATCGCCGAGGCCGTCCTCGCCGAAGTGAAACTGTACGCCTCGAACGGAGGCCACGAGATTCTCAGGATCCGCTGCGTTCACATGCAGCCGCCCCTCATAGGCCAATCCCATCAGCCGTGCCAGCTCGACGCCCGCCGCGACCGCTTGCCGCACCGCCTCATCACCACGTAACAACTTTTTGGGATCGATACCCGTCACCATCGGCAACGCGCCGTCGTCCGTCTGAGCCAGCCGAGCAAGCACACGGCCCTCTTTATCGCCGAGAAAATTCTCTCCGCCCGCCCGAACGACCACCGCGGGTTTTCGCTCGACCACCGAGATTCGCAATTCATGCAACGGCACTCGGGCGACCACCGCTTCCTTGATCCACGGATGGGCTTCCAACCGCGCCTCGACAGCAGACGTGAGGACATGATGAATCGGCATGCCGGGCTTCACCCCGGCCAGATCGAGGATCTCCTGCCGGTCGACGCGATGCAGGCCGTCCACGGTCACCGTGTGAATCTCGAGCAACTCTCGGAGGAACGGCCCAGCCTGTTGCACCCCCACGGTAACAGCCCACATCGTCACTCCCACAGCAGCCATCGCGCCTCCCCACCGGACGGCGGTCTTCCATCCGGCCAGAGTGCGGAACCGCTTGACTTCCGCCTCCTGCCCCACACGCGAATCTTTCCACTGATTCTTTCGTGGGCCCGGGGAAGAGACGCGTGGGCGCTTCCGAAACATGTTCTTCATGCCGGCTCCTTATTCGTCGCCTGCGCAACCCGCTCGGCACGAGCAAGCGCCGACTGCAATATCCGCACGACCAGCTGGTCGTAATCGATCCCGGCCTGCGCCGCCGCCATCGGCAGCAAGCTTGTTTCCGTCATGCCCGGCACAGTATTGATCTCCAGCACATAGGGACGGCCCTTGGGAGTGATTCGAAAATCGACGCGGGCGGCTCCTTCACAGCCCAACACCTGAAACGTCCGGCGGCCCATCTCCCCGATCTGCTTGATGATCCTGGCCGGCAAGGGCGCCGGGCAGAGATATTGGGTCTTCCCCTTCTGATACTTGGCGGAAAAATCGTAAAATCCGTCCGGCGCGACGATTTCGACAGGCGGCAGCACGCTCAGCGTACCGTCCGGGCTCCCTAAGATGCCGACCGTCAGTTCATGTCCTGGAATAAAGGCCTCGACCATCGCGTCCGGATCGTACCGATGCGCCAGCGCCAGCGCCTCTCTCCATTGGCCGGTCCGGCGTACGATCGTGACCCCGATCGTCGAGCCCTGGGAAGCCGGCTTCACCACCACCGGCAATGTCAGCTTCGCCGTCTTGAGCACCTTCGCCAGCGACGAAGCATGGCCTCGCTGAACCACAGTGCCCGGCGGAACCGGGATCGCATGCGCGGCCAGCAATGTTTTCGTCACTACCTTGTGCATACCGACTGCGCTCGCCTGTACACCCGACCCCGTATACGGCATGCCGATTGTCTCAAGAAACCCTTGGATCGATCCGTCTTCGCCGCCCGGCCCATGCAACGCAAGAAAGGCGATGGCAACCTTGTGATCTTTCAAGTCCTGCGACAGACGGTCGGTCACATCGATCGCCACAACGTCGTAGCCGCAACGACGCAACGACTGGCACACCGCCTGACCGGTGCGAAGAGAGACCTCCCGTTCCGAAGACCGGCCCCCCATCAACACGCCGATCCGTTGGCCAGTTACCCGTGCTCGCTGTTCCACGGTTTTCTCAGCTCGCATCACGCCTGCCCCACAATTTTCAGCTCGAGTTCCAATTTCACACCGGTCTTCCTGGCCACCTGCGCGCGGACTTTTCTAATGAGCGCAAGCACGTCCTTGGCGCTGGCATGGCCCTGGTTCACGATAAAATTGGCGTGCTTCCGTGACACTTCCGCATCGCCGACATGTGCGCCTTTGAGTCCCGCCGCTTCGACGACCCGACCCGCCGAATCGTTTGGCGGGTTCCTGAACACGCACCCGGCGCTCGGCAATGTGAGTGGCTGGGTATCCCGTCGATAGCGCAAATAGTCTTTGACGACCTTCTCAATATCCGACCGGACACCCGGCTTGAGCTGGAGCCAGACTCCCGCCACGATTCCGGCCGGAAGCGCAGCCCGTCGATAATCGAAAATAAGATCCCGTGCGGGGCAATCGAGGACCGTGCCGGTCGGAGTCACGATGCGCACCGCCTTCACTGAATCTTTCATCTCTCCCAGCCTGGTGCCGGCGTTCATCACCACGCACCCCGCCACAGTCCCTGGAATACCCGCCGCCCATTCCAGCCCTGCCAGTGACCGGCGGATGGCATAGCTGATGAGGGTTGGCATTCCGACACCACCTTCAGCATAGAGCACCGCCCCCGGCTCTTCCTTGATGGACCGCAGCCGTGCCAGGCTGACCACCACCCCTCGGATGCCCTTGTCACGGACGAGAAGATTCGTGCCTCCCAGCACGAACATCGGAAGTTTCTGCGCAGAGGCCTGTGCAACCAATTGAACGAGGTCCTCCGCATCGGCCGGCTCCACCAGCACATCGGCGGGACCGCCGATTTTGAACGACGTGTATTCTGCAAGCGGCGCTTGGAAGCGAACTGCCCCCCTGAGACCGACCATTGCCTCCCGCATTCTGCGCCGAACCGTCGCGCCACTTTTTTCCGCATCTCTCGTTCTACGACCACGCATTGGTTACGAAGACGGCGCGAGCCGCGCCAGAATCCCGTTCCCTGCCTTCCAGATATCCCCTGCGCCCAATGTGAGCACCAGATCGCCGGGTTTTAGATGCGGCAGGACCTGATCCGGCATCGTTTCCTTCTGCTCAATAAACGTGACCGCCGGATGGCCGGCTGCTTTGATCGTCTCGACGAGCTTGGCACCCGACACGCCTGGTATTGGTGGCTCTCCCGCGGCGTAGACTTCCGTTACGAATAGGTGATCGGCTTGATCGAAGGCATGGGCAAAGTCGTCGATGCAATCCCTGGTGCGGGTATAGCGATGGGGCTGGAAGAGAACGACCAATCGCCGTTCCCAACCCTGCTTGGCGGCCGCCAGCGTCGCTTTGACTTCCGTCGGGTGATGGCCATAGTCGTCGACGACCATGATGCCGCCGGCTTCGCCGCGGAGATGGAATCGCCGTTCAACGCCGGTGAAGGCGGCCAAACCCTTACGGATGAGATCCACGGGAATCTCCAGCTCGATTCCGATCGCGATCGCCACCAGTGCGTTCGAGACATTGTGAACGCCCGGGACAGTAAGCCGAAACGGGCCGAGGTTTTTCCCCCGGAAATAGGCGCGGAATTCCGCGCCCCATTGTCTGAGGCTGATATCCGTCGCCTTGAAATCCGGCACCACCCCGCCCCGTTCATGAAGCCCGTAAGTCTGGTAGCGCTTGACGATCTTCGGAAACAGCGCGCTGAGCCGCTCGTCGTCGGCACACAACACCGCTAAGCCGTAAAACGGAATCTTGTTGATGAATTCCAGGAAGCTGTCGTTTATGCGCTCCATCGATCCGTAATGATCGAGGTGTTCACGATCCAAGTTCGTCACCGCCACGACCGTCGGCGATAGGCGGAGAAACGAGCCGTCGCTCTCATCCGCTTCCGCCACTAACAGATCGCCCCGTCCGAGCCGCGCATGGCTACCCAGGGCGTTGACTTTTCCGCCGATCACCATCGTCGGATCGAGTCCGCCCTGCGCCAGCACATTCGCGACCATCGAGGTTGTCGTCGTCTTGCCGTGCGCCCCTGCGATCGCCACACCGAACTTGAGCCGCATCAATTCTGCGAGCATCTCGGCCCGCGGGATCACCGGAATTTGCTTGACCTTCGCAGCCACCACCTCGGGGTTCGTCGCCGCCACGGCAGAGGAGATCACGACCACCTGCGCCTCGCCGACGTTCGACTCCTGGTGGCCCATGAAAATCTTCCCACCGAGCTCCTCGAGCCGTCTGGTGGTTTCCGATGCCTGCAAATCCGAGCCGGTCACCTTATATCCCATCGTCAAGAGTACCTCGGCGATCCCACTCATACCGGCGCCGCCGATGCCAACCAGATGAATGTGCTGGGTCTTGCGAAACATCCCCATGCGCGTTACTCCTTGTCGTCCATACGATGCTCGCTGCCCCTCTCCTCGTTCGGGGACTGCATTAGGCGCCTGCCGCTCCAATAGACTTGTCGCCGTCATATGTCACCCCCATCAGTGCATAACATTCGCGGACGATCGCCTCACCAGCATCGATACGCCGCATCGCCCGGCTCTTGTCGCTCATCGTTTGAAGCCGTGAGGTGTCCTGCACAATCGCGCTGATCGACTCGCTCAGTGTCGAACCGGTCAGATCTGCTTGAGGCAAGACGATCGCGCCGCCCGCCGCTTCCATGGCTCGTGCGTTTTTCATCTGGTGGTCGTAAATTGCCGTCGGCAGCGGAATCAGGATCGCCGGCTTTCCACAGGCCGTCAGTTCCGCGATCGTCATGGCACCGGCACGCGCCACCACGAGATCGGCCGTGCGCAAGACTGTCGGCATGTCATACAAGAACGGTGTGACCGCGGCCTGTACACCCAGCTTCGCATAGGCCTCCTGCACCCGCCGATAATCCGCCTCACCCGTTTGATGGGTGATCACCAAGTTGGGCACTCGGGCCGTCAGAGAGGCCAACGCATCCAGCACCGCACTGTTGATCGCTTTCGCCCCCTGGCTGCCGCCGAAAATCAAGAGGTGAAGGCGAGATCCGGCCGGGGACGATGTCTTGCTCGATCCGGATGGCGCCAAAAACTCCTGCCGAACCGGCGTGCCGACCATACGGACCTTGCTCCGGTCGAATGAATCCCCCGCCGATTCAAACGCCAGAAAAATCCGTTGCGCGAATGGCGCGATCGCTTTATTCGCCATACCCGGATAGGCGTTCGGTTCCAGAATCACTCGCGGGATCCCTCGTATCGCTGCGGCAGCCAGCATGGTCGGACTCGTATAGCCCCCCACCCCGATCACCAGATCCGCCCGGCGCCTGCGGAGAATCCCGAGCGACTGCCAGAGCCCCACCGGCACGGCAAGCAATCCTTGCAGCACGGACATAAACCCCTTCCCCATAACTGGCTTTGCCGTAATGAACAGCAATTCGAACCCTTCATGGGCAAGCACCTTCGACTCAATCCCGCGTTCCGTTCCGACAAACAGGATCTTACTGGAGGAATCCCGTCGTAGAAATTCCCGCGCCAGCGCCACAGCCGGATAGAGGTGGCCTCCGGTCCCTCCTGCGGCAATCACGACCGTCATCGGCGACCCGACCCACCGCGGCCGCCTCGCCCTGATTCTTCCCGTCCTGACTGCCGGTCTCGCGAGATGTTCAGCAAGATCCCTACCCCCACCATGCATGTGACCAGTGAAGACCCGCCGTAACTGACGAAGGGCAAAGTCAGTCCTTTGGTCGGCACGAGCCCCGTCACCACGGAAGCGTTGATCAGTGCCTGAACCCCGATGAGCAGGGTGATCCCCATGCCGAGGTACCGTCCGAACGGCATCCGCGCCCGCGCGGCAACCTGAAATCCCCGGACCACGAACAAGGCGAAGAGCAAGATGATAGTCCCCGTCCCGACCAGTCCCAGCTCTTCTCCTACCAACGCCAACACGAAGTCGGTGTGGGCCTCCGGCAAGAAGAAGAGTTTCTGTTTGCCCTCGCCTAACCCCACTCCAAATGGTCCACCGCTGCCGAACGCCAGAAAGGATTGCGTGATCTGAAACCCCGCATCCGAGGCGTCCTTCCACGGAGCCAGGAACGTCATCAGACGCTCGCGCCGATACTTGGAACTGAGGACCAGCGCCAATACGACCGGTGCGGCACAGAGGCCCAGGGATACGAGATGAGAGATGCGTGCCCCCCCCAGGAACAAAAGACTGATCGCGACCGAGCCCATCACCACCACAGTTCCCAGGTCTCGCTCCAAGAGCACAAACCCTCCGAGCACCCCGGTTACAAGCAGTGGCGGTACCAGGCCGCCCAGGAAGTTCGTAATCCGGTCCTCCTTCTTTGCCAAAAAGGCCGCCAGATAGATCACGGCGATCAGTTTTGCCAGTTCGGCCGGCTGGATCGAAATCGGCCCCAAACGAAGCCAGCGTCTGGCCCCATTCGCCACCACCCCGAACGACGGCACCAACACCAGGACGAGCAAGATGACCATGAGGCCGAGCAGGGGAATCGCTAACCGCTTCCACCAGATGTAGTCGATTCGGGACACCAGATGCAGCAGCACGAGCCCAACCGTGAGCCATATGAGTTGCCGCTTGAGAAAAAAGCCTGGGTCGTGGAATCGATTGCCCGCCACAACGGCGCTTGCACTGAACACCATCACCAGGCCGATGAGCGCCAGGATAACCGTGATACCCAGCAGAGTATGATCCATCGCCACCCGTTTCGGCGGACGCGGGCTGGACGGCGTCCACGGCAACGTCAACGTTCCGGCCGATCTCTGTGACATTTACCATCCTCAATTCGTCAAATCCGTCTGGCATCGGCCCTCACAGCAAGACGATGTCCGCGCCGACGGGGCACATCGTCAGGGCAAGCCGTTGACGAGCGCCTTGAACTGGCGCCCCCGGTCTTGATAATCAGCGAACATATCGAAGCTCGCGCACGCCGGCGACATGAGCACGACCTCGCCCGCCGCCGCTCCGGCGGCGGCCAGCTCGACCGCCTCGCGCAACGTCCCGGCCCGGTCGATCGCCTGATAACCCGTCACCGCCTCAGCGATCAGTGGCGCGGCTTCGCCGATCAATACCAGCCGTTTGACCCGCTGGCGAATGGCGGGAGCGAGCCGCGAAAAATCTCCCCCCTTGTCGCGCCCTCCGGCGATGAGCCAAATCGGTTGGTCGATGCTCTCCAATGCCTTCAGGGTGGCATCCACGTTGGTGCCCTTCGAATCGTTGACAAATCGCACACCGCGCCGATCCCGGACGATTTCCAGCGCATGTTCCAATCCCGGGAACTCACTGAGCACAGCTCGAATCGCGTCGAGCGGACAACCGCTCAACAAGGCATAGGTCGCAGCCGCCATCGCGTTCTCGATGTTGTGATGGCCGATGATCTTGATCTCGCCGCGCCGGCACACGTCCTGGAGTTTCCCGGTGACGGTTGTCATGATCCGATCACCATCAAGATAGGTTCCGCCGGCGACATCGGGCGGCAGCGGCGGCGTCCTTGTAAAGCCAAGGACCCGGGCCTTCACATACCGTCTGAGCGCCGCCACCCGCGCATCGTCCAGATTAAAAAGGGCGTAATCGGATGCGGTCTGATTGTCGAAGATCCGTTGTTTGGCCGCGATATATTCGTCGATCGAGTCATACCGATCCTGATGGTCCACGGTGACATTGAGAATCGCGGCAATCCACGGATGGAACCGCTCCACCGTCTCGAGCTGAAAGCTGGACACTTCGACGACCAGCAGATCGAATGGATCGGGGCGTCCCGCTCGGGCCGCGTGCAGCACCTGCCCGGCCGCTTCACTGAGCGCCGTACCCAGATTCCCGCCCACGAATACACGCTTGCCGCTGCGCTGCAACATCTTGCCGATCAACGTCACCGTGGTACTCTTCCCGTTCGTACCGGTCACCGCCAGAATCGGCGCAGTGAGAAATCGCGACGCAAGCTCCAGCTCGCTTAGCACCTTCACCCCTCGACGGCGGACGCGCTCCAGTGCATCCATTCGATACGGGACCCCCGGACTGATAACCACGAGATCGGCGGTCTCCAACGCCGACTCATAGCCGCCGCCAAGACTCACCGTCACACGGGACCGGTCCAGCTGCTCAAGTATGTGACCTAATTCCGATGGGTCCTTCTTGTCGGCCACCGTGACCTGCGCGCCCGCTGCCTGCAGCAGACGAGTCGCCGCCACGCCACTCCGTGCGAGTCCCATCACTGTGACCTTGCTTCCTGCCAGTTCCATTGTCTCCGCACTCACCATGGCATCACCGCAACTTGAGCGTGCTGAGGCTGAGCAGCGCCAGCAGAATCGCGATAATCCACAAACGCACCACCACCTTGGGCTCTTCCCAGCCCTTCATTTCGAAATGGTGGTGAATCGGCGCCATCAAGAAGATGCGTTTCCCCCTCGACTTGAACGACAGGACCTGAAAAATGACCGAGACCGCTTCTATTACGAACACCCCACCGACCATAAGCAGCAACAGTTCATGCTTACTGATGACTGCCACCGTTCCTAACGC
>JABMDG010000010.1:0-6246 GCA_015904045.1 Nitrospira sp.
CTGATCGAAGGACTGACACATTCGTCGGCGACATGGAAAGTCATTGCAACGTCGGTTCCGCTGTCAGTCCCAAAGGGAGGGGCAGGGTATTCTGACGGGTGGGCCGCCGGGCCACATGAGCCGGGATTTGAACGGGAACGGCAGGTGATTGTCGAGGCGATTCTTGGCGGCAAGGTGAAGAATGTCGTGTTTCTAGCCGGCGATGTGCACTGGGTCCAGGCGAATGCGTACGATCCAAACCAAGACGGCATCGTCGATTTTCACGAGTTCGTTGCAGGTCCGTTGTCTGCGCGCCCAGGCCGGCTCACGCCGGCGAGCGAGGCGCTGCACCCAACACGGTTGATCAATGAGGAGGGGTACCACAATTACGGCTTAGTCAGGCTCACTAAGGCAGGGTTTGAGGTTACCGTCGTAGACGATGCGGGCCAGCCAAAATTTTCTTATCGCCTCACAGCGCAGGAGGGCCTCAATTCCCCATGAGCCTCTTGCAATTTTTGCCGGGTGCCGGTTACGGTACAGCTTCTTGTTTGCCAAAGTGAAAGGGGAATCAGGTATGCCAGGATTGTTATCTGCGGATGATATTTTCTCGAAGGTAGAAGCTGCGGCTGTGGCGGCGACAGGGCCGGATGAGAAAGCGCTCCAGATCGATTATCCGTCGCTCAAGGAGAAAATCCACGCGGCGCTTGGCGACCGCAAAGTCGCCTTGTGCCACATCAACAAGTTCCTGCCAGAAGGGTATGAGGATCAAGGCCGGTTCAACCTGGCGCTCCTGACCGTAGGCAACGTGGTGTTCGACATCGTGATCGGTGATTCCTATTTCCGGTACGATGTCGTGTCGGTCGGCCAATTGGATAAAGTGCAACTGATCGATGCGATGTGGGACAACCGGGAAAAGCGGCGGGAAGAACCATTCCTGAGCCTGCGCTTGATGCACGGCGAGGAAGCACATCTTTTGCTGGCGTTGGACGATGACGAGCGAAAGAGCCTGCTGACGTTTGCCTCGGCGGTCACGGCCGCCAGAAATCCCGAGCGATGAGCGTCTGATTTAGTGTGCGGTGAGACGCGCGCTCATTTCAGGAACAGCTTGTTCTCTCCGGGCAACGCGAAGACCTCGTCGAGCTGCACTTTGCCCGCCACGATCTTATACGGGAAATAGATCACCACGGAATAGTTGTCCTGGTGGTCGAGCGCGGCTGCGATCGCACGCGTTTTTTCTTTGTTCCCCGGCGGGGAAGCCTCAACGTCGGAGAACAGTCCTGTTGCCTTGTACGTGCCCTTGAGAGCTCCGGTTCGGAAGGCAAAATTCAAGGCGTCGATAATCTCCTGTGACGGAGGCGGTTCAGTGCCGCTGTATCCCGCAACCGTGACCACCTTGCCATCCATCGTCATAGCGCCGCCGTACGGGACGAACTTGCCCTGTTTCTCCAGCAGCTGTTTGCCTATTGGAATCATGGCGAGCAGGATTGCTTCGGTTTCAGATCCGGCATCGCCGATAGGTGCCGCATGAACTGTTGCAGCGGCCAGCAATGAGAGGGCAAGAGTCGCGGCGTGTAGTCGAGCGGCCCAGTGAAATCGCGTGGTAGGCGGCATGTGTCACTCCAAGAAATATTGAGATACTCTCCCATCCTGAGTGGGCGTGAATTGGGTACTCTGGTCTAGTTCCGATTCAGATTCACGCCCGTTCTCGTAACCGAGCTGCGGCCACGTAGGCTAGAGTTCTCCCGCGTTTACTTGCCTGACCCGTTCCGCCGGAATGCTGAGCGCGGCCAGGAGATAGTCCTTCAATTCATTACTGTATGGCTGGATGGCCAGGGCCCGCTGCATACACAAGGCGCTCCAGATCGATTATCCGTCGCTCAAGGAGAAAATTCACGCGGCGCTTGGTGACCGCAAAGTTGCCTTGTGCCACATCAACAAGTTCCTGCCGGAAGGGTATGAGGATCAAGGCCGGTTCAACCTGGCGCTGCTGACCGCGGGCAACGTGGTGTTCGACATCGTGATCGGCGATTCCTATTTCCGGTACGATGTCGTATCGGTCGGCCAATTGGATAAAGTGCAGCTCATTGATGCGATGTGGGACAACCGGGAAAAGCGGCGGGAAGAACCATTCCTGAGCCTGCGGTTGATGCACGGCGAGGAAGCACATCTCTTGCTGGCGTTGGACGATGACGAGCGAAAGAGCCTGTTGACGTTTGCTTCGGCGGTCACGGCCGCCAGAAATCCGGAACGGTGAGCGCCCGATTTATCGTGCGGTGAGACGCGCGCTCATTTCTGGAACACCTTGTTCTCTCCGGGCAATGCAAAGACCTCGTAGAGATGCACCTTTCCGGCAAAGATCTTATACGGGAAATAGATCACGACGGAGTAGTTGTCCTGGTGATCGAGTGAGGACATGATCGCACGCGTTTTATCTTTACCTCCCGGCGGGGAAACCTCAACGTCGGAGAATAGTCCTGTTGCCTTGTACGTGCCCGCGAGAGCTCCGGTTCGGAAGGCAACATTTAAGGCGTCGATAATCTCCTGTGACGGAGGCGGTTCGGTTCCGCTGTATCCCGCAACCGTGACCACCTTGCCATCCATAGTCATGGCGCCGCCGTACGGAGCGAACTTGCCCTGTTTCTCCAGCATCTGCTTGCCCATTGGAATCATGGCGGCCATGATTGCTTCGGTTTCAGATCCGGCATCGCCGATGGACGCCGCATGAACTGTTGAAGCGGCCAATAGGGAGAGAGCGAGAATTATGGCGTTCAGTCGAGCGGTCCAGTGAAATCGCGTGTTAGGCAGCATGTGTCACTCCAGGAAATACTAGAGATTCTTCCATTCTGAAGGGCATCAGACTTGTGAGTCAGGTCTAGTCCAGACTCACATTCAACCTGATCTCGTATTTGAACTGCGACCACGAGGGCTAGAGTTCTCCCGCGTTCACTTGCCTGACCCGTTCTGCCGGAATGCTGAGCGCGGCCAGGAGATAGTCCTTCAATTCATTACTGTATGGCTGGACGGCAAGGGCTCGCTGCATGCACAGCAGCCAGGCATCGCGTTCTTCGTATCCGATCGGGAACCGCTTATGCGCGCCGGGAATGCTGATCGGGCCATAGTGCTGCTGAAACAGTCTCGGCCCACCGAGCCAGCCGCAGAGGAAGTACGTCAGCTTTCTCCGCGACTCGGCAAGATCCGGCGGGTGCATCTCTCGGATGACCTTCGCTTCCGGCAACGTATCCATGTTGACGTAAAACTCCTCCACCAACTTCGCGATGCCCTCGATCCCGCCTGCCGCTTCGTAGGGAGTGATCTCGACGCGGTCTGCTTGTTCATTGCCTGCCATATGAATCCTGATGATGTGTGTAGGTAAGTCGAAAAGGTTCGTATGGGTTGAAGATAACCTTGCAGGGTTTTCCTTTTCAACCTTTGACAACAGAGAGTCTAAGACTGCAATGAGGGGCCTTGTTGGGTAAATTAGCACCTGCCTGGGAGCATAATGCGCTGATCGTCGAATAGAGCAAGCCCGCAGTGTGTGCTCTGCGGGTTTCTTACCCCTGATGCGATGGCCCCGGCCCTCTACGCCGTTCTTCCTTCCTGTACTGGAGGTTGTCGTACACGCAGAAGGACAGAGTCGAAGAGTCTTCATTGCAACCTCCGTATCCTCATCATGATTCGTAGCGGGTCGTCGCATGCGGGTATGAGCAGGATGTTCAAATAGGTCGTCCAGCGAGGCTGCAGCAAGCGAAGAGGCGAGGCATACTTTGGGCCGTATGTTGAGCCTCTGAGCGACGCGAGAACAAAGCCGGCGGCCTGTTTCAACATCCTGCTAGATTTCTCCTGCGTTCACTTGTCGTACTCGTTCCGCCGGGACACTGAGGGCGGCCAAGAGGTAGTTCTTCAGTTCGGTGCTGAACGGCTGGACGGCCAGGGCTCGCTGCATGCACAGCAGCCAGGCATCGCGCTCCTCGTATCCGATGGGGAATCGCTTGTGCGCGCCGGGAATGCTGATGGGCCCATAGTGCTGCTGAAACAGCCTGGGACCTCCCAGCCAGCCACAGAGGAAATACGTCAGCTTCCTGCGCGATTCAGTAAGATCCTCCGGATGCATGGCTCTGATAACCTTCGCTTCCGGCAGCGTATCCATATTGACGTAAAACTCATCGACTAATTTCGTGATGCCCTCAAGCCCTCCGGCCGCCTGATAGGGGGTGATCCCCCCACTTTGTTCCTGCTCGTTGCCAGTCATTTGAGTCCTTGATGATGTGTGCAGAGAGGTCGAAAGGGTTCGATGGGTTGAAGATAACCTTGCAGGGTTTTTCTTTTCAACCTCTGACGACAGAGGGGCTAAGACTGCAGTGAGGGGCCTTAATGGATGAGCTAGCACCTACCTGAGGGGGACAATTCGCTGAGGGTCGCATAGAGCAAGCACGCAGTGTGTGCTCAACGGGTTTCTTATCCCTGATGTGATGGCCCCGCCCCTCTACGTCGTTCTTCCTTCCTGTACTGGAGGTTGTCGTACACGCAGAAGGACAGAGCCGCAGCCCCCAGGACTGCATGGAGCCCAAACACTGTCCAGAATCCATATGGCGTCAACCGAAGCGTCCAGGTCGTGGGGAAGGTTCCCCAGAAATCGCGGTGATCCCAGAAGTAGGCGACAATCGTCAGGATCCATCCCAGCAGAAACCCCGCCAGCGGCCCACTGGTTCCGCTCGCTTTCTTCCCGGTGCGCTGTGCTTCCCGCATATTCGATGAGACACCCGCACCCCACACCAGCATCCACATCACGAACGTAAACGGCAGGAGGCCCAGGTATCGCATACCACGAGTGTATGCAGCGGAAGACGATGCGGCAAGAAATCGCCGCGTTTACCACAGGAGGGATTGATCAATAGCTGAAACCATTTGGGGGCCGATGGGTTGTGGCTGGAAGGCTTGTTAAATTGAGGAAAGTATCAAAATGGAAAACCCTGCCCCCCACAGCGCGTTAACTCTCCTGCAAGGTAGGGAAGCCCATCGCTTTATCCCTTAGTCATGCCCCCATGCTTGTAGCGCAGCGTAGCAGCAACGGGTCCGAGTTTGGCCACCTGTTAGAAGCGATATCTCGATAGGCAACTATTACCGGACAACCTCGATCCCATGCAATGTTGTGTCGGGGTTTGCGAAGTTCGGCTTGCTTGAATCCTGCAAGCAACAATTTATCCAAAATATCGAAGCCGTAATTTCGAAATGCCAATATTCGTTCATGGGGGCGTATTGGATCTCCATGGTACTCTGGTGGAAGTAAATATTTCACATTACCTTCCCGATCCAGTTCTGCTCTTTGTACCGTCTTTTCACTTATGGCAAGAGGAACCGTAAAGACAAAGACGCCGTTTGGTTTTAGGACTCGATAGATCTCTGAAAACCCCTTCGTGTCGTCTGGAACATGCTCGAATACTTCTGTGGATGTGCAAATATCGAAACTTTCATTTTGAAATGTCAATCTCTGAACATCCTGGCACTGAACTCCCTCTTTATAGTCTCCAGGGGCAATATCAGAGAAATATTCCGAACAGGTCAGTTTATCGCAGTGTTGCGTTAAATACCTGAATAGGGGTCCACGCGAAGAGAGTTCATAGACATGCTTAGAGTTCAGCTTGGGAGAAATTTGCCGCAGAACAGAAACCAAAGATAAGGTGATAACAGTTGCTCTACAGGAAAGGCACCTGACTGAGTGGATCTTCGCATTGAATTTTACAAATGGACGTTTCTCGTCACATATTGGGCAAAACAAGATGGATACGGCGAAATGTTTCCAATTAATCATGCCTGCCGCACGGAGTATTGATCGAAACTTCTCAGATGCCGTTATCACCCTGAGTTCCCCTTTCTATTCATTACGTGAGCCGTCGCGGCTTTTGTGAAGCCTATCCAAGGGGGTCTGCACGAGTTCTTTGTGTAAAAAGCTGGAAACGTCGATAATGATGTCCGGGGTCAGAGTGCAACTTCGAGGGAACTGCTCTCGTCATGTGGGACTCTGCGATCACAATGCCGTTCTGACCTTAATCCCCCTCGACGCAGCGGTCGCGCTATGAGCGTTTAATCGATTTCGCCAACATGCACAACGCTAGATCTGACACTGTTGGTGGCGCCGTTGGTAGGTAACCGCCGAATTCATCACATGTGCTATGACGTGCTTCGTGATCATCGCGAACTCTTCACCGGTGGCTATGAAACGACGCACAACCGCGAAACCGCTGCCGTACACCGAGAAGTGGACATGCC
>JABMDG010000010.1:6346-9307 GCA_015904045.1 Nitrospira sp.
CCCGCGCCCGGGCCGAAGGCGCTCGAGTGCACGCCCAGCTCGTTGGAGCGAACGTCGGCGAGAAATTCATCGACCGTGTCGTACGTCCACGAGAAGTCATCGTGGTCGAGTGTTAGGTGAGTGTTGCCCACGTCCGCGGTGCCTCTCACGGCCCTCTCCCGTGTGATTGCGAGAGCCTCGCCTAGGACATCGGCACCGAATCGTGTGTCGCGGGATTCCCTATCCTTCTTCAAGAATGCCTTTCATCGGTCAATCTACCCTGATGCCTAAAGAGCCTATCTCAAAATTTAAAGCGGGGGCCTAGCGGTCCTCATCGAAGCGTTACTCCGGGAGCAGGGCACAATATTTCTGGGCATTCTGCAGTCCCTTCAACGGTAACGTCTCAAAACAATACCGATTCTCCTTGCCAAGAACGATTTGAAGATAACTGCTAATAAGTCTGCTGCAGGTTGGCTGCGCCGTATAGTACGGTGGCCAAAGCATTACAGTAGAAGCCAATGTTACTTGGAAATCCAGCACGCGTTCAAGATTGCGTCCTGCCTCGCCCCCCGGGATGGATTGCGAATCCTGCAGTCTATCTGGCGATCAGCAGGCCGACGGCGGCCTTCAAGGAAGGTTATGTGAGGGAGTCCAAGTTAGCTCTTTGTGTAAAAAGGCAGGGTGTGTACGGTGGCGGCGTGGCGCGTGCCTTCGATCTCGATGGCCAGCTCTGTGCCGGGCTTACTGAAATCCCGTAGCGGAAATCCGAAGGCAATCACCTGATTGAGCTGGGGCGAATTGACGGCGCTGCTGATCCAGCCGACTTCACGGTCTCCGCTGAAGAGTTTGGCGCCTTTCGGCGGGATGGCCGCATCCTTCAACATCAATCCGACGAGGTGCCGCCGGACGTTGCCGTAGGTGTCCATCCGGGCGACGACTTCTTGCCCGGGGTAGCAACCCTTGCTCAGGCTGAAGGCTTTGTCTTCGAGATTCGCTTCGGGTGGGACGATTTCTTCGTTGAGATCCGGCCCCGCTTTCGGAATGCCGGCTTCCAGGCGCAAGGCTTCCCGCGCATGGGTGCCAACTGGCTTGATGTTGTATTTCGCACCGGCTTCCAAGAGCGCGGTCCATGCCGGCAGGAGGCCAGGAGCGGGAATCAAGATCTCGATGTCGATTTCGCCTGTCTCCTCAGTGCGGAGGACCAAGGTATGATTTCCGCCGATCTGTGCCGTGACAAAGTTCACAGGCTCCAGATCGGTCACATCAACACCGAAGGCCGATTGGATCACCTGGCCGGTCTTTGGTCCGCTGACCAGGAGCAAGCCCCAACTCTCCGCGCAGTTCTCCATTTTGGCCTTGGTGCCGTAGAGGAGGAATTTGCGCAGGGCTTGAAACGTCGTCTCGCCGATTTCACCCACGTCTTCCAGCATGACGGCATCCGTTTGCATGTACAGTCGGAAGTAGGTGAGCATCTTCCCCTTGTGGGTTAGGAGGCTGGAATAGCGCCCTTGGCCCGGTGTGAGCGGGAGAATGTCGTTGCTGATGATGCTTTGCAGCCACTTCACACGGTCGTCGCCTGTCACTCTGATCTTGCCGCGGTGGGAGAGGTCGGCGATCCCCACGGCCTGGCGCACGGCACGATGCTCGGACGCGACGTCGCCATAGTGGGCAGGCATGGTCCAGCCGGCTGTTTCTTCGAACGAAGCGCCCAGCTGTGTGTGGAGGTGGTGAAGGAGTGAATGTTTCATCGTGAGTCCGTAACGGGTGAAACGTGCGGCGTGTGGCGAACGGTCCGGTCAGTCAGAACCCTGTTCATGCCTTACCCCTAACACCTGACGTGATCAATTCATCCACCAGGTTTCTTGTGCGGGCGGAAAATTCATTTCGTGAGACGATCTTGGTCACCCCGAGCGCCCTGGCCCTGTTCCACGTGTCTACTTCTTCATGGTTCGCGTAGGCCAAGACCGGAATAGAACTGAGACGCGGATCGGCTTTCAACGTCTCCAATGCCTGAAATGCATCGACGGTTCTGTCGTTCATGTCGAGGAGCACCAGAGCCGGACTGCCGCTCGACGCTTTTTCAAGGATGTCCTGCTGCGCCCGCGCTTTCTCCAGCCGGTAGCCGTCACGAAGCAAGGCGTCGCGGACCTTCGTGTAGAAGAAGATATCGGTGATGGCGACGAGGATCGTCGCCTTAACGATTTGGTCTGTCTTGTCTGTCTGGTGAGCAGTTGTATTCATTCGTGCATCTCGATTTGTGACTCCAGCGAGCTTTCCGACAGCCCGACAACTAGACAGACCAGTTCAGTTCAGCGAGCTAATCAACCGTCCCAGCGCTTTTTTTGCGAGGGCATAATTTGGATTGAGGGCAAGCGCCTTCTTGTATGAGTCGATGGCCTCCGTCCATTTCCCTTTTCGCTCATAGACGCGGCCCAGATTCAGGTGTGGGAACGCCGGGCTTTCATAGCGTTTGGCCTTCATCGCCTTCTGAAACCAGACGATCGCCTCGTCGAACTCGCCCTTCTCGATCAGATACGCGCCGATATCATTGTACGGATTGCCGAATTCCGGGTCCTGCGCGATAGCCTTGTGGCATTCCTCAATGGCCTCGTCGAGCCGCCCCATGAAGCTGTAGGTCCACCCTAAGAACGTGTAGGCCTCGGCGGTCGGGTGGGTGGCCAGCGATCGTTTGTACAGGCTGACGGCCTCTTCCAGCTCGCCTTTCATCTGCCGTTCATAGGCTTGCTGAAACAGCGTCCAGGCTTCGCGTTTGTCTTCTTCGTGGCCTTCGCCTTGTACCAGAAAATCTTGAACGTCCATGATCAGGCTGATGAAACAGCTCCCCAGCGTCGTTCTCAGTCGCGCGAACTCCTCAACGTACTCAGAAGTACGCCTCCGGGTTCGCCCTCCCTGCGGCCTAGCCGGATGACCTGTTTGATCAGCCTGCAAGGCTTGTGGCTCATTGAAGCGTCTACTCCTGCT
>JABMDG010000010.1:9407-14647 GCA_015904045.1 Nitrospira sp.
AAGCAACGCGTCGCGGACCTTCGTGTAGAAGAAGATATCGGTGATGGCAACGAGAATGGTCTTATTCATAGAGTTGCTCATGGGCTGACAAGAAACAGGCTGACATGTGTCCGAACCAATAATGAACTCTTCAACCCCTGCGGCCACTTGTCAGCGTGGTAGCTTGTTAGCCTGTCAGCTAATTGAGCGAACTAATCAACCGTCCCAGCGCTTTCTTGGCGAGGGCATAATTCGGGTTCAGGGCCAGGGCCTGCTTGTACGAGTCGATGGCCTCCGTCCATTTCCCTTTGCGCTCATAGACACGGCCGAGATTCAAGTGTGGGAACGCCGGGCTTTCGTAGCGCTTGGCCGTCATCGCTTTCTGAAACCAGGTGATGGCCTCGTCAAGCTCGCCTTTCTCGATCAGGTACGCACCGATATCGTTGTATGGATTCCCGAAGTCGGGGTCTTGTGCGATGGCTTTGTGGCATTCATCAATCGCCTCGTCGAGCCGGCCCATGAAGCTGTAGGTCCATCCCAAAAAGGTGTAGGCCTCGGCGGTGGGATGTGTGGCCAACGATCGCTTATACAGATTGACGGCCTCTTCCAGCTCACCCTTCATCTGCCGTTCATAGGCCTGCTGAAAGAGGGTCCAGGCCTCTCGCTTGTCTTCTTCGTGGCCTTCGCCCTGTAGCAGAAAGTCTTGAACGTCCATGATCAGGCTGATGAAACAGGTCCCCAGCGTCGTTCTCAGTCGTGCGAACTCCTCAACGTACTAAGAAGTACGCCTCCGGGTTCGCCCTCCCTGCGGCCTAGCCGGATGACCTGTTTGATCAGCCTGCAGGGTTTATGGCTCATTGAAGCGTCTACTCCTGCTTCAACTTCTTCTTAATCAGTTCCGCGCCGTAGCGTCCGGAGAGCAACATTGAGCCGAACGCCGGACCCATTCTCGGCGTGCCGTACACGGCGGCGACAGCCAATCCGATGACAAAGCAGTTGGGATAGACTTCGCCGGTCCGGTCCATCACTTCTTCCTCGGAGCGCGAGACCCACATGGCCCCGTTTCCGGGAACCGGTGTATAGAGGTTGCGTTTGTGCAGCAACTCCACCACGACGGCGTCATGGCCGGTGGCGTCCACCACGATTTTGCTCTCCAGCGCGATGGGATCGACATGGATCATATCATGGCCGGCCATCTCTGCCGTGGTGTTGTTGACGACGATGCCTTCGAGGATACCGTCCTTTCTCAAGATCAGATCGACCACACGGGTCAGGTTCAGCACCTTCGCGCCCCCGCGATAGGCAGCGGCAACAAGCGCGCCGGTGGCGTGGGGAGGATCGACCATGTACATGCCCTCGCATTCTTTGATCTTTTTGCAGGGTACGCCGATCTCTTCGAGGATCTCATTGGCGGGTTCGCAAATCGTGGCTTTGTTCATCAAATAGCCGCCATGCCAGAACCCACCGCCGAGCGCAAGACTCTGTTCGACGACGAGCGTGCGGAAGCCCATCGTCGCCAGATCATGCGCGCAAATGAGTCCGGATGGCCCCGCGCCGACGATAATCACGTCGCTTTCGATCAGCTGATCGAACTCTTTGTAGTATTCCCGCGCGATGTGGCGGGTGATGTCTCGTTCTCTCAAGGGGCCCGCGCCGACGATAATCACGTCGCTTTCGATCAGCTGATCGAACTCTTTGTAGTATTCCCGCGCGATGTGGCGGGTGATGTCTCGTTCTCTCAAGGGGGCAGGTTTGGGCTTTGCCATCGTGAACCTCGTGAATCGTGAACCGTTAATCGTTATCGGCGTGTCGGAACATCTGAATCCCGCGCGTAACGTTTAACAAACAACGGTTAACGGTATATTTCCGCTCCGGTTCTTTTGAACTCTTCCGCTTTTTCTTTCATCCCGATTTGGATCGCCTGCTGTTCGTCGATGTGCTTCTGCGCGGCATAGTCGCGCACATCTTGCGTGATCTTCATGGAGCAGAAATGCGGGCCGCACATCGAACAGAAGTGCGACACTTTCGCGGCATTGTCCGGGAGGGTCGCATCGTGGAACTTTTGTGCGGTGTCCGGGTCGAGCGACAAGTGGAACTGATCCTCCCAGCGGAATTCGAACCGGGCTTTCGACAGCGCGTTATCCCGGATCTGCGCGCCGGGATGACCCTTTGCCAGGTCCGCGGCGTGGGCGGCGATTTTATAGGTGATGACGCCCGCCTTCACGTCGTCCCGGTCGGGCAGGCCGAGATGCTCTTTCGGCGTCACGTAGCAGAGCATGGCGCAGCCGTACCAGCCGATCATCGCGGCGCCGATACCGGAGGTGATGTGGTCGTAGCCCGGCGCAATATCGGTGGTCAGCGGTCCCAGTGTGTAGAACGGGGCTTCATGGCAGGCCTTCAACTGCTTTTCCATGTTGACCTGGATCATGTGCATGGGGACGTGGCCGGGCCCTTCGATCATCACCTGCACGTCATGGCGCCAGGCGATTTTGGTCAGCTCGCCCAACGTGTCGAGTTCGGCAAATTGTGCCTCGTCGTTGGCGTCGGCGATCGAGCCGGGGCGGAGGCCGTCGCCCAGGCTGAAAGCGACGTCATACGCCTTCATGATCTCGCAGATTTCCTCAAAGTGGGTGTAGGCGAAATTTTCCTGGTGGTGGGCCAAGCACCACTTCGCGTGGATCGATCCGCCGCGGGAGACGATGCCGGTCAGCCGCTTGGCGGTCATGGGTACGTAGGCCAGGCGGACACCTGCATGGATCGTGAAATAGTCCACGCCTTGCTCGGCCTGTTCGATCAGCGTATCGCGGAAGATTTCCCAGGTCAGGTCCTCAGCTTTTCCGTGGACCTTCTCCAGCGCCTGATAGATCGGCACGGTGCCGATGGGGACCGGCGAGTTGCGGATGATCCACTCCCGTGTTTCGTGGATATTCTTGCCGGTCGAGAGGTCCATTACCGTGTCGGCGCCCCAGCGGATTGACCAGATCATCTTCTCCACTTCTTCTTCGATGGACGAGGCGACGGCGGAGTTGCCGATGTTCGAGTTGATCTTCACCAGGAAGTTGCGGCCGATGATCATGGGCTCACTCTCCGGGTGGTTGATATTCGAAGGAATAATTGCGCGGCCTCGGGCCACTTCGTCGCGCACGAACTCCGGGGTAATCACGGATGGAATGCCGGCCCCCCAGGAGAACCCGGGATGCTGGGCTGTAGCACCGTGGCCGTTGCGCGAAGCCAGTTCACGGGCGACTTCACGCGACTGGTTTTCACGAATGGCGACGAATTCCATCTCCGGCGTCACGATCCCTTTTCGCGCATAGTGCAACTGGGTCACGTTCTTGCCGGGCTGCGCCCGCAGGGGGTTGCGGATGTGTTGGAATCGGAGCTCCGCGAGTTTCGGGTCGGCGGCGCGCATGCGGCCGTACATCGACGTGACCGCCGGCAGTTCGTCGACGTCCTGCCGGCTCAGTACCCAGGCGCGCCGCAACGGAGCGAGTCCCCGGCGAACGTCGATCGTCACCGCGGGATCGGTAAAGGGTCCTGACGTGTCATAGACCGTCACCGGTTCGTTGGGAGTCGGCGCCCCGCCGTTCATCGATTTCGTCGGGGAGAGGGTGATCTCGCGCATGGGGACGCGGACGCCCTCGTTGGCGCCGCTGACATACACTTTGCGTGAAGCGGGGAAGGGGGTCGTGCTTAGTGTGGAGGTCGGTACGCCGTGCCCGTTTCCAGTGCCTCCTCCATTCTCGACCGTATGGATATCCATAAGGAAATCCTTTCTTGCTGAATGAGCGATCAGCGTCCCGCGTTCAGCTGTCAGCAATCGATCCCGGTTGACACGCTATTGGCTGAATGCTGATAGCTGACCGCACGTTCTCACAATAAAAAAGCCGCACCCCCCGGCAAGAGGTACGGCTGAATCCTCACAGTATCCGCTGTATTCCGGCTTCCCTACGCTGGTATTACCCAGGTCAGGTTGTGAGGGTCGTCCGATCGCTCGGACTCTCAGCCGCGGGGGCTCCCCTAGCAATTGAGAAGAATCATATGCTGCCCAACAAAATGAAGTCAACCGGCCATTAGACCTATGGTTCACCAGGCTCTTCTATATGCAGGGGGGCTCCGAGTGTAGGGCTTCTCCCCTCGGGCGGTTCATTGAATGTGCGGGAGGGCTATCGTAGAATGTGGCTCCTTATTCCCAGGAGGGACGTGTGACAATCAGTACGACAGTACCGAAACTGATCGCTGACTACCAGGCGCTGGCGGCGGACGAATTGTTCAGCCGGACGGCTGCCGCCAAGCGGGCGCTCGGCCAACGCGTGATGATTCTTGGCCACAATTATCAGCGAGACGAAGTGATCCAGCACGCTGATTTTCGCGGCGACTCCCTTCTGTTAGCCAAGCTGGCCGCCGAACGGTCCGAGCGGCCCTACATCGTGTTCTGCGGTGTGCATTTCATGGCGGAGACCGCGGACATCCTCAGCCGATCCAACCAAACCGTGATTCTGCCGGACATGGCGGCCGGCTGTTCGATGGCGGACATGGCGGCAATCGAGCAAGTCGATCAATGTTGGGAGGCGCTGGGTCAGGTGATTCCGGTTGAAGAGGCCGTCATCCCGGCGGTGTATGTGAATTCCGCGGCGGTGCTCAAGGCGTTTTGTGGAGAGCACGGCGGGATTACCTGCACTTCCTCGAACGCCAAAGCCGTGATTGAGTGGTGTTGGGCCAGGCGCGAAAAGATCCTCTTCTTCCCCGATGAACATTTGGGCCGCAATACGGCGAACAAAATGGGTGTTTCTCGTGACGACATGATCGTGTGGGACCCCTATCAGCCGAACGGCGGGAATACGCGGGATGCCATCAAGCGTGCCAAGCTGATCCTCTGGAAGGGCCATTGCAGTGTGCATCAGATGTTCCAGCCGGCGCATGTCGATCATTTCCGCAAGCAGTATCCGGAGGGGAAAGTCATCGTCCATCCGGAATGCCACGAGAATGTTGTAAACAAGGCCGACCTGGTCGGGTCGACCGAATTCATTATCCGCACGGTGACCGCCGCGCCAGCCGGCACGGCCTGGGCGGTCGGGACCGAATTGAATCTCGTCAATCGCCTCAAACGCGAGCTGACCGACAGGAAAGTGTTTTTTCTCTCCTCGACGATCTGCCAGTGCGCCACCATGTTTCGGATCGACGCCGCGCACCTCTGTTGGGCCATGGAGAACCTGGCCGACGGCCAAGTCGTCAACCGCATCGTTGTCCCGGAGGACGAC
>JABMDG010000010.1:14747-18750 GCA_015904045.1 Nitrospira sp.
CGGACGGTTGTTGGGCCACGGGTCGTTGAGCCATTCCTATCCCCATTGCTGGCGCTGCAAGAGTCCGGTGATCTTCCGTGCGACGGAACAGTGGTTTGTGTCGATGGAGACGAACGACCTGCGTCGGGACGCGTTGGCGGAAATCGAGCGAGTGCGGTGGATTCCGGCCTACGGCCGCGACCGGATCAACGGCATGATCGAAAATCGGCCGGATTGGTGTCTTTCGCGCCAGCGTGTCTGGGGCGTGCCGATCCCCGGGTTTATGTGTGCCGCCTGTCGCACGGTGCTGGCCGATCCCGCCATCATCGAACATATTGCCGGGCTCATCGAATCAAAGGGAGCAGACGTGTGGTTTGAGCGAGCAGCGTCGGATCTGCTTCCCGCAGGAACCGCGTGTGCGAGATGCGGCGGGACAGCGTTTGAAAAAGAGCGGGATATTCTCGACGTCTGGTTCGAATCCGGCGTGAGCTACGCGGCGGTGTTGAAGCCGAGGAAGTGGTGGCCGGCCGATCTCTATCTCGAAGGGTCCGATCAGCATCGAGGCTGGTTTCACAGCGCGTTGCTGGCCGGCGTCACGACCGATCGACGCGCGCCGTACAAAGCGGTGCTGACGCACGGGTTTGTGGTTGACGGGCAGGGGAAGAAGATGTCCAAGTCGGCCGGCAACGTGGTGGCGCCGCAGGATGTCATTAAACAGTCGGGGGCGGAGATCTTACGTCTCTGGGTGGCGGCGCAGGACTACCGCGAAGACTTGCGTATCTCGCAGGAGATCCTCAATCACCTGATTGAAGCCTATCGGAAGATCCGCAATACCTGCCGGTTTCTGTTGAGCAATCTTTACGATTTCGACCCGGCACAGCACCGCGTCCCGTATGCGCGATTGCCCGAGTTGGACCGCTGGGCCCTGATGCGGCTGGGAGAACTGATCCCCAAAGTCCGGCAGTTGTACGATGACTTTGAGTTCCACGCGATCTTCCATGGGCTGAACAACTTCTGCTCGGTGGATTTGAGCGCCGTGTATCTCGACATTCTGAAAGACCGGCTCTATACGTTCCGCAAGGACGCCCCTGAGCGTCGCAGCTCACAGACAGTCTTGTACGATATCCTCGTGGCACTGACGAAGCTGATGGCGCCGGTCTTGAGCTTTACCGCCGAGGAAATCTGGAGGACGCTCTCGGCGCAGATGCCCGGTTTCTCGGCGGCCAAGAGCGTCCATCTTGCGGCGTTCCCTGAGGGCGATCCTGTATGGATCGATGCGCAGCTTGCTGCAAGATGGGAGACCCTGCTGACCCATCGCAGCAGGGTACAAGGGGCGTTGGAAGCCAGCCGGCGGGAGAAGACGATCGGTTCGTCGCTGGAAGCGCACGTCCGCATCGAAGCCGGCTCGGCCGACTTCCGATTTCTCACCTCCTATGAAAAGGATCTCAGCACGGTCTTTATCGTGTCGAAAGTCACGCTGGTCCAAAGTGCCGGCAGCGGGGAGGGGGTAGGGGTGACAGTTTCGAAAGCGCAGGCAGGCAAATGTGAGCGGTGTTGGAACTATCGGGAGGCTGTCGGCCAGGATGCCGCGCACCCGACACTCTGCGATCGGTGTCTGGAGGCCATTCGTTGAACAGTTCCCTGCTGCACAATTTCCTGTTGGCCTCCCTCACGGGCGTTGTCATCGTGGCGGACCAGGTCACCAAGCTGTACATCATGCAGACGATGCGGCTGCATGAGTCCATTTCCGTCATTCCCAATCTCTTCAGCTTGACGTATATCAGAAATCCGGGCGCGGCATTCGGTCTCCTGGCGGGCAGCAGTAACACCTTTCGCATGGTGTTCTTTGGACTGACGTCGATTTTTGCGCTCGGCCTGCTGGGTACGATCCTGCTCCGGATGCCGGAGCGCGATTGGATGGGCCGCCTCAGCGTAGCGGGGATTTTGGGCGGGGCGATCGGGAATTTGATCGACCGGCTACGGTACGGGGAAGTGATCGACTTTCTCGACTTCTATATCGACAGCTATCACTGGCCGGCCTTCAACATCGCCGATTCCGCCATCACCGTCGGCGTGACCTTCCTCATCATCCACTTCATGTTCGAGAAGAAAGAAGACCCGCCCCTCGCCTCGGAGACGTCTTCAGCACCCTGAGGCGTGAAGCGTATCTCGCAAGAGCGTATCTCGTGAAGGATCATTCACGATGCGCGTCGGATTGTAAGCGAGATACGAACTACGAATGACGAGATACGCGCAAGTTAGGCGGGCATCGGCACGATAAACCCGCCCTTTTCCTTCACTTGCTTCTGCTGCTCCGCCGAGAACATGAAGAGCGGTTCGCTGTGACAGAACTGGCATTCCCTGGTGGTGACGGTCGCAGTCGCCTGGTCTCCTCCGTGGCAATTGATTGGGCAGTCTGCGTGAGGCTGTCTTGATAGACTTTGGTCCCGAGCACGACAGCAATGGCTGCAGCGGCCAGACCGCCTGCCCAGGCAACATTGACTGGACGTCGGAACCAGTCCAGCCAGAGGAGTGGCCCGCCCGCGCCGGATGGACTTGCTTGGTCCAAGGTCTGGAGTAACCGGCGCCGGATGGCCGGGTCCGTCAGCAATTCTTTCAGCGCTTGTTCGTCGGCAATAGCGTTGAACAAGCGCTGGTCTTGCAGGGCGGCACTGTATAGCCGCTGTTTTTCTTCCGGTGTCAGCGTGTCGGCCGCAAAGCCGCCCAGGAGTTTTTCGAGGTCATGTTCAGCCATGCTCACCGCCCGGTAAGGGGTGAGGGGTGAAGGGTGCGGCGGCAGGGCTTAGATGCTGGCCGGTCATTCCCATGAACCACCCATCAGGCTGAGGAGTTGTTTCCGGCAGCGCAGGTCCCAGGTGTAGATCGTATTGATGGAGGCCTGTCCCATCAGTGTCTGGATTTCCGGGAAGCTGTGTCCTTCCAACTTCCACTTGAACAGTTCACGGCAGCGATCACCCAATTGCGTGATCGCGGAGAGCAAGCGGTTCACGCGCTGCTGTTGATCCAGCTGTGTTGCGGGATCATCTGCAGGATCGGCCAAGGGAAGTTCCTCGACGGACTCTTGATTATACTCGCCTCGCCGGAAGGCTTTCCGGTGGGCGTCAAGCATCTTGAATCGTAAGACTTGAAATGCCAAGGGCACCAGTTCGGTCAAGTCGGTGACCGCGGGGTACTTTTCATGAAGGACGACCAGCGTCTCCTGGGTCAGATCTTCGGCATGGTCCCTCGATACTCGTGATGTCGCGAAGGCGAGAATCCTTTCGCGAAGCCCTGCCAGTATCTGATTGCGGTCCATTGTTCTTGAGATTATTGGGTACGTTGAGCCACGATGTCGCCGAGCGAACGGAAGCCAAGACCAAGCCCTCGGCACACTTCGACTTGGCGGTCGAATCGATTACTTGTGCGGATCAGCTTCCACATTGTGCCGGGCCCCACGCGTCCCCAGGCAGCCAGATGGAAGACGGACAGGGGATAGTCGGTGCCGAACAGCAGGCGCTCGTGGAGCTCCGGATAGCGTCGCAGGTGCAGCAACATACGCAATCGATTGGGCTGTGTGAGTGCAGAGATATCGGCATAGAAGTTGGGATAGCATTTTGCGAAATCATGGAGGATCGGGAGAAACTTTTCGTAGAGCATCAGGCCGTAGCTGCAGGCATGGGCGGCGATCACGGTGACGCCTTCGTCGAGCGCCAGACGAAGCCGCTCGGGGTCTCCCATCGATTGGTCTTTCCCGATCAGGCTGAACTCATAGCCGACGTGGCTCAGAAACGGAAGTTTCCGTCGTGCCAGCGCCTGATAAAACGGAACGTATTTGGGATCGGCTGGATTGAAGTGCTGGGCGTTGGGCAGAACTTTGATCAGAACGGCCCCGGCGTCGGCGCAGCGATGGACTTCGTCTATCGCATCCTCCCGCTGCGGGTTGATCGAGGGGCCGGCCAGAAAGACATCGGGATGGTCCCGCACGGTTTTGAAGACATAGTCGTTGCTGATGAGAAAGTCGGTG
>JABMDG010000100.1 GCA_015904045.1 Nitrospira sp.
CGGGCACCTGACCGGACCGACACCAGCAGCGGGCGTGCAGGATCGCCAAACCTCATACCCATCGAGCGTTCTACACGCTTGAGCGCCTGCAACGTAGCCTCCCACATTCCAGGAGGATATTTCTTGCCGATCTTGTAATATTCGACGCAGGCCTCGGTCGAAATCGTGAAGCCCGGCGGCACTGAGATGCCCAAATTGGTCATCTCCGCCAAGCCCGCCCCCTTGCCGCCAAGCAACTCCTTCATGTTGGAGGTGCCGTCGGCCTTTCCGTCACCGAAGTAGTAGACGTATTTCTTTGCCACGCCTGCGTCTCCTTTGTGGAATTCGTTCTCGACGGGTTATGCCCCTTGAACCACAATCTGGGAAAAGTCCGCGAACGACATGAACAATTCATCCACGTCCTTCAGCAGCGACAACCGATTGCTGCGGACGGCCTTGTCGTCGGCATTGACCATCACGGCCGAGAAAAAATCGTCGATGGCCGGTTTGAGACGCACCAATGCCTCCAGCGCCCGCCCATACTCACCGGCTTTGACGGAGGCTTCAACCCGACTCCGTTCGTCCGTCACAGCCTTGTGCAGGGCAGACTCGGCAGCATGTTGAAACCGCACCTGCTCAACCGGCTCCCGGGTCCACTGCTCCTTCTCGACCAACCGATGCGCCCGTTTGAACCCGACGATCAAGGGATCAAACTCCGCCCGTGCGGTGACGGTTTCAAGCGCTTTCATTTTCAGAACGAGATCGACAAGATCGACCGTCTTGCCGTGAGCCGACTTCAACACCGCCTCAATCACGTCGTCTCTCAACGCATGTACGATTCGGACGTAATGCCGAACCCGTTCGAAAACGAAATCCGTGATTCGCCTCCGTCCTTCCCGTTCAAAACCCGGCACGCCTTTGAATCCGTCCTTGGATACAAGGGTCATGGCGTGATCAATATATGTCGCCAAGTCGGTCCGCATATTGGCTTCGAGCACGATGCGGACAACTGCCGTTGCGTGCCGACGTAACGCAAAGGGGTCCTCCGATCCGGTGGGGACAATGCCGACGTGAAAAAACGCCGCGATGGAATCCAGCCGGTCGGCGAGCGATACGACGCGCCCCGCGACCGTCTTGGGCAATTCCCCTTCGATGGCCTTGGGAAGATACTGCTCTCGAATGGCCTGCGCCACTGCGTTCGATTCGCCCTGGTACCGCGCGTATTCCCCACCCATGATGCCTTGAAGCTCGGGAAACTCGCCGACAATTCCGGTCAAGAGATCGGCCTTGGCCAACGTCGCCGCCCGTTCACACGTCTGCCGTAACTCATCTTGTCCGGCAGCGAAATGCGCTGCAATGAATCCGGCCAGTCTTCTCACTCGTTCCTGCTTGTGCGCCATGGTGCCGAGCTTCTGGTGAAACGTAATCCCGCCCAACTTCTTCGCGCGCTCGTCAAGGCGCACCTTCCGATCTTCGTCGAAAAAGAACTTGGCATCGGCCAACCGTGCCGCCAGCACCCGTTCATTGCCTTCTCGAATCAGGGACATATCCTTGGCACGGTTGTTCGTCACGGTGATGAAGTGGGCTGCCAGTTTTCCCGTGCCCTTCTGGCGCAAGGAAAAGAATCCCTGATGTTCCTTCATTGACGTGATCAAAATCTCCTCCGGCACCTCCAGGTAGGCCTCCTTGAACGACCCGATAATCGCATGGGGCAGTTCCGTTGAATACACCGCCTGGTCAAGCAGGGCTTCGTCCTCGTTCAACTGAAATGCGGTCTTGTGGCAAATGGCGGCGATCTGCTCTTCGATCAGCTTGCGGCGGCGCTGCGGGTCTGTGATCACACCCTGGCGCTCTAACGCACTTATATAGGAGGCGGCATCGCGAACAGAGACCCACTTCCCTCCCCCCACGACTCGATGGCCTTTCGTTTGATTCGTTGCCTTGATCCCGGCTGCTTCAATAGGCAGCACCGAGCCTCCGTAGAGCGCCACCACCCACCGGACCGGACGAGCAAAGCGCACGCCGGTTTCATTCCATTTCATCGCTTTGGGAAACGCGAGGCCCGACACCAGTTGCGGCAGCGCGTCGATAAGCACCGCGGGAGTCGGACGGCCTTCTTCATGTTTCACCGCAAACAGATACTCGCCTTTGGGAGTCTGGCGTATTTGTAAATCCTGAACCGCTACGCCCTGGCCAGCGGCAAATCCTATGGCGGCTTTGGTCGGTTGGCCAGCTTGGTCGAACGCGACCGCCTTTGACGGCCCCATCGCTTCTTTGGTCATGGACGTCTGTTTCACCGCCAGACCATCGACCACGATCGTCAGCCGACGCGGCGTCCCCATCGTCCGGACAGATTGGAACGCAATCCGCTGATCGTTCAACAACCGTGCGGCTGACTCCTTGAGGGAGGTCAGCGCGGGAACAATGAACTGATAGGGCAGCTCTTCCACACCGATTTCCAGCAGCAACTCGGCCACGGAAGGTGCGGACGTCCCTCTACCTTTCTGCGGCACAGTGGGCGGACGTCCTGTCTTCTTTTGAGTCGCCATATCCTTTTACGTTCGGCCTGTCCCGGCCTTTGAGCGAGACCTGCCCGGCTTCACCGCGGCATTTGCTCGATTCAACAGCGGATGGCCCATGGCGGCCCGCTCCTCGATATAGCGCTCGGCGCATTGCCGGGCCAGTGCCCGCACTCTGGCAATGTAGCCAGTCCGCTCCGCGACACTGATGGCGCCCCGCGCATCCAGGAGATTAAAAGCGTGCGACGACTTGATGCAGTAGTCATAGGCCGGCAGAGTCAGCCGCTTGTCGGTCTGCGCCAACAGCCGCTTGCACTCCGCTTCATATGATTGAAACAGCTGCATCAACATTGCTACATCGCCTTCTTCGAAATTGTACCGGGACCCCTGCACCTCGGTTTCATGATGAATATCGCCGTACTTGATCTTGTCCGTCCAAGCCAGATCGAACACGTTGTTCACTTGCTGCAGGTACATGGCGATGCGCTCGGTGCCATAGGTGATTTCCCCGGTGATGGGGCTCAGCTCAATCCCGCCGATTTCCTGAAAGTATGTGAACTGGGTGATTTCCATCCCATCCAAACGCACTTCCCACCCGAGCCCCCAGGCGCCGAGGGTCGGTGATTCCCAGTCGTCCTGAATGAAGCGGATGTCGTGTTGCTTGGGATCGATCCCCAACCGGGCCAGACTCTCCAGGTAGAGCTCTTGGATATTGTCGGGGGAAGGCTTGAGTACCACTTGATACTGATAATAGTGCTGCATGCGATTCGGATTTTCCCCATACCGCCCGTCCGTCGGACGGCGGCAGGGCTGGGCATAGGCTGCGCGCCACGGTTCCGGCCCAAGCGATCGGAGGAAGGTCGCAGGATGAAACGTGCCGGCCCCCATTTCCATATCATAGGGGTTATGCACGACACAGCCGTGATCGGCCCAGAAGTGGTGGAGCGTGAGGATCAGGTCTTGAAAATTCACGGAAGGTCCAACCTGAACGAGGCAAATAACCGAACGGAAATTCCGTCCAACACACGAAGGGGCAAGCTAACAAGAATGGTTTTCTTCTGTCAAGCAACGTTCCCTCTGTGATCAATAGGTTGCACGCGATTTCACCGACAGTCGTTGCGCGTGATGCTACTCAGGGCGCCAGATGCGGGTGATCACGCACACAGATGACGCTTGACAATAGGCCATCCGACGGCCTATTGTTCTACTTGTTG
>JABMDG010000101.1 GCA_015904045.1 Nitrospira sp.
ATGGGGAGGCAGTGTCCCGCAAATCAGGCGCGCGGCACCAGACCCCGCGCCGTATTGTTCAGTCGCACGGACCGCTGCGTGGATGACGTCAGGGTGGGTAGCCAGTCCCAGGTAGTCGTTGGAGCATAAAAGAATCACGCGCCGCCCTGACCGTTGAACCACAGGTCCCGTTGACGACTCAAGCGGGTTCACCGTTCGAGTGAGGGACTGCTCTGCCAATTGTTGCAATCTCGTCCGAAACATGGTGCGGTACAGGTCACTCGCGCATTGACAAGAGAAACAGTGCCTTAGTATAAAACACAGGTTTGTATGAAGGGAATGCACCTCGTTCAATTATTGAAGGTATTCTGGAATCATGTCGTATCGGATCAAAGTGCCGCCTCGGTCGCTGCCCGTTGATGAAGCACAGCTTGTCAGTACGCTCGAAGAACGGCTGATTGGGTTAAATGCCTATCGATTGCCAATCATCGTCGGGTTGGTGCTGCTGCTCCTCGTCGGAGGGATCGTCGGAGCGGTCTTCTGGTCCAACACGCAAAACGCGAGGAAGGCCCAGGATCTCGAACGCGAGGCCACTCTGCAATTCCTGACGCGTCCGGCCAACGATCCGAAAAAAATCGAGGCGAACCTCAAGGAGGCGATTCGACTGTTTCAGCAAATCGTCGATGAGTACCCTCGAACCCCGTCGGCGCCGCTGGCGTTGTTCGGACTCGGCAATGCCCTGATGGAAACCAACCAAGTCGATTCCGCCATTGAGGCCTATAAGCGGTTCCTCTCAACTTATACCTCGAATGTATCCCTCGCCGGCCTTGTCCAGCAGAAACTTGCCTATGCCTATCTCTCGAAGGGAGATCATGCGCAAGCAACGGCGGCCTATTTGGCGGTGCTCGACAATCCGGGTTCTTTGAACCGGGATCAAGCCCTGTTCGAATTGGCCCGGATGGAGGAAGGCCTGTCTCGGCGGGAGGGGGCACTCCAGCGGTATCAGGAACTGATCAAGACCTATCCCAAATCTCCCTTCGCGAATGAAGCGGCTATCCGGGAGAAGATTCTCGATATCAAGAAAACTTCAGAGGTGTCGCCGACTCCCGTTCCAGTACCTGACGCATCGAAGACTCCCGCTTCCTCTCAGACACCCGCAAAGCCATAGAGTCGGGCAATCCTTCCCGGTCAGAAGGTTCTCCCGCCAGACCGTGACACTGATTGGTGCTGCGTTAGCGGCCGATGGTGAGAAATTCGCCAGGTCGGATGACGGAACTGGACAGGTTGTTGCGTGTCTTAAGGGTGCGCAGTGGGATGTGGAACCGCTTGGATACTTTCTCCAGGGTGTCTCCCGCGCGGACACGATACGACTGCGGAGATCCTGCCTTGACATGCCGTACTTTCGAGACGAGCGGAGGAAACTTGTAGGTCGGGATTCGATCGAGCAGGCCGGCGACCTTCTCTGCCGTCCCGACGGGGACTTTCAAATGATAGGCAAAGTCATCCGGGGGCGTGGCATCGCGGCGCAACTCGGGATTCAGCAGGCGAAGCTCTTCGTACGCGACACCGCTCGCGGAGGCGATGGCTCGAAAGTGCAACGCGCGGTTGACGACCACTTCCTCGAACTGGTGCGGCGTGGCGGTGGTTTGGCCGAATCCGTAATGATCCGGGTTGCGAGCAATGATCGTCGCCGCCATGATGCGGGGGACATATTGTTTGGTTTCTTGGCGGATCAATTTTGTCTTGGAAATATCCGAAAAGGTTTCGCCCTGGACTTTATGCAATGCCCGCAACACTTTTCCTTCGCCGGCATTGTACGCCGCCATCGCCAAGGGCCAGGCCCCGAAGAGATCGTAGAGGTCTCTGAGATACCGGGCAGCCGCCACGGTCGACTTGATCGGGTCCCGCCGTTCATCCACATAATGGTCGATGCGAAGGCCGTACACCTTGCCCGTGCCCTTCATGAACTGCCAGGGGCCTGTGGCCTTGGCGCGCGAGTAGGCGTAGGGGTTAAA
>JABMDG010000102.1 GCA_015904045.1 Nitrospira sp.
CGCGGCCCTCGCGTGACATCGCCGTACTTGGCAGTCGTACTGATCGAATACCGCATGTTGGCGATGCCGCCTTGATAGATCAAATCGACGATCAGTTTCACTTCGTGCAGACATTCGAAATACGCCATTTCCGGCGAATACCCCGCTTCGACCAGCGTTTCATACCCTGCCTGAATCAACGAGGTCAGCCCTCCGCACAAGACCGCCTGTTCTCCGAATAAATCGGTCTCGGTTTCTTCACGAAAATTGGTCTCAATGACGCCGGCCCGCCCGCCGCCGATGGCGCTTGCATACGCCAACCCCACCTGTCTGGTCGTCCCGCTGGGATCTTGATGAATGGCCAGCAGACAGGGCACTCCGCTGCCCTTTGTGTATTCGGAACGGACCAGATGGCCGGGCCCCTTGGGCGCCACCATAAACACATTCACCGCCGCCGGCGGCACGATTTGACCGAAATGAATGTTGAAGCCGTGGCCGAACGCCAAATAGGAGCCGGCCTTGAGATGGGGCGCGATGTCCTGCCGATAGATGGACGCCTGCGCCTCATCGGGCGCCAGAATCATGATCACATCGGACGACTTCACCGCATCGGCCACCGGCATGACTTTCAGGCCGCTTTGCTCCGCCTTTTTCCACGACGTGCCTTCGCGCAACCCGATCACGACGCTGACGCCGCTCTCTTTCATGTTCAGCGCATGGGCATGCCCCTGGCTGCCGTACCCGATGACGGCCACCTTCTTGCCGCGAATGTGTTGAATGTCCGCATCCTTATCGTAGTAAATCTTCATCCTGAACTCCTTCACATGAATCGATTGTCCGACAGAAGCCGGTGTCCCTGTGCTGCAGAAACGGGCTATTCTCGAGCGACTTTTTTAGTTTGGGTGACAGCCTGGCGGATCGGCTCCCGCGCCACGGCAACCCGACCCGTGCGCACCAGATCCTTAATCCCCAGCGGTTGCAGCAAGTTGATGATCGCCTCGATCTTCTTGGGATCGCCGGACACTTCGATCGTGTAGGTACTCGGGGTGGAATCGATGACGTTCGCCCGGAAGATATCCACAATGCGCAACGCCTCCGCACGATCCGCATCCTTCGTATGGACCTTGATGATCGCCGTTTCCCGCGATACGAACTCCGTCTCGTTCAGGTCGACGACCTTGATCACGTCGATCAACTTGTTGAGCTGTTTGACGATCTGCTCGATAATCCGCTCGTCGCCGGAGGTCACGATCGTCATCTGCGACATGGATGGATCGAGCGTGGGCGCGACCGACAGGCTTTCGATGTTGAACCCGCGCCCGCTGAACAGCCCGGCCACGCGTGACAACACGCCGAACTTGTTTTCCACTGTCACCGAAATAATGTGTTCAATGTGTCCCATGTTGACTCACAGAGCCCATGGCCGATGGCTTTCGGCTCGGAGCCGCGTACGCGTCGCCCCTCGCCTCTGCCCTCACCCATCCGCTCCCCACTCCTATGCGGTTAGTACCGTGTCCTTGTCTTCGGGTGTGACCTGTGGCGTCCCCTGTTGCTTCTTCTTCAACTCCGGCGGATCTTCGAGAATCATCTCGTGGTTGCAGCCGCCGGCCGGAATCATCGGATAGCAATTCTCATAGGGATGCGTGGGGACATCGACGATCACGGGCCCCTCGGTCGCCAGGGCTTGCTTCAACACCTCATCAAGCTGCGCCACCTTCTTCGCCCGCAAACCGACTGCCCCGTAGGCTTCCGCCAGCTTCACAAAATCCGGCGTCGTTCCCAAATCGCTCGACGCATATCGCCCGTTGTAAAAAAGGTCCTGCCATTGCCGCACCATGCCATGGAACCCGTTGTTCAGAATGATGATCTTCACCGGCAATTTGCTCACCACCGCCGTCGCCATCTCCTGCATGTTCATCTGCACGCTGCCGTCTCCTGCGATGCAGAGGACGAGCCGATCGCGAAACGCGGCTTGCGCGCCCATGGCGGCCGGAAATCCGAACCCCATGGTGCCGAGCCCGCCGGAGGTCAACCAGCGGTTCGGCTGCGCCAACTTGAAGTATTGCGCCGCCCACATCTGGTGCTGACCCACATCCGTCGAGACGATCGGGTCACGGTCCCGGGTGAGTTCGTACAACCGC
>JABMDG010000103.1 GCA_015904045.1 Nitrospira sp.
GCCGTAGAGGTTTGACCCTCCTCCGGGAATGATTTCGATCCGTTCGATCCGGTCAGGGACCAGTCCCCAGTTGATCCATCCGCCGAAGCCGTCATTCAACGGTACCCCGTCTAACAGCACGAGCGCGCGACGGGTTCCCAATCCGCGGATACCGATGAATTGAGCGGTCGGGTGGTTGTAGCGGCTGCTGAGGAGGCTCGGCTGGACAGCCGGTATATAGCGCAACAGATCGTCGACCTGCGTGCCGTTCTGAAACGGAGTGCGGCGCATGTCCTCTTGTGTCAACACCGTCGTAGCGGCAGAGAGTCGAGTCGGCGCTGTCGGCACTCTGGTCCCCGTCACAACCACGTCGCTCACGACCAGCGCATCCTGCTCGCCGGCGTAGGACATCTGCGCCTCGACAGGATACGACAAGGCAAGGAGCAGGACTGCGATCGCACCGTGCCGAAATCGTCGCGCACCGGAATGGTCCATAACGGGTCTGGCTAGCGCCTCGCCAGCACCGCCGCCGCACCCACCACAGCCAACGCAAGGAGAAGCGAGACCCGCGGCAACCAGCGGGCGGTCCGAACGACGACATGCTCCCAGGCTGTACGTGACGCTTCCGGGATACCCACGGCGTGACTGATCCGTGGCCCCAAGACAAGGTCGTGCAAGCCCGTAAGCAGGAGCAGTACGCCGACCAGTGCAAGTTTCAGTCGGACGATGTGCGGCCATGAGGACGGTAAAGTCAGCGCAATGCCCCGCTGCGACAGCAGCATGGGACCGGTGATGAGCAGCACCCCGATGGCCGCCCATGCGACGACTCGAAATCGCAACGCAGCGGATCGGAACAACGCCATGAATTCCGGCGCAGCTTTTCGGCTTCGGACTAATGGAGCCAGGACCAGAGACAGAAACAGCATGCCTCCGACCCAGACAATGGCGGCCAGGATATGGAGGGTTACAAGCGCGATATACATGGCGCAGCATCATAATCGATCTCGACGAAAAAATACCTTGCAATGAGGGACCGTACGTCTCTCGCATGACTGTTCAGTACACATTCACCATTGACCATCAGCCATTCCGGTCTCAGCCATTGACTCTTAGCCTACAAGGTAGGTACAGGAAGTCATGCTGCGCCGAGCCCGCAACACCCTTTGTCCGCTCTTGGTCGCCGTGGTTATGGACTCATGCATGGGCTTAGGGCTGAATCCCGTCGCGGCGGCGGCTCCGCCTGAACCAAACCCCGTTGAGCAAATTGCGGCGCTTGCCCGCCGTTCCCCGATGCTGGCCGTTCCCGAAGGTATTTTTCTCATGGGTACAGCCCGCACGGGCGATGGATCGTTCAGCTTGGCGACACAATATGACGATACCGAGCAGCCGCAGCGGCGCGTTGTGCTTGACCGGTTCGAGATTGACCGCGATGAAGTCAGTCTGGGAGAGTACCTGTCGTGGCTCCAGCGACATCAGCGTCCTCTCCCGGATGAAGTCCGGAAGTTGATTGAGCATATGACGGCCGTCCATGCGGTTCGGCCGGAGACCCTGGCGCGCTGGCCGGCGCTCTATGTAACCTGGCCCGAGGCTTCGGATTTTTGCCATGCAGAGGGGAAACGGCTGCCGACAGAGGCGGAGTGGGAAAAGGCCGCGCGGGGGGAACGCGGTAATCTTTTTCCTTGGGGACACCAACCGCCCGCGCCGGAACTCGCGAAGTTCGGACAATATCACGTCCATGAGATCCCCATTGTCGCGTTCGTCGAACGCGGCGAGGAAGGCCGCAGCCCCTATGGCCTCCATCATATGGCGGGAAATGCCGCCGAGTGGGTTAACGACTGGTTCGGAATCGATTATTATGCGACGATGCCGGATCGGAACCCTCGCGGGCCAGCCACCGGCCGGTACAAGGTCGTGCGCGGAGGTTCCTGGAAGAGTGAGCCGGCGCTGCTGCGGACGGCCACCAGGGGCGGAGCTTCACCAGATCGACGTGCCGCGACGATCGGGTTTCGTTGTGCGCGATCCGGTCAATAGCCGACGGAGATGCACGAGTGATTGTTGGCGATCGACATACGAGGCCCCTCAGCTTACTACGCGTGTGAGGACTCGAATGACCTGGATTGTTCTGTTGCTCGTCCTGGCAATGCAGTGCCCCCTAAACGCCGGCGTGGCGTTTTCCGCAGGGCCGGACAACGACGAGCGAGGATGGAAACTCTACACCAACGCCCGGTTCGGATTCTCTGTCCGATATCCCGACGACTGGCGCCTCGGCAATCCGATGCCCGACGGGGCCGGTGTCACCCTCTCGCCGCCGATCGAGCACAGTCTCGTCGCCCTCTCGGGCCACATGAACATCGTGGCGGGGCAGAGCCAGGACGGCCGGCAGACCCTCGATGAATTCGTCTCGGCCCACCGCCGCATCATGACGGAACTTTTTGGCAAGAAATCGATTGTCCTGACATGGAAAGCGGATCAGGACCTCTCGCTGGCCGGATTCCCGGCGAAGCACCTGACCTTCACCTACCGGGACGAGAAACAGGGCGAGATGATCGAGCACCACATTATGTCGCTCGGGCGCAACGAAGGACGAGGGGTACGGGTCAAAGTGCCGCTCGCACACGATGCCGTCCTGCTGCCGGCGGTCATGAAGATGCTGAAGAGCTATCAGCCTGGAAGGGATCAGAATGCCGTGAGCCCGCTGGTGCCAAAACTATCGCCAAGTTAGGATCTTCTTCGTCAATCGTTACGCCCTGGAAGACCGTGCTCAGGCACTGCCTGCCCATCGGGCTGAGACCTAATAGGGGCTTCCGAGATTTCGTCCTTTGGGCTCCAGTGGAATGGACGTCAGTTCCCGATAGAGGCGGTGGAATGCCTCAGTGCTCAAGTCGGGATCCTGCAGTTTAACGAGTGAGGCCTGATCGATGGGATATTCCACCGTGTCATCATAATTTGACGACGCAATCGTAATGAAACGAGGAGGAAACAATCGTTCGGGAAGGAGGATGCCGATCCCAAGATTGTATTTCAACGCTAACCGGATAGCTTCCCTGGCCTTATCGGCCGGCACATCGCGCCCTAGCCCGATATTCTGCGGAGGCTGTCCTCGTTTGGCAAATTGAAAATGCACATTGGCCATCCCCGCCTGCGCAAACTCTTCCTTCAGCGAAGCCACTTGATCCCGGTACTCATTCGCAAGGACGACCTCGACCCGACTTACAGCCGGGAGCGGCACAGCTTGATCCGCTGAGTTCGAAGCAGGGTTACCGACCAGCATCACCCCGCTCAACAAACACATGGCAACCAGATGGACAGTACGAATCATTGCTGATCTGTCTTGTAGGGGAAGGGGAGGAAATCAACGATTGTTATCACGATGCTGGGGAGCGATGGCGGTGCCTCCTTGCAGGAGACACCGCCATTGTATCCACTACTGTGCACTGAACGAAGTTGGAGACACCAGACCTTCGTCCATCTGGCCTTCCGCCGTCTTGGTTGCCGGAACCTGCGGCATC
>JABMDG010000104.1 GCA_015904045.1 Nitrospira sp.
ATTACTTCATGGTCAGCACCACACGAAACCGGGCCTTTCCGCTCAACATGCGGTCGTAGGCTGCCGGAGCCTGTTCCAGGGGAAATGTCTCTATAATCGGACGGATGCCGGTCAGGGCGCAAAAATTGAGGGCATCCTCCGAATCGCGGGCACTGCCCGATGGCCATCCCTGAATCGTCCGGCGGGCGCCGATCAGCTGAATCGGTGTCACCGTCATGGGATCAGCCGACGCGCCAAGGACCACGAGCTTGCCGCCGACCCCCAAGCCGTCGATCATCTCCGACATCGCTTTGCTGTTCGGAGCCGTCGCCAGAATCACGGCTGCTCCGCCGAGACTCGTCAGTTCCTTCGCCGGATTGGTCGTTTCGGCATCCAGGTAGCGCTCGGCTCCCAGTTTCAATGCGAGCTCGGCTTTGTCCTGACCTCGCCCGATGGCCACCGTGTGAAAACCCATTTTATTGGCGAACTGCACCCCGAGATGGCCGAGACCGCCCACCCCCTGGACGGCAACAAGATCACCGGCCTTGGCTCCGCTGTGACGCAAGCTGTTGAATGTGGTAATCCCGGCGCAGAGAATCGGCGCTGCTTCCGTCGACGTCAGCGCATCGGGGATTGCCGCCAGCGCTTCGGTGCGGGCGATCAAGTACTCGGCATACCCGCCATCTTCATGGAAGCCGGTCACGATAATCTTCTTGCAGCCGAGAAAATCGCCGCGGCGGCAGGGGGTGCACTCGCCGCAATGTCCCCCGTGCCACCCCACGCCGACACGCTGGCCTTTCTCCCAAATCACCACTCCGGCACCCACCGCATCGATAACTCCCGCCACTTCATGGCCCGTGACGCGTGGATAGTGGAGTCCCGGCCAATAGCCTTCTTTGACAAACTCGTCACTATGGCAAACCCCGCAGGCTTGCACTTTAATGCGAACGGTGTTGGGCCTGGGTTCCGGCACCGGACCGTGGACGATCTTGAACGGACCTCCTGGCGCAGTAATCTGCACGGCTGCCATCTGTGTCATCAGACCCTCCTTGGTTAGCAACTCATTGCTTCTCTCGCAAAACTTGTACACGCCGCATCAGCACCCAAAATACTGAAAGGGATCTCATCAAATCCAGACTTCGGCACCACTACCCCATTGGGATTCTGAGTTCAGCGGTATCCCGGGGCCTGGCCGATGATGTGAACTCTTGGGCCCTGAGGAAGTGGGATCACTTTCTCGTCCTCCACCTCGCGACCCAACACCCACTCGAACAGCCGCTTCGCGTCGTTCAATTCAGGATACTTTGGAATTCCATACTGTTCCTGTTGCATCGGCTCGTCGTAAAGCCCGATGCAGCCGTGCGAGGCGGGATAGCCTGGCAGGTCGCGCCCGTGAATCCAGTACGACACTCCTTCCCGATTGATATGGAACCGGAGCGCATAGTTCATGGGATACGGTCGATCGGTTCCTTCGACCATAAAGAGGCTGGATTGATGGCGGCGATGGGCGGCTGCAAGGCGGAACTCTCCGGTCGGCGTGGAGTCATGTCCGTTGCCGGAGGCGATCGGGAGTGAAAACCGGAGCGCGCCGTATTCATAGGCGCCGAGAAACTGCTCCGACAGATCGACCAGGATGAATTGTTCTTCCTGTTCCGCCGGCGAATAGAACAAAGGCATCGGCTGGAACTCCTTTAGATCGTCAATCCGTCTCGGGACTTTGATGGACACACCGGCGCGCGCATGGCGCCGGTCGATTCGATTGAACCGCCCCACATCAATCCAATATTCGCCGAACAATGTTTCCAGGGATTCCTTCGGGCGCAGCGTCCGGCAGTCCCACTCAACCACCGCATCGCTCGGGTAGACGACGGCACAGGGGCCGTGCTGCTTGCGTAGAGATTCCGCGTGAGAGGCGATGGGAAGGAGCACACATACCACAAGGAAGACCTCTACGGTCCGCCACTCACATCTCATCACTCGTCCGAAGAAAGAGCTTATGGCGCGAAACCGG
>JABMDG010000105.1 GCA_015904045.1 Nitrospira sp.
CGTGCTGGCGGAACTCATCGGAGCCGGCGACATACGGCGTGAAGAAGTCGTCGTTGTCTCCAAGATCGGCTATGTACAGGGGCAGAATCTCAAGCAGGCCGAAGCTAGGGAGACGTCCGGCGCGCCCTATCCTGAGATGGTCAAATATGGAGAAGGCGTCTGGCATTGCATCCACCCGGAATTCCTGGCGGACCAATTGCCCCTGTCGCTGGACCGCCTTGGTCTGGCCACATTGGACGTCTGTCTCTTGCACAATCCGGAATATTTTCTATCCGAAGCCGCGCACCGAAGCGGGAGCGATCTTTCGGAACTTCGCATGCAGTTCTACGGTCGGCTCGAACGGGCTTTCGCCTATTTCGAGTCGCAGGTGGCGGCTGGACGGTTACAGTATTATGGAGTCTCATCCAATACCGCGACAGCGCCGGCCGACGACCCCGAAGCGACTTCGCTCTCCCGCATGATCGAAGCGGCGCAAGTCGCAGCCCGCTCGGCAGGTACCGGAACTCATCACTTCCGTGTCTTGCAACTGCCCATGAACTTGTTCGAGTCGGGAGCCGCCATGACGGCCAATACAGGCGTGTCCAATCTGCAGACCGTCTTGGACTATGCGCAACAAGCCGGCGTCGCCGTGTTGGTGAATCGACCGTTGAACTCCATGCCCTCTCCGCAGAGCGGGATGCTGCGCTTGGCGGATCTCCCGCTGGAGGACGCGCCCATCGACGTGGCCCGCCAGCTTGACGCTGTCGGTGCAATCGAGCAAGAATACCGCGGCTCGATCGCGCCGGCGGTTCCATATGACGGGCAAGGTGTGGCGCCTGCCGAGTTTTTCAACTGGTCAGAGGAATTGCGCGTCCTACGCCCCAAAATCCAGAGCCTGGAACAGTGGGAACAGATCGAACACCAGATGATCGCTCCACGAGTCAACCAGGTACTGCAAACACTGTCCCGCCAGCTGACTGGGGCCCCGTCTGAACGTTGGGAGACCTGGCGGGACCGTTATATTCCTGAACTTCTCGCCCTGCTGCGCGGCCTGCGGCGCGAAGCAACGGAGCGGAGCCGTGTTCGTACCGCTGCGGTCGCCCGTGTGATCGATCCGCTCTTGCCGGAATCCCGCCGGGGCGAATCGCTATCGAGAAAAGCACTCTGGATCCTTGTCGGCACACCGGGCGTCACCTGCGTGCTCAACGGCATGCGGACGCAGCAGTACGTCGATGACGCCTTGGCCGTGCTCAGATGGGGAGCACCACCACAGATCAGCGCCGTATATGAACAGGTGAAAACCGCAGCCTTGTGATTGCCGATGCGCCATCTTACCGGATAGATACAGAGGAGGACGTATGCCGCATATGAGAAACGTGGGAATCTTCGGCGCGCTGGCCTTGGCCACGCTGCTGACTCAAAGCTGTGCCACCCAATCGGGATCCGGAACAGGAACTGAACGGACACAAGCTGAACGAATCGGCGAGCCGGTGATTAAGGAGGCCAACTCAACCGGTGCGTCATCCGGATCACGAACCAGTCCGGAGATGCAGTCCGAACTGTCCTCACGAAATGCGTCGGGATTGTCTGCGGGACTGCTGATGGATGTGTTGTTCGACTTCGACCGGGACAACTTGCGCCCCGACGCCCTCACAATCGTGGAGGCCAATGCCAAGCGGCTGAAGGAGCAGCATCCGACACGTGTGCTGCTGGAAGGCCGTGGCGATGAAGTCGGCACGTCCGCCTACAACCTCGTCCTGGGCGAGCGTCGCGCCAAGACCGTGAAGCACTACCTCCAACAGCTCGGCCTGTCCCTCGAGATCAAAACGACAAGCTACGGCAAAGACCGCCCGCTCTGCTTCGAGCACAGTGCCGACTGCATGCAGAAAAACCGCAGCGTGCATTTCGTGGTCAAGGAGTAGCCACGCCGCCCAGCTCCCGACGTGACCTGGTCTGTCTAGGTGACGGAGCGGCTGGCCGGTTTTCTTGAACCATGAGCCGGCGGGCCTGTGTTCAGAGAGTACGACTGCCCTCTCCACGGCAAACGGAAGCTGCGGAGTCACTCCCTGAGTCCGTTGCTGTGTGAAGAAACTGATTGGTGGGATTACTTGGACGCCCCGAACAGGTCACTCCAGACCTTCAGGAAGTTGCCGGTTCTCTGCAGGTCTTCAGGAAAGCTTTTCTTCCTTGCGGTGGACGGCCGGCGGGTGCTCAACCACTCGATGCGATCCGCCACGTCGCGGTAGTCCGGCTCTTCCCTCCTGATCCAGCGATACGCTTCCAGGGTCTCTTCCACCCGTCCCAA
>JABMDG010000106.1 GCA_015904045.1 Nitrospira sp.
GGACTATCAAACCATCTGCGGCAAGATCAAGAAATTCGCCGCGGGCGGCGGCGCCGCCGTCATCAGTACCATCAACGGCGACAGCAACGTGCCCTTCTATAAAGAATTCGGCAACCAGGGTCTGCGGGCTGAAGATGCCCCGATCATGGCCTTCAGCGTGGCTGAAGACGAACTGCGCGGCATGGACACAAGCGCACTGGTCGGCCACCTGGCCGCCTGGAACTACTACCAGAGTGTGGACACGCCTCAGAACAAGAAGTTCGTGGCGAGTTTCAAGGCCTACTGCAAGAAGAACAACCTGCCGGACGGCGAGAATCGCGTCACCGACGATCCGATCGAAGCAGCCTACTTCGGCGTCTATGTGTGGAAGCAGGCGGTTGAGAAAGCCGGCACGACCGACGTGGACAAGGTACGGGCAGCCGTCTACAACCAGAAGTTCCTCGCCCCAGGCGGAACGATTATGATGGATTGCTGCAATCAGCATACGCACAAGCCGGTGATCATCGGCGAAATCCTGAAAGATGGCCAGTTCAAGTCAGTCTGGCGGTCCAAGGGGCTGGTCAAGCCAGAGCCCTGGAGCGAGTTCACGAATCCGGAGAAGGGCTGCGACTGGATCAATCATCAGGGCACGTATCAAAAGAAGTAAGACAGCAGAGGACGTGCAGTTGCCGTCCTTGTCTTACATGGAACGGTCCTGAAGGCGCATACCGTCGGTGGGATGGGTTGGGCGTTCATTCGGCCAGGCCGATGAACCTCCAGCCTCCCACGGGTGGTGCGTCGGCAGGATTAGAGACAGGTAAGTCTCGAGGAAAAGAGCGCGGCGACAGCGTCACGAAAGGACTCATGAAGAGAGGACCGTGTGCGCTTGCGATAGCTTTGTCAATTGTCTTATCTCTCCTCTTGAATTCCAGTCCACGGTCAGCGTTCGCGGCGGATGATGAGGTGGCTAATCCTGCCGCAGCCCCTTCTGCTCCTGTGCTCTCCCCGATCGAGCAGGCCTTGGCCGATCTCTCGAGTGAGAATGCGGAGACTCGTAACGCTGCGGTGGCGCTCTTAATCGAGAAGGGCGACGCGAGCCTGATCCCTAAACTGGACGAGATTCGTGCCATCGCGGATCGGGCAGTTCGGCAAGCCATCAAGCCCGTCGTCGATCTCTTGAAAAACCGTGCGAACTTATCGAGCGAGCTCCCCGACTACCGGCGGTCGGCCGCGTCCGATCTGGCCTCGGCGGGTCGCCGGGAGGCCATTGCCTGGTTGCAAGCGGCGGCCGCCAAGGAAGAGGTCTGGTGGGTCCGGTACACGATGGAGGAGTCCGCCAACTTGCTGGAACTCCGTTCCGGAGATCCGGCCGCTCAGATGGTGGCGGTCAAGAAACTGGGTGAGCTGCGCAGCCAAAATAGTGTCGGCACGCTGAAGGAACTGATCGAGGCGGGCAACGCGGCTGGAGCGACGGATGAGCAAAAGGTCCTGGCATCGACGGCTACGGCATCGGTCTCGCAGATCGAGGCATGGTCAACCAAGGCGAACGTTATTGAGACGATCTTCCGGGGAATCAGCCTCAGTTCGATTCTCTTGATTATGTCGCTCGGATTGGCGATCGTGTTCGGGTTGATGGGTGTCATCAACATGGCCCACGGTGAGTTGATGATGATCGGCGCCTATGCCACCTTCATCACCCAACAGGCCTTTATCGCATGGCTTCCACCCGAGTCCTTCGATTGGTATTTCCCCGCCTCCTTGCCGATGGCCTTTCTGGCCTCCTTCGGAGCCGGCTGGCTGCTGGAGGCCACCGTCATCCGCTTTCTCTATGGACGGTTGCTTGAAACGCTGCTGGCGACCTGGGGAATCAGTCTGATCCTCATGCAATCCGCTCGAGTCTACTTCGGTGACTTGACGGCCGTCATTGCGCCGCAGTCCTTGCGGGGCGGCGTGCAAGTGATGGTCGGCGTCTATCTTCCCTATAACCGCATTTTCATCATCATCCTCTCCATTGTATGCGTCGTGGGAATCTATTACCTGTTGTTCCGCTCAAATCTGGGAATGCGGGTGCGTGCCGTGACTCAGAATCGCAACATGAGCGCCTGTCTCGGTATCCCGACCAGAAAGGTCGATTCGTATACCTTTGCCTTTGCGTCGGGCTTGGCAGGAATCGCAGGTTGGGCCCTCACCATGGTTGGAAACGTTGATCCGGGCCTTGGTCAAAACTATATCGTCGATTCCTTCATGGTGGTGGTGACCGGCGGAGTCGGGAAGCTGGCCGGCACGATCTGGGCTTCCTTGGGCATTGGGGGGTTGAACAAGGTGATCGAACCCTTCACCGGAGCGGTCTATGGGAAGGTGTTCATCCTGGTCGGCGTGATTCTTTTCCTACAATGGCGGCCATCCGGGCTGTTTGCCGCGAAAGGACGGAGCGCCGATGCCTGAGCAGATACAGTCGCAACAAGACAGTCGCGAGACCCTGTCGTTCTATCTGGTGGGCGCAGTCTTTCTTATTGTCATGCCGTTGCTAAACATCCTGCCGGCGGAAGACTCGTGGTTGCATCTGTCCGATTTTCGGTTGAATCAGTTCGGCAAGTTCCTGTGCTTCGGCATTTTGGCCCTCGGACTCGATCTGACGTGGGGCTATTGCGGCGTGTTGAGCCTAGGACAGGGGGTGTTTTTTGGATTCGGCGCCTATTGCATGGGTATGTACTTGGCGTTGCAGATCGGGAAGGAAAGTGTCTATGGCAGCGAACTGCCCGATTTTATGGTTTGGACTCAGGTCAAGGAGCTCCCATTTTTTTGGTACCCCTTCAAGAGCTTTTGGGGCGGTTTCCTTGGAGCGATTCTGGTTCCCGTGATCTTTGCCACCATCTTCGGATTCTTGGCCTTCCGCAGCCGAATCAAAGGCGTGTATTTCGCCATCATCACGCAGGCGCTGGCCTTTGCCGCCTGGCTGGTCTTCAATCGAAACGAAACGCGGCTGGGTGGGACCAACGGGTTGACCGATTTTAAACAAGTGCTCGGATATCGGCTGTCGGATCCTTCGACTCAGCTGGGACTCTATATCGTGACCGTGCTGGCGCTGATCGCCTCCTTTCTGCTCTGCCGTTGGATCGTGGCGTCGCGGGCCGGGAAGGTCCTGGTCGCGATACGAGACAGTGAATCGCGTGTCACGTTTTCCGGGTATACCCCATGGGTCTACAAGCTCTTCGTATTCGTGGTCGCGGCGGGGTTGGCAGGATTGGCAGGTATGTTGTACGTGCCACAGGTCGGTATCATCACGCCGGCGCAGATCGGTGTCTTGCCGTCCCTGGAGGTCGTGATCTGGGTGGCCGTCGGTGGACGAGGCACGTTGATCGGTGCCGTGTTGGGCGCGGTGGTCGTGAACTTCGGCCGTAGCGTACTGACCAATTATTTTCCGGAAGCCTGGCCGTTCATTCTCGGCGGGCTCTTCGTGGTGGGCGTCACGATGTTCCCGGACGGTCTGGTCGGTATCATACGGAAATTCTTCGGTGGCGGCCCTCCCGAGGCCGGGCTGGCCATGCCGAAACCTCAAATGCAGGGAGGGCGGTAACGTGAGCGCCGAAGGGTTGATTCTCAACTGCGAAAACGTGGTCGTCGACTACGACGGATTCAAGGCACTCAACAACTGCAGCTTCAGCGTCCACTATAACGAACTGCGGGTGGTGATCGGCCCGAATGGCGCCGGAAAGACCACCCTGCTGGATTGCATTTGCGGAAAAACCAAGCCGTCTTCAGGAAAAATCGCCTTCGGAAACAATATCGAGTTGGTGGGGAAGAACGCGGAAGATATCACCAAGCTTGGCGTCGGCCGCAAGTTCCAGGCCCCCTCGGTCTATGGGAATCTTACCGTCTGGCAGAATCTGGACCTCTCGTTGAAGCGGGCGAGTAAAGGCGTGTTTCAGACCTTGATCGGAAAATCGACACCGGTGGAACGGGAGCGGATCAGCGAGACGCTGAAC
>JABMDG010000107.1 GCA_015904045.1 Nitrospira sp.
GCCAACTGTCCCGATTTCCGCGCGTCGGGGTTTTACCAAGTGGCCTCGCGCCGCGGCACGGTGGGGCAACCCTTTCCGGGTGTCACCGTCCGTATCGTCGATCCCGACACCTGGGCCGTCCTTCCGCCCGGCCAAGCCGGTTTGCTTTTGGTAAAGGGGCCGAACGTCATGAACGGCTATCTCGGCCGCGAGGACCTCACGGCGCAGGCGATGAGCGACGGCTGGTATGTCACCGGCGATATTGCCACTCTCGACGAAGACGGGTTTCTCACGATCACCGACCGCCTCTCGCGCTTTTCTAAAATCGGCGGCGAAATGGTCCCGCACGGGAAGGTCGAAGAAGCCTTGCACCTGGCCGCCGAGGCCGACACCCAAGTCTTTGCCGTAACGGGAATCCCGGACGAGAAAAAGGGTGAGCGCCTCGCGGTGCTTCACACGCTGGACGAATCCCGCATCCCCGCCATCCTGGACAAGGTGTCGGCCAGCGGCCTACCCAACCTGTTCATTCCATCGAAACATCAATTCGTGAAGGTCGAGGCTTTACCGGTGCTCGGCACCGGCAAGCTCGATCTGCGCGGGATCAAGCGGATTGCGATGGAGAGGCTCGCATCTCGTTAACCGTCCGGCAGGACTGAGTCCTCAGTCCTTTGAAGATTCGGGAATAATCTGGGACAAAGTATGACGACGGAGACCGGGGCACCTCGTGAGAAAACTTTGATCGATTGCCACGTGCATTTGGCTGCCCTGCCGGACGGTGACAACGGCTGTTTCATTTCCCCGAAGCTGCTGAAAAGCCCGTTGTTCCGGTTCCTGCTGTGGAAACAGGAGCTCTCGCCGGCCCACCCGCGTGAAGCGAATCAGCGCTATCTCGACCATCTGATCACGGAATTGCGCGCTTCGACGCAGGTTCAGAAGGCAGTGCTGCTCGGCATGGACGGCTTCTACGACCACACCGGCCTGCTGAATCGCCAGCACACGGACTTTCTCATCAGTAACGACTACGTCTTCAAGACCGTGCGGGCCCATCCCGACCTATTCCTGGCTGGTCCCTCGATCAATCCGCAACGGGAAGACGCCGTGGACGAAGTGCATCGCTGCGCCGATGCCGGAGCGATCCTGATTAAGGTGCTGCCCAACGCCCAGCACTTTAATCCTGGTGATCCGAAGTACACCCCGTTCTATCGTGCGATGGCCCAGCGGAAACTGCCGTTTCTCAGCCATGTCGGCTACGAGTTCAGTCTAATCGGCAAGGATCAATCGCTCGGTGATCCTGACCGGCTGCGCTTGGCGCTGGATGAAGGCGTCACCGTCATTGCAGCCCATGCGTGCAGTTACGGCCTGATGTTCTACGAAAAGTTTTTGCCGACACTCCGCGATTTTGTATCACGGTACAGCAACTTCTATTGCGACGTCTCGGCGCTCACGCAGCCGCATCGGCTAAGGATGTTGCTTCATCTTCGCCGCTATCCAGACATCCACGAGCGCCTTCTGTTCGGCACCGACTATCCATTGTCTGTTTTTCATCTCGCGGCCTGGGGACGCGTGGGTCCGGGGCAACTGTGGCGAATGATCCGTACGACAAATCGGTTTGACCGGCAGGTGGAAGTCTGTCAGGGACTGAAGCTCGGTTTCCGCTCACTGGGTGATATCGTCGCGGACTCTGGAACTGATGCGTCCAAGATGTCACGGAACGGAACGAACGAGATCCACTGAAAGTTCTTTCTCTCCAATGGAAACGGGCCGCTCTCCTTCCGGAGAGCGGCCCGTTCATCTGCAGCAGGTCATTGGACCCGACTTACTGGCTGACGGAAATCCGGTCCTTGATCAAGTCGAACGTTTCCTTCGGCAGCACGTTCTTCGCCACCAGCTCCCCCTTCACGCGATACGGGCGATTGCTGATGATCCGATCAGCTTCCTCTTGCTTCAACCCCAAGAGCAGGACCAAGTCGTTCGCCGAAACTTTATTAATGTTCATGGCCGCAGAACCTGAGGCTGGAGCCGGCGAGGCCATTGAAGGAGCCGGCATGGATCCTGTGGGCACCAGCGTCGCGGGCAAGGCCGCGGACCGATCTTTGAGTTCCTTTTGGTATCGGGCAACCAGCGACTTGAGTGTGTCATTATGGCGCTTCACATCCTGATATTCCTGCCGCACGCTACGATTCTGAGCCGACAAGGCTTTGATCTTTTCCTCCAGGTCCTTGGTCCGCCCCTCGACCGAGCCGCGCTCCTTGTCCCGCCCATGCTCGATGCGTTGCAGTTCATCGCGCGCGGCCTGCGCATCGTTGTTCAACTTCACATTCAGTTCCTTCAAGGTCCTGATCTGCTGCTCCATGGCGCTCTTCTGCTGACGAGCTTTGTCCAGCTCCTCGCGGACCGTATCGGCCTCCGTCAAGGCCTCTTGATACTTGGAGTTAGACACACATCCGGTTGTCATCACCACACCTGCCAACATGGCCGCCATCCACTCCCGCCTCATAACGCCCCTCCTCGTTCCCGCGCTTGATGAAATACCCCGACCCACCGTCCGACGATCAGATCAGATCGAGGTGCCCCACAGCGACACGCTCGGCTCTCTACTTTTTTATTGGTTTATGCCAACACTCGGCCTTTGTCAACACTTTTGAATTTGTACTGGGCTGTTGATTCAAGGCACGTGAACGGCAATCGATCCGACGCTTGACGGATCCTGACTCCTCTGTGATGATCGCTCGTCAATCAATCGCGCATCAGGACCCGACCTCACTTGATGGAGCAGACGTGAACGAATGGGGCCCCGCACTTGCCATCATCCTCGGCATCGTTGAAGGGTTGACCGAATTTCTTCCTGTCTCCTCCACCGGGCATCTCATCCTGGCCGGCCATGCCTTCGGGTTCACCGGCGACGCGGCAGCGAATGCGGAGATTGCCATCCAACTGGGTGCCATCCTCGCCGTCATCGTTTTCGAGCGTGAAAAGATCGGACGGCTCCTCTCCGGTGCCTGGCAGGAACAGACGGAGTTCCGATCATTTGTGCAACAGGGTCGGCACCCTACCTGGGCCGCGTGCCTGACGGCGTCCACGAAGGCTCATCCCAATCTCTGGTTCATCTTGGGCCTGGGCCTCGCCTTTCTGCCGGCCGCGGTGGTCGGCCTGGCGGCGCATGGCTGGATTAAATCCCACCTGTTCACACCTCACACCGTCGCCGCAACCTCCATCCTGGGCGGCATCATCATCCTCGCCGTCGAAGCAACCAGGCGAACCGGCCGCGTCATGAGCCTTGAACAGGTCTCTCCCCTGGACGCCGTCTGGATCGGCCTGGCACAGTGCGCTTCGTTGATCCCCGGCATGTCGCGATCCGGCTCGACGATTATTGGCGGCTTGTTAGTCGGCCTGGACCGGAAAGTGGCAACGGAATATTCGTTCTTCCTCGCCCTTCCCACCATCATCGCCGCGACGGTGTACGAAACCTGGAAGGCCAGGGCAACCTATACCGAGCAGGACTTTCTGGCCCTGGGCATCGGCATGCTCGTGTCGTTCCTGGTTGCCTGGGCCGTGATCGCCGCTTTTCTGACCTACGTCCAACGGCACACCTTGCGGGTCTTCGCCTACTACCGTATTATACTCGGGGTGATTGTCTTATTGGTCTTCCATTGAAAGGAGTATTCGGAATGGCCTCGGATACGATTCATGTCTACGACACCTGGGTGACCGGCAAGAAAGGCCGCATTCACTTCGACGTGATGACCACGGACGAAGCCACGGCGCTCAAGTTGGCCAAGGAATATCTCGTCAGCATCGGCGAGCCGACTGCGACCGTCACCACCAGGGA
>JABMDG010000108.1 GCA_015904045.1 Nitrospira sp.
ACCGACGCCCCCTGTTGGGACTGGAGACAGGCTTCAAGAGCCGCATGCGCAGGGCCAAAGGGAGCCGGATCTCCGTCGAAGCACGCAAGATCCTTCCTGTGCCGGACATGAATCTGGACCAGACTCTCCTGGAAGACCTGCCGGAGCGAGATGGGCGGAGTTCCACGGATGACGCCGGCAAGATACGCATAGGTTCCTTGCTCGATCCAGACCGTGTATTCACCGACTTGAAATTGATGCAGTGTGTCCGCATCCCCTACGCCGAAGGAGTCCCGCACGAATTGTTGGATGGCGGTGAGCATCCCTGAGACCACTTGTTCATCCTGAACAATCACCGCATCGGCTGAGACGTGATGCAGCAAGAGCCCGGTCTCCCGGTGAATGAGAAACACCTGTTCGACCCGGTAGAGAAGTGTATGCAGGAGCACCACCTCCGCAAACGGGCGGCCCGTTTTCCAGGCTTCCACCCGCCAGCTGAGCCCCTTGGCCGACATGCTGTGCTCCAGGGTTTGGTTGAGCGACTGCACCATCCCCTGGACGGCTTGCATGATGGACTGCCGAATGGCTGGCCCCATGATCGGCGCGATCACATCCACGATCACGTGCGGCGACTTACGGACCGAGGTGGTAAGGGCCTCCTCGACGACCGGCGTCAAGGCCTGAGTCAGCGAGCCGTCGCTCGCCCGGCTCAGGGTAATCGCGTCCGGCAACACCCGGCTCACATCATTCGCATGAAGCGTGGGATTGTCGAGCCGCTCTTGCAGCCGTTCGAGCCTGTTTTGCTCGGGCGCCAGCAACAAACTGCGCAGTTCGTCGAGGTCTTCGGGCCGTGCCGTTGCGAGGTCGGAGCCGTCTTGGAAAGATGAATTGGGCATCGGTAGATTCAGGGGCCGGTATCACGGAAACCGGCACGACCGCTCGCCCGGAGGACGTGTCTTCCGTTCTCTCCTTCAGTCGCCGCCGGGAATCTTAAATTCATTGTTGAGCCTCATCGAGGCTTCCATAAACAACGTGGCCAGAGCGGCTCGATCGGTCTTCTCGGTGCGGAGCTGCTGGACCGCTTGGTCGAGTGCGGTTGATAGCTGCTGGTGGTGCTCTTGAATCCCCTCAGACAGGTTTTTGGACTGATCGAGAATCTGCTGGCGGATTTCGCGCTGTGCCTTCGCCGCCTGTTCTTCCAGTTGCCCGGTCTTCTTGTCCACGACTTTGGCCAGGTCTTTGACTTCACGGGAAAGATCCTTGACCGCCTCCGCCCGTTCGGCCTGCTCGGATTTGATCCGATCCGTGACCGCTTCGACCTCTTTTTTGATATAGAGCTCCAGCGCGTCGAACCGCCGCTTCAGGTCGTTTCGCAGCTCAACCGACTCCTTCAGGAGCCGCTCTTCGAGCGTGGCGAACTTCCGTTCATAATCCCGCGCCTGCGATCCGAAGAGAATGTCACGGATCTTATCGAGGTTGCCGCCGGCCATCTTCTCGCCGACTGTCTGCGCTGCAGCGTCGTCTCCCAACTCCCCGCTTTTCATTTTGGAAATGGAAGGACCGGTTCGGTCTTTCTCGGTGGACGTATTCATATGCAATCTCCTTGGAGGTGCACTCCCGCCGTTTGCAGAATCGCTCGTAGAGGATCTGATGAATCGTGGTTTCTGCCCATTCCTGGCGCCGCCTGCACTCTCTCGCCCGCTATGGCCTTGTTTCATTGCGTTCTTCCCGTACGGTAGTCGGTCGGCTGCCCGGAAGGGCGGTATTCTAACATTCGGAGAATTTCGGTAACAAGGACCACGGTTTGAATTTCAGGCCGGCGGACGCCGAAGAATAGGCCGAGCAGCGCGGAATAGGGAATGGTGATACAGCCTCACCATTAGCAAACCGCTTCAGAAATCAGCTAAGACACAGCAAAGTCAATGCCCGTCTTCCGCAGCACCTGCATCTCTCATGTTTTCAGCCTGTTACTGAAGAGTGGCCGCACGAAGAACGTCTGGCAAGGAGAAACACCTGTGGCGTTCTAGTGTGCCGCTTGGCTACACCGCCTCAGATCGTCGCTGAATAAATAGAAGGGGAAAGGCTCGGAGGGAAGGGAATCAGGAAGGTT
>JABMDG010000109.1 GCA_015904045.1 Nitrospira sp.
TTGCCCGCAACACACCCTTCATGAACCACGAGGCGCAATGACGAGGGCCATCACGCTGTGTGATACGCCTTGTTCTCGGTCAACAGAGCCCGCATGTTGCACTTTCGTATGCGCCCCTGTCAATCCGGCAGTTCTACATACGTGGGGTCACATCGCGTCTCGTGCCTATTGGGCTTCGGTCAGGTCTCACCTTCCGGCTTTTCCAGCGATCTTTAGTTGGCTCACCCGGTCAGAAAGCCGATCGTATGGCGGCTACCCGACTCAACGGCGGGTCTGTTCCCACACCCGAAAGGCCGCCAGATCCTGGGCCAAGCTCTGGAGCAGCAGCGCCAGCACCACCACATCGTCGATCATGCCGATGCCGGGGATGAAGTCCGGCACCAGATCCACCGGACTCAGCACATAGAGCAGCGCCGCCGCCAGCGAGGCGAGCGTACGCAGGGAGAGACCCCGATAGCTGCCGTTCTTCCAGGCCTTGAGCAGGCGAACCAACAGGGGAAGGTCGGACCACAGACGGCCGATCATGCGAAGCATCTCGAGGAATCTTGTGGATATCGTCATCGTTACCTCCAGGTTGGCGAGCCTGCGTTCCCTTTCTCAAGACAGTACCTTGCGCCTGCTGTCGGTAAGCCTACCAAAGACGACAATGTTTTAGAAGCGGCTGAGGTGACTTTCTGCCATAGGACCATCCACTCTCTTTTCTGCTACTCTGCTCCCCCATGCCCTCGGCTCTCCACCTTTTCCTCATCCTCTTCGTCGTCGGCGCGGCGCTACGCCTGTCCGGCGTCTTAGGGAAGCCGCATGCAGAGCGGCTGGGGACGTTCGTCTTTTCGGTCACGCTGCCGGCCACCATTCTGGTGTCGCTCGATCGCGTGGTGTTTTCACCGACGGCCTGGAAGATTCCACTTGCGGCCTGGCTCATCACGATTCCACTCATTCTCATTTCCTGGGCGCTCGCCCGCAGGCTGACGCTCGACCGCCCGACGCAGGGGGGCTTTCTCCTCGCTGTCGGTTCTATCAATTCGATCTACTTCGCCTATCCCGTCACGCTGGCCACGTTCGGCGAGGAGGGCCTCGCGCAAGCAATCCTCTTTGACCTCGGCCAGACAACGCTCACGTTCACGGTGCTCTATCCGATGGCCCTCTGGTATGGCGCCAGCAATTCTTCGTCCCATGCGGCGCTCAGACGGCTGATGACATCCCCACCGCTTTGGGCCTTGACCGCAATCCTGGCGGTGAAGGCCGCGGGGCTTCATCTGCCGGATGGGCTGCGGACAATACTGACACCGGTGCACATGCTGACGATCCCGCTGGCGAGTCTGGTGCTCGGCCTCTCGATCAGCGTCCATGCCGTGCGGACGACCTGGAAGCTGACAAGCCTAGGGGTGGGACTGCGCATGGCCGGTGGATTGTTGCTCGGCTGGATCGCGACCTGGCTGTTGGGACTGACGGGCTTGGAGCGGGCATCGGTGCTGTTGATCGCCGGGATGCCCTCGGCGGTGATGGCGGTGATCTTCGCGACCGAAGCCAAACTCGATGAAGATCTCGTCGCCTCAATCGTGGCACTCTCGATCTGCCTTGGCGTCGCCCTGCTGCCCTGGCTCCCCCGGCTCGCAGCCTTGTTGATGAACTAGCCCGATGTGGAACGATGGAAACCAACCAAAACAAGGGTCGCGTCTGACAGATAGCAACTCAGGACACACATGGCAGTGATTGCAGCATCTTCGTCATTGCGCCATGAGAGGCGTCGTGAAAAGATGCCGCCATGGCATCTCGTCCGGACGTGAACAATTACGGCGCGCCTTCCAGCGCCATCGGGGCATCACGCCTCA
>JABMDG010000011.1:0-9522 GCA_015904045.1 Nitrospira sp.
TCCATGAACATACCGCTGACGCCTGATATTGTCTCCGCCAGAAGCGCGCCGCTCTTTGGATTCTGGTACCCGGCTGTGCCGAGCCATACCTTGCCATCAGGATCGATGAAAGCCCTGCAGATGCTGGGGCTTCCGATCGTGCTTTGTCGGGACCGGGAGGGGCGGCTGGCGGCGATGCGCGATATTTGCCCGCATCGCGGCATGCCCTTGTCGTTCGGACGATTCGACGGTGAGCGCGTCGAATGTCCTTATCACGGGTGGCAGTTCGATATGAAGGGCCGCTGCCGCCGTATTCCGGCCCTTCCGGATGGCGCGTCCCTTCAGCCAGACAAAGTCGGGATCGTCGCCTATCCGGCTGAAGAGACCGACGGTATGATTTGGCTGTATCTTCCCGATGAGCGTGGAACTACAATCCCCTTGCCGCCGGTCCCGCGCATGCCGCTGCCGTCGGAACCGAAGCAGTCGTTTCACATTTCGCTGTTCTACACCTGTACGGCGGACGACGGCGTCATCGGCCTCATCGATCCGGTGCACGGCCCCTACGTCCATTCCTGGTGGCGCAGTGATGCGAGCATGCATGAGAAGACGAAGGTTTTTGAGCCGATTCCAAACGGATTCCGGATGACGGCCCATCGACCGGCCAAGAACAGCGGCCCGTTTCATTGGCTGGAGCGAGTCTATGGGGGGCCCTTGAGCACGACGATCGACTTTCTGCTCCCGAATCAGCGCGTCGAACTCATGGAGTGCGGGAGGGTGTGGATGGCCAACCGGTTGATGGCCACGCCCATGTCCGATATGGAATGCCGCATTGATTTCTCCGCCTATTGGCGCGGGCTGCATTGGCTTCCGTTCGGGAATCTGGTCTTTCGCACGCTCACCAAGATGTTTCTGGGCCAGGATGAACGTGCCATGAAGCATCTCGCCGTGGGGCTTCGTCACAAACCGTCGTCGATGTTTCTTGGCGATGCCGACATGCCGGCCAAGTGGTACTACAAACTGAAAGCCGCCCACCTCGCCTCGGTTCAGACGGGGCAGCCGATGGAACATCCCCTCAAAGAGCGGGTGACGCTGCGGTGGAGAAGCTGACCGGTCGTCTCAATATCCCCCAGCTCATGTTCATAATCATTGTTGCTGCTCTGTTCGTGTCGCCGGTATGGGCAGGAAGCGACGCGCGGACGGTGCTCGTTCCGGCTCTGGGTGTGCGGGGAGAAGGGCTTCCCGGAGTCGTCAATTACATTGTCATTCAGTTCGAGCGGACGATGAGGGAGGATGGTCCGACGGTCCAGTTCAGCGAGATCAATCTGGGAGGTGGCTCGCTTGTGGGTGAGGAGTGGAAAGAGGGAGTACGCCGGGCCGTGCGGGCCGTCGCCCACGCCGTCGGCGATGACGGCCGTAATTGGCTGATTACGATCAAAAATCGTTCGCATATGGCCATGACCGACGGGATGAGTGCGGGGGCTGCCGTGGCGGTGGGTATCATGGCGGTCTATAAGGGTGAAGAGATCAGATCTGACGTAGCCCTGTCCGGCCAGATTACCCCGGATGGCCGACTTGAGGCTGTCGGAGGATTACCTGTAAAAATTGAAGCGGCAGCGGGTGCTCAGTACCGGGCGATGGTCGTACCTCGTGAGCAGATCTTTACCACCGACTGGGTAATCACGAAAGAAACAGCCGATCGAAAGCGGGTACAGCTTATTCACGCCGGCACACTGGAAGAGGCGTATCAGGTTATGACGGGGAGCGTCCGCTAGGGGGTTCTGTTTCGCGTAAGAGAATGAGACCCATTGCCCGACGGATCTGATCGCGCGTTCCCAATAAGACGATGATATCGCCGGGGAGAAGTGTGGTTTTCGCAGAAGGATTGGATTCTGTGATCCCGCTTCTGGTCCACGCAATGATCGAGGTGCCGGTTCGGGGCCGCAAGGCCAGTTGATCGATGGTCTTCCCAGCTGCCGGTGAATCCTCCTCGATCCGACAAGTCTCCACTTCCACATCACTGAGTGTGCCGCCACGAAGATGGTGGGCCAACTCGGGCAGCTCGCTCCGGCGCAACAGGGCATAGCCTTCCCGTCGAACCTGTTCGGCCTTCCGCATCACGAATTCTTGCGGCATGTTGTAGGTCCGTAGCACCAGCGCAAAAATCTCGATCGACGTTTCAAACTCTTCCGGCACCACATCATCGGCGCCGAGTTGATGGAGCTCTTCCAACTCGCGCAGGTAGCGCGTCCTGACGACGATATGAATCTTCGGATTCAAACTGCGCGCCACTTGGACGGTTCGGCGGGCCATGAACGGATCGGAAATCGCGATCACCAGGACTCTGGCATCATCGATTTTCATATGCCGGAGCACGTGCGGGTTCGTGGCATCGCCGTAGTAGAGGGGCAAGCCGTGCTGCGCTTCCCGGCGCACCGTATCGCCGTCCAGATCTAATGCAATGTAGGGTACTTCCGTTTCACCCAGCACGCGAGCCAGGTTTCTGCCGTTCAATCCGTACCCCACGATGATCACATGGTCTTTGATACGGAGGTGCCGCCCTTCCGTCTCCAGCACATGGGCCGTGGTCTGGCCGGGCAGCCAACGGCGGAGCCGCTGGACGGCTTCTACGTGCCGGGCGAGATGTGGCGACCCCTGCATGAGGAACGGCGTGATGATCATGGAACAGACGGAGACCGCCAGGAATATTTGATAGGGTGTGCCGGACATCAGGCCGTGCTCTTGGCCGACCTGAGCCAGTACAAAGCTGAATTCGCCTACTTGAGCCAGGGCTACGCCGGTCATGACCGCCGCCCGTGGAGGGACCGACGCGGCCAGCACGGCTCCGGCGCCGCTGAGGAATTTTAGAAGCAACACAACGAGTAATAAGCCGGTGACGACTCCGGGATACTGGAGCAGGATTCGCCAATCCATCAGAATGCCGATGGAGATGAAGAACAGACTGTTAAAACTGTCTCGGAACGGGAGTACCTCCGCGATGGCTTGGTGACTATACTCCGACTCGGAAATGACGAGCCCGGCAATGAAGGCGCCCAATGCGGCCGAACCAGCGGGTGGAGCTCATGCAATGCGGCAGGGCCTGGATGGCCAACCGGCTGATGTCCACGCCCGTTTCTGATATGGAGTGCCGCATCGACTTTTCCGCCTATTGGCGAGGCCTGAATTGGATTCCCTTCGGGAGTTGGATCTTCAGGACGCTGACGAAAACATTCCTCGGTCAGGATGAACGAGCGATGAAGCATCTCGCGGTGGGGCTTCGCCATAAGCCGTCGTCGATGTTTCTGGGCGATGCCGACATGCCGGCCAAATGGTATTACAAGCTGAAGGCCGCGCATGTGGCCTCAGTGCAGACCGGACAGCCGATGGATCATCCTCTCAAGGAGCGCGTCACCTTGCGATGGCGCAGTTAGCAGGATGGTGAAAAAGGCCGCCAGCATCGTTCTCGCATCGCTCAGAGGCTCAACATACGGCCCAGAGTATGCCTCGCCTCTTCGCTCGCTGCGGCCTTCCTGCGGAGCGGCGCGTCTTGGCGCGCCGGGGTCGGGCGGGTGAGACAAGCGGGCTTTTTGACCATCCTGCGGGTTAGTTCGTGGAGTCGCCGATGAGCACTAGGCTCATCGCTCGTTTGATTTGTTCGCGCGTTCCCAGCAAGACAATGATGTCGCCGGCGAGGAGGGTGGTTTTGACCGAGGGGTTGGACTCCGTGATACCGCCTCTGGTCCACGCGATGATGGACGTGCCGGTCCGTTGCCGCAGCGCCAGTTGGTCAATGGTTTTCCCGACCGCCGGCGAATCGTCTTCGAGCCGGCACGTCTCCACTTCCACGTCGCTCAGCGTCCCGCCACGCAGGTGGTGGGCCAATTCCGGCAACTCACTCCGGCGCAAGAGGGCGTAGCCTTCCCGGCGGACCTGCTCGGCCTTGCGCATCACGAACTCCTGGGGCATGTTATAGGTCCGCAGGACCAGCGCGAAGATTTCGATCGACGTTTCAAATTCTTCCGGCACGACATCGTCCGCGCCGAGCTGATGGAGTTCCTCCAGCTCGCGCAAATACCGCGTGCGGACGACGATGTGAATTTTCGGATTCAGACCCCGCGCGATCTGCACGGCGCGGCGCGCCGTGAAAGGGTCGGGAATCGCGACGACCAGCACCCGCGCATCCTCGATTTTCACATGCCGCAGGATCGTGGGATTCGTGCCATCGCCATAGTAGAGCGGTAAGCCGTGCTGCGATTCGCGGCGTACGATATCGCCGTCCAAATCCAGGACGACATAGGGCACTTCGGTCTCGCCGAGCACACGGGCGAGATTGCGACCGTTCAACCCGTACCCCACAATAATGACATGATCCTTGATCCGCAGGTGCCGTCCCTCTGTCTTCAGCACATGGGCGGTCGTCTGCCCGGGTAGCCAGTGATGGAGCCGTTGGAGCGCCTCGACGTGCCTGGCCAGGTGGGGGGCGGCTTGCATGAGGAACGGCGTGATGATCATGGAGCAGACCGAGACGGCCAGGAAGATCTGATACGGCGCCCCGGACAACAGACCCTGTTCCTCGCCGACTTGGGCCAGGATGAAACTAAATTCCCCGACCTGCGCGAGCGCGATGCCGGCCATGATCGCCGATCGCGGGGGAAGAGAGACAAACAGCACGGCGCCGGCCCCCGTGACGAATTTGATGAGCAGCATCAGAAACAATAGACCGGTTACCACGCCGGGATACTCGAGCAGGATGCGCCAATCCATCAGAATGCCGATGGAGACGAAGAACAGGCTGTTGAAGCTGTCCCGAAACGGGAGCACTTCCGCAGTGGCCTGATGGCTGTATTCCGATTCGGAGATCACGAGGCCGGCAATGAAGGCCCCCAAGGCAAGCGAGAGCCCGCCTAGCGAGGTCAGCCACGCGATGCCGAGGCACATAACAATGACCGTCAAGAGAAACAATTCTCGGCTGCGACTGCGGACGATGTGTTCCAGTATCTTCGGCACCATGTACCAGGCCCCTACGACAATGACGGCCACGGCCACCACGGATTTGGCCAACGTGATGAGAATGGCCGTGAACGCGTCGCCGCTTGGGGTGGCGAGAATCGGTGTCAGCAGGATCATGGGCACCACGGCCAGGTCTTGGAACACCAAAATGCCGATCGTGGCGCGGCCGTGGACGGAATCGCTTTCTCCGTTCTCTGCCAGGGCCTTGAGCACGATGGCGGTGCTGCTCAAGGAGAGGAGAAAGCCCCAGAATATGGCCTGCGATGTCGTCAACCCCGCGAAGAGGCCGCCGAGACAGGCAATCGCGATGACGCCGCCCACCTGAATCGGGGCGGCAATCACCAATAGCTTTCGCAGCGAGGCGAGTTGAACCAGCGAAAATTCGATGCCGATCGTGAAGAGCAGGAGGACCACCCCGATTTCCGCCAGGATCTTCACGGTCCCGATGTCGGAGATCAGGTTGAGGCCGTGCGGGCCGATCAAGGCGCCGGCGACGAGAAACCCGGCGATGGAGGGCAGACGAAACTGGTGAAACAAAAACACCACCGCGATGGAGACGGTGTAGATGACCAGCAAATTGCCGAGCACGCCGTATTCAGTCATGGATATCGCGGGGAGACGTTGCGTATGGTTCGCCGCCGAATCTCGTAAACTCGCGTCACACCGCACGCTTCTCGGATCGGGTTAAGGCCGGAGGATACCTCACTGCCCGCCATCGGACAAGGTAAAGCTTTGAACGCCGCTCGGCGGATGGAGTGCGTCCCGCCCTCTGAGAGGAGATGTTCCCCGATCCCTGCGCGGCTGCGATCGCGTGGAGTGGGATGGTCGATTGGCGCAGACCGGCCACAGATCTTGGTTTCCCCCTCCAAAGAGGCATAGATTCTGGCCGCCTCCATTACGTAAGTTGTGTTTGCGCGGTGACGGTGAGCCGTCGGCCGAAGGGCCTGGATGGTTCTGATTGCGGCCTTGTTGATGGAGGTGCCTTATGGGGCTCATGCGAACGGTGTCTTTCGCATCCACAGTCGTGGTGCTGCTCGCGGCATCGGCGTCAGCCGATACTCCACCGCCGGCGCCGGAGCCTGCCGATACATGGGAATGCCAGCTGGCGGATGGGAACACGATCTATACCAACAAGGAACGGGCCGGATGCCGGGCCGTGCTGCTCAGGCCGCTCTCGGTGGTGCCGTCGTTGGAGAACATGCCGATCACTCCTCGAGCGTCAACTCTCGCCGCGCCGCACCATGACATGCCGGCTTACCAAGATCGCGGTGCGAGTGTGGGAGGCCGGAATGTTCCGGATTGGGCCAAGGATTGGTATGCGAGTGTGGCGCCGAGCGGTTCCGTCCACGAGGAAGTCTGTTCCCTCTATTCGGAATGGCTCCACTTGGTCCAAAAAACCCGCGGCGGGATGTTCTACGGATCCGATCCCTCGTACGGTGGCGATATCACAGGGCGCAATCAACGCGGCGCCAGCTATTCCTTCAACGACAATACGCGCTATGTCACCTTGTCGAGAGTCTTTGGGGCGGGATTCGTGCCGATCGGCTGCCCATAAGCCGGGAGATTCATGAAAGAGATGTGACCCGGCGTCACACTCTGTAGAAGTCTCGATACCATTTCACGAAACGGGGAATGCCTTCTTCGATCGGTGTTGCCGGTGCGAAACCGACGTCGCGTGACAAGTCGTCGATGTCGGCGTAGGTCGCGGGCACATCGCCGGGCTGCAACGGCATCAGCTTCTTCTCCGCTTTTTTACCGAGCGCCTGCTCCAGCACTTCAATAAAACGCATGAGTTCAGCCGGCTGGTGGTTGCCGATATTATAAATCCGGGCCGGTGCCGAGCTGGTGCCGGGATCAGGCCGTTCACCGGACCATGAGTGATCGGGTACGGCCGGATGATCGAGCGTGCGCACGACGCCTTCCACGATGTCGTCGATATAGGTGAAATCGCGTTGCATCTTGCCGTGATTGAAGACCTCGATCGGCGTGCCCTCCAGGATCGCCTTGGTAAAAATGAACAGCGCCATATCGGGCCGCCCCCAGGGGCCATAGACGGTGAAAAACCGGAGCCCGGTGCAGGGGATCCGGTAGAGATGGGCATAGCAGTGAGCCATGAGCTCATTGGCCTTTTTCGTTGCGGCGTAGAGCGAAACGGGATGATCCACATTGTCATGGATGGAAAACGGCATCTTCGTGTTGCCGCCGTAGACGGAACTGGACGAGGCGTAGACGAGATGCTCGATGCCGGCATAACGGCAGCCTTCCAGAATGTTCAGAAACCCCTCGATGTTGCTCTCGGTGTACGCGTAGGGATTGACCAGTGAATAGCGCACACCGGCTTGGGCGGCAAGATGGACGACCCGGCGGATCGGCGTGTCGGTAAAGAGGTCGCGCATGCCCTGCCGATTGGCAAGATCGAGTTTCACGAAACTGAACCGCTCATGCGGTTTCAGTTGAGCCAGGCGCGCGTCTTTGAGCCGGACGTCGTAGTACGTGTTCAGGTTGTCAAGGCCGATGACGGATTCGCCGCGATCCAATAGCCGCTTCGCGACGTGGAATCCGATAAAGCCTGCCGTTCCCGTGACCAAGATGGGGGACGATGATCCGCTCATATCATCTGCTCCTTGAGATAAAAGATATGTTACGTCCGGCCATCGGCCTTGAGAAACGGCGGCTCTCCGTGATCCAGGCAATAAAGATGGATGGGACTCAACGTGTCACCCGTCGAGACGATGTCGATGCGGTTCCCTTCCCCGGCTCGATAGAGATCCAGTGCACGGGAGCTATGATAGTGGCAATCGTGGGCGGAGAGAAGATCTTTGAGTGTTTCCGCCGGTTCCCAATGGGCCGTGAGCAGCGCGGTCCGCGCCGGGTTTCTCCGGCTGAACATGAACGATAAATGATCCGGATACCAGTCGGCGCCGCCGGTGGCGTAGGAGATGAACTGCTTCGCCCGGGCCGTCTTGCAGAGCTCACTGAGGTAGGTGTTGGTGAGGTAGCCGTTCTCGCCCACGTCTAGCCATGTTCCCGGATGAGACAGCGGCGCGTGTGCGGCGTGGCTGCGCAGTTCGAGCAGCTGCTGTTGTGAGGCAAAGACGAGCGGGATCGGGCCGTATGTATCGGCCAGCCTGGCGATGATGCCGTCTTTCAGGGGTGAAAGGCCGTCATTGGTCGGCCCACTATCCGCATGGATGAGCACGTTGTAGCCCCGGTCGCTGATCAAGTAGCAATTTCTCGGCATCGCCAAATCGCAGGGGTCTTCGCCATAGAACGGCACAGAGACGACCGTACCGCCTTCGAACGGCCAGGTCTCGCCGTGCGCCAATTCGACGATGCGGCTGAACCCCAATTCCCGCAAGAGCGGCAGGTAATCATAAAACAACTGTTTCCGATTCCGCCGGGAGGGCACGATGATCGGCGTGTCTTTCGGCAGATGGAGCAGTGTGCGGGGATCCACATGATCGTCGTGATCGTGCGTCAGGAACACGGCGGCCGGTTTCGGCAGCAACAAACCCCAGAGGGAGGGGAGGGACGATTCGGCGAACCAGGGTAGGAGCCAGGGATCGAACAGGAAGAAACTGTCCCGTTGTCGATAGAGGAGCGCTGCGTGGCCCAGATGAACCGTGTCCCGGTCCTGGACGATCTCACCCCACCGTTGGCGAACCGAAGTCCGCGGGGAGACGGCCAGGCACTCGTATTGATCGAGTAATTCCAGCAAGCGGGTGAGCACCGTCATGGCTTCGCGGCGCGTGGTGGCCACCACCGTTTTGATTTCTTCGACTCGGTGTGTGCCGTCCAGCAGGCCGAGGAGATGGCCCACCGCCGGTCCCAGCGGGCGCTGATCGAAGCCAAGCGGGATCGCTTGGCGCTTGACGGAATGAAAAATCCGCAGGCCGCCGTTGCTCACCGTCGATGATTGAGTGGGATCGGTGGGGAAGTCCCAGTGGAAGGTCCCGTCTGGTTTCCGACCACATGTAATGTGCCGGCGCAAATAGGGGCGGGCGTTCACCAGTTCCGCATAGGCGTCCTCCAGCCTGCGCCGTCGATTCGGGTCGTCGATCGGGGCGCGTTTGGAAAACACGTCGCTGATGGCCGTGTCGATAGAACTGGCCAGCAGGCGGTGGGCTTCCTGCAGGCTGGCCGAGACTTCCGGCGCGATGCCGCCGAGAAACGGGAAGGGACCGGGCGGCTCCGCGCTTTCCAGCTGCACCCAACACCAGGGGGCCAAACCCACATACTGGCTGTGCGGTAAGTTACTCCAGATGCGGCTCATGGTCGTCAGGACTGATGACTGAGGACTGAGTTTTAGCGGATTTTCCCCTGGTCGTAGAGGCGCGAGCCAGTAGTCGTTGTGTATGCACTGCCTTTCGCAGACCGCCTATGATTCGTGCGACTTCTTCTGCTTGAAGGATCAATTGACGAAAAATTGATGGATTCAGGTGGGTCGCGTCCAAAGCGACATAAAGTTGTGATCTGAGTTCTGCGCAAGATGACTTAGCCACACTCAGAAATTGGTGAAACTCAGCCCGACCGCCT
>JABMDG010000011.1:9622-12071 GCA_015904045.1 Nitrospira sp.
GGACATGACCTGGTTCGGATGATTGTGGGTGGCCGCATCTCCTGGAACCGGCTCAGGAGTTGGGTTTCCCCCTCCCAAAGTGGCATAGATTCTTGGAAGTCCCATTACGTAAGTTGTGTGTGCGCGTAGACGAGGACAGAATTATCGGAGAGCCTGTGCGCGGCTCATCGGTACATTTTTACGGAGGTGCCCCATGAGGCTCATACGAATCGTGTTTTCAGCATCCATACTCGCGGTGATGTTTTCTGGTTCCGCGTCGGCCGATACTCCGCCGCCGGCTCCTGAACCGACAGGCGTATTTGAATGCCTCACGGCGGATGGGGACACGATCTATACCAACAAGGAACGGGCTGGTTGTCGAGTCATGATGTTAAGGCCGCTGTCGGTTGTGCCGTCGCTGGAGAATATGCCGATTGTTCCCCGTCCTGCTCCAGTTGCCGCCCCACATTACCAAGTTCCAGCCTACCAGGATCGACCATCGGGTATGCTAGGGCAAAATGTCCCGGAGTGGGCCAAGGATTGGCATGCGAGCGTTGCCCCAGGCGGGTCGGTACAAGAAGAGGTCTGTTCGCTCTACTCGGAATGGCTTCACCTGGTTCAAAAAACCAGAGGGGGGGTCTTTTACGGGTCCGATCCCTCATACGGCGGCGACCTCTCCGGCCGTAATCAGCGTGGAGCCAGTTACTCATTCTACGACAACGCGCGCTATGTGACTCTCTCGAAGATTTTTGGAACAGGGTTCATTCCGATCGGGTGTTGGTAGGTTCGTCCAGCGGGACCACTGACTTAATCTCAGGCCCGGTAGAAGTCCCGGTACCACTTCACGAAGCGAGGAATGCCTTCTTCAATTGGTGTGGCCGGTGCGAATCCGACATCGCGCGTGAGGTCCTCGATGTCGGCGTAGGTGGCGGGCACATCGCCCGGCTGCAACGGCATCAGCTTCTTCTCTGCCTTCTTGCCGAGGGCCTTTTCCAATACCTCGATGAAATGCAGAAGCTCCACCGGTTGGTGGTTGCCGATATTGTAGACGCGGGCCGGCGCCGAACTGGTGCCGGGGTCCGGCTTGTCTCCTGACCAGGCTGGATTGACTGTCGCCGGGTGATCGAGGGTCCGGATAATGCCCTCGACGATATCATCCACATAGGTGAAATCGCGTCGCATGTTGCCGTGATTGAACACCTCGATCGGCGTTCCTTCCAAAATCGCCTTCGTGAAAATGAACAGCGCCATGTCAGGTCTGCCCCACGGGCCGTAGACTGTGAAAAATCGCAATCCTGTACAGGGAATCCGATACAAATGTGCGTAACAGTGGGCCATGAGTTCATTGGCTTTCTTCGTGGCGGCATAGAGCGAGACGGGGTGGTCCACATTGTCGTGGATGGAAAACGGCATGTGGGTGTTGCCGCCGTAAACGGAGCTGGACGATGCGTACACCAAATGCGCGACGCGGCTATGGCGGCAGCCTTCCAGAATGTTCATGAAGCCTTCGAGATTGCTTTCGGTGTAGGCGTGAGGGTTCACGAGTGAATAGCGTACACCGGCTTGTGCGGCCAGATGGACCACTCGCTGAATCGGCTCGTCGGTGAAGAGATCCCGCATGCCTTCCCGATTGGCCAGGTCCAGCCTGACAAAACGAAATCCCTTGTGCGCGGTCAGTTGGGCCAGACGTGCTTCTTTCAGCCGGACGTCGTAGTAGTCGTTGAGGTTGTCGAGACCGATGACAGAATCACCGCGATCTAACAGACGCCGGGCCACATGAAATCCGATAAAGCCTGCCGACCCTGTGACTAAGATGGGAGAAGATGGCCCGCTCATGTGTAATCCTTTCACCCGTGCGATGACAATCCGGCTACACGTGTCGCCCGGTTGTCATAAACGGCGGATCGCCGTGATCCAGCCGGTAAAGACTCAGAGGGGTCAGCGCGTCGCCCGTTGAGACGATCTCAATCCGCGCATCGCTGGTCGATCGATACAGATCCAGCGCCCGCGAGCAATGATACCCGCAATTGTGGAGGGAGAGAAGGTCTTTCAGTGTTTCTGGACGCTCCCACCGGGCCGTGAGCAGCGCGGTGCGCGCAGGGTTTCGCCGGCTGAACATGAACGACAAATGGTCCGGGTACCAGTCGGCGCCGCCGGTGGCGTAGGACACGAACAGCGTCGCCTGCGCCGCCCGGCACAGGTCGTTCAGATAGGCGTTGGTGAGATAGCCGTTCTCACCCACCTCCAGCCACTTGCCTGGATGAGATAAGGGCGCATGGGCGGCGTGGCTGCGGAGTTCGAGTAACTGTTGTTGCGATGCGAACACCAGCTGGATCGGACCGTATTTGCCGGCCAGTTGAGCGATGACGCCGTCTTTCAGCGGCGACCGTCCGTCGTTGGCCGGCCCGCTGTCCGCATGGACGAGGATGTTGTAGCCCCGGTCGCTGATCAAGTAGCAGTTTCTCGGCAT
>JABMDG010000110.1 GCA_015904045.1 Nitrospira sp.
ATTCAAGACGACCCCCACACGATGTCTCGGCACGAGAGGGAAATCGTCGCCCCGTTCTACCGATTTCGTTTGCGAGAGATTGAACGCCGATCGAAACTCGGCTTCCGTATAACTGTAGTTGATGATTCCTTCCAAATACTCGCTCCACCTGGATTTCAACGTCACTTCAACGCCCTGCCTTCTGACCTCGTCTGCATTCCGATTCTGTCCGTCGAATGCCAGATTAAACGGGTCGCACGTGTTGCAGGTAAAGAAAATATCGTTGCTATTGTTATAGAAGAGAGCCACGGAGCCCTCGGCCAGCGCTCCGAAACGACCCTTGAGACCGATCTCATGATTCCTCGACCGTATGGGTCGCAAATTCAGGTTGGGCTGACCAGTCAGCGTAAACATTTCCAACGTGGTTGGCACTCGAAAGCCTTCGGAATAATTATAGTATGCGCTGACATTATCCGTGGCAAGATACGTGATCCCTCCACGCATGGTCGTGCGATGATATCGGAGTGCGCCTTTTGTCACCGTCCCGAAGGAATCAAGAGAGTCGGCATCGACTTTCGTCCAATCATAACGGGCTCCGCCAGTCACAATGAGATTGGACAGGAGATAGAACGAGTCTTGTACATAGCCCGCAATATTGCTCTCTTCAGATATGGTGCGATTGGCAAAGGGCCCAAAGTCCGAGAATGCCGTCAGGGAATTTGTAAAGTTGTTGCGGATGAACTCGCCGCCTCCGACAAATTGGTTTCGATGCCCAAATGGAGCGGCTTCATGGGCAAGTTGCGCCGTCCCTCCGCGCTGTTCAGTCCTCGTCACGGTAGTACCAGTAGAAAGAATCCCTCCAACAAGAAACGGTTGCCCAACGCCGAAGAGATCCTGGTTCAGATGCCGATAGAAAGCATTCCCGTTGATGGAAAAGCCGAGCGGAAGTGTTTGACGGGCAGTCACGCGTACAAAGTCCAATTCTTTCTCGTCAACGTCGCCTGGGGTGAAGTTCCGCCTGGGATCGATTTCAGCCAGCGTCAACGGTAGTTGACCGGCCTGATGTAACCGGTCTTTGACGTAGTTGTACGAGACCGTCAGATCCGTCTGATCGGTTGGTCGGAAACCCACTCGGCCTGAAAATCGCGTGACCCTCGCGCCAGATCCGTCCCTGTACCCATCCTCCATCTCGCGCCCAAAATTCGCATAGTAGTCGAATTTTCCAATCGGACCATTCGCCGAAATCGTGTAGCGTTGGCGCTGAAAACTTCCCCACAGTGCATCACCGGTTAGCTGATGCTTATCTCCCCCGCGTTTGGTGATGATATTGATGACGCCACCCAACGCATTCTTACCGTAAATTGCGGATGTGCCAGGGAGAATTTCTATTCGCTCAACGGAATCGTACGGGATCAGGTCAAAATTTGTCGAGTTAAAGTCGGGCTCGTTCACACGAACCCCGTCGACGAAGATCGTGGTCGCCGGCACTGGTTGCCCACTAAACCCGCGAAGATCGATCGTCTGCTGAAAGGCATTACCGATCGAATCGTACATGACGATCCCAGTTGCCCACTGGATCGCTTCTTGGACCGACTTTGCGCCAGACTTTCGAATGTCTTCCGCCGTGATGATCGTCACTTTGGCGGGAAGAGTCCTGGCATCGACGGGCGTGTCAGGCAGGCGGGTGCTGGTGACGACGACTTCCTTCGCTTCAATCGGCGCTGATTCATCCGACTGGGCCAACACCGGAAGAGGACCGGAGGCAAGCAACCCAGTGGCAACAACACACAGACACAATACGGCTGAACGGTAACGCACGATGGACCTCCCTTGTGCTCGAAGGGTTGAGTCGAACCGACTGCCGGGAGGGTCTCCTGACTCGCGGATCGCCGTGTCCTTCCGCCTTCCCATCTGAAGACGTTCACCGTCAATCGTTATGCGTCAAACGTGAAGAAATCTTCTTTCGTTCAACGGTTCACGAATAACGTGTAACGTCAGCAATGACAGTGGCCTATCTGGAAGAACACTCCCCGCTTACAGTGGCGGCACCGTGATGGATTTGCACCATCTTCCCCGTCACCGGCAGCGCTTCTCCTGAACGCAACTTCCTCCTAAAGAACATCGTCCCCTGTCTGATTCATGGCCCGTCGGCCGGGGACTTGGCCGACAGGCATGTTCACTGACCTACTCCTAAGGTAACCCGCGGCGCGCCGGTCTGCGGATGAGGATCGACCACCACGTCGCATCCGTAGACGGCACGCAACATATCCGGCCGGATCGTCTCGGCCGGCGTCCCATGCGCAAAAATCCTTCCATCCTTCACCATCAGCAAACGATCACACAGTAGACTCGCGACGTTTAAGTCATGCGACACCAGCACGACCGTCCGCGACCGCTCATTCACCAAACGCTGAATCAACGCGCACATTTCGATCTGATGACTGAGATCGAGAAAGGCCGTCGGTTCATCCAGCAACAAGATGCGCGGCTCTTGCGCCAACGCCCGCGCGATCATGACCCGCTGCCGTTCTCCCCCGGATAAATCAGACACGAGCCGATTGGCCAACTCGACCACATCGGCCTCGACCATGGCCCGATGCGCCGCGGAAAGATCCTCCTCGCGCTCAGCCTCCATCCCCATACTCCACCACCCGGCCTGCCGATGGGGAAACCGCCCCATAAGCACCGTCTCCGCAACCGTAAATGGAAACTCGTGTGCCTGTTCCTGCGGAACAAAGGCCAACGTTCTGGCGATGGCGAGCGGGGAGAGCGTGTCGATGGCTTGTCCTGCCAGACGAATGATCCCGGACTCAGGACGCAACAACCCGGCCAATAGTTTGAGTAACGACGACTTGCCTGATCCATTGGGCCCGACAATTCCCAGCACTTGACCGGGCGCCACGTCGAACGAGGCCTGCTCGATCGTCCATGGACGGCCGGACTGAGACGGGCTGTAGCGGAACGAGACCTTCTCGACCGCCACTATCGCAGCCGTTGTTGCCTGTCCGGCGTCAGACCTGGACAGTACCTGCGTCACCATCTAGACCATCCGATCTTTTCGCCACAGGAGGAGATACAGAAAGAACGGGCCTCCGGCCAGCGCCGTCACGACACCCACAGGAATTTCGGCTGGCGCAAAGGCTGTCCGCGCCACCGTATCCGACAACACCAGGAACATGCCGCCGACAAAGGCCGACGCCGGCATCAGCAGCCGGTGATCCGACCCGATCGCCATTCGCACCGCATGAGGAATGAGCATCCCGATAAACCCGATCATCCCGCTGACGGACACGACCGCCCCGGTTAACAACGCCGTCAGCACATAGAGCCGTTGCTTGATCCGTTCCGTATCGATCCCCAAGGACCGCGCGGTGTCCTCTCCCTGCGTGAGCCCGTTCAGCGCCGGCGCCTGATACAGCAAAGCCAGCACGCCGATGGCCACATAGAGAGCGATGCCGGCCAGCCCGGTCCAATTCTGAGGCGTCAACGACCCCATCAGCCAGGCCATGAGTCCGGCGGAACGCGCCGGGTCCATGATCGAGGTGATGAACATGATCAAGGCCGTGAGCATGGCATTGAGAATCACTCCGGCCAGCAGGAGGCTGTGGATCGGCAAGCGGCCGCGCGACTGCGCCAGCCGATAGATGAGCATCAGTGCCATGACCCCTCCGGCAAATCCCCACAGCGGCAACACTGGCACGACGTCCAACATTGTTCCGATGCCCAGCAGCATGGCGATCGCAACCCCCAAGGCCGCCCCGCTCGACACGCCCAGGACATAGGGATCGGCCAATGCGTTGCGCAACAGTGCTTGCAGTGTGGCCCCCACCACCGCCAGCGTACCGCCGACGAGAAATCCCATCAGCACGCGGGGCAACCTGATCTGAAACAGAATGGCGCCCGTCGTCTCATCCACCGCGCCATCGATGCGGCCGACCGTCACCAGTTCCAGCATGGCCGCCAGCAGATCGCGGCCCGATACGCGGGCCGCGCCGAAACAGCTGCTCACAAACACCACAATCACGGAGGCCGCCAGTAAACCGATCAGCACCAGCCACCGGCGGCGGCTGGTCACGATGGCACCGGACCGGGCCCATCCGGCCGCGGCCGACTGCGTGATCAATTTGGCTACCGGCGGTCCGCCTGCCGGTGAGGAAAGTGGCGTGGCCTGTCCATTGGGCATCGGGTCATGGCCTCCTGTTGACTGCCGGTCCGGACAGTGACGGATGCAGAAGAGTGGCCAGCCTCTCCAAGGCCTGGCCGATGCGCGGACCGGGTCGATTCAGCAAGTCCGCCGGAATCTGACGCAGGCGTGCCTGCTTGACCGCCGACAGACCTGACCACTGTCGCCAGGCGTGCTGTTCACTTTCGGAAATCCCTTCAGCCTCCCCCACCGGAAAGATCACCACTTCCGGATCTTCCGCCAGCACCGTTTCCATGCTCAGGCGGGGATACGCCGCCGCGCTTTTCGCCGCCACGTTACGACCTCCGGCGAGCGCGAGCAGTTGGTCGATGTAACTGCCGGGGCCCACGGTAATCAGCGGCTGACTATTGAGCACATAGAGCACACGCACCGGCGGCTGCCCCTGCACCAGCTGCTTGACCGTCGCGATGTGCCGTC
>JABMDG010000111.1 GCA_015904045.1 Nitrospira sp.
GCCATCGGGTTCCGGAGCGGCACCGGCAACACGCTGGACCTGGCTCTGAACGACATCACGACAACGTCGTTGGGGCTGGGTTCGGTGAACGTCTCGACGTCGGCCAACGCGACCAGCGCCTTGGCAAATGTTGATAATGCCATCAGCGCGATCGCCACCGCTCGCGCCGAATACGGCTCGATCCAGAACCGGTTCGAGGCGACGATCGCGAATCTGCAGGTCACGAGCGAAAATCTCACGGCTGCGGAATCCCGTATCCGCGACGCGGATGTGGCCTATGAAACGTCGGTGTTCACGAAGAACCAGATTCTGGTGCAGACCGGTATCTCGGTTCTGGCTCAGGCCAATACGTTGCCGCAACAGGCGTTGGCCTTGCTGCAACGGTAAGACACGTAGCGGGAGCGGCCGCCGATCATGAGCGGCCGCTCACCGGCTAGGTTCACACGGAGGCTGCCATGATTACATCAGTGCATAACAAGGCGGATCTCCTGATCACACCCCGCAAAGGGGGTGAACCGGACAAGGCAGCGGCCACACGGCCGCCTGCCGCACGGACGCAACCGGACTCCTCTCGTGATGCGTTTCAGTCGACTGACCGGGCTGTGCTCGATCGGGCAGTGGCCGCGGTCGGCGAAGCGCTGAAGTCGGCTGGGACGCATGTGAAGCTCCAACTCGACCAGGATAGTGATCAGGTGGTAGTGAAGGTGCTCAAAGAGTCGGGAGAAGTGATCCGACAGTTTCCGCCGAAAGAATTGCTGGAGCTGGCGAAGTACCTCTCAGAAGAAGGGATGCTCCCGCCAGACAAAGGCGTACTCTTCGAAGGCCGAATCTGAGTTCGATCAGGAAGACGGCATATGGCGACGATCAGTTTCGGGGGCCTGGGCAACGGACTCGACTTCGGTCAAGTGGTCGACCAGCTCGTCAAGGTCGCCCGCCTTCCGGTGGATCGGCTGGCCGACAAGAAAGCCTCGCTGAATTCCAAATCGACCGACTATGCCACGCTCAGCACGAAACTGATCGCGCTCCAAAGCGCTGCCGACAAGCTGCGCCTGTCGACGTCCTTCGACCGGACCAGCACAAGCGTGTCGGATACCACGGCACTGAGCGCGACGGGTTCATCCACCGCCACGGCGGGGACGTATTCGATCAGAATCACACAACTGGCTCAATCCCATCAGATCACGAACAAGGCCGCCAAGGCGGTCGCTGCGACGACGACCGATATCGTCGGCGGTACCTCGGGGACGTTCACCTTTCGTGTCGGGAGCGGCGCGAACCAAACGGTGACACTCGGCGCCACGGCCACCCTCGACGACTTGAAAGCCGCCATCAATGACTTGGGGGCCGGCGTGACCGCGGCCATCATCAATACCGGGTCCGACACGACCCCCGCCTATCGGTTGGTGCTGACGGCCGCCTCCACGGGAGCGTCCAACGGCGTGGCGATCATCAGCGACGACACGGACCTCGACCTTGACAACAGTAGCGGCACAGGCGGTGTCGATACGCTTCAGGCTGCTCAAGACGCCACAGTCGTCGTCGGAGATCCCGCTCAGAACCCCGTCACGTTGACCCGCAGCAGCAACGTCCTGTCCGACGCCATTCCAGGCGTGACACTCACGATGCTCAAGGCCACCGGCAGCTCGACGGTGCAGGTCGGGGTCAGTCGCGATGTCGCCGCGGTGAAGACGAACATCACGGCTTTAGCGACGGCCTACAACGACGTGGTGAAGTTCATCAACGAGCGGAACACCTATGATATTGCCACCAAAAAAGGCGGGATCTTTTTCAACGAGCCGACGGTCCGTGGGGTATTGACGCAACTCCGTACGGCGCTGTCGTCCAGTGTAGCCGGGCTGTCGTCGTTGAAGACGGTGGGAGAAATCGGGTTCAAAACCGAACGCGACGGGACGGTCACCGTCGATGATGCCAAACTGGACGGGGCCCTCGCATCCGGCTACTCCGCGGTTAAGAATCTGTTTATCAATCAAACGTCGAGCACCGGCATCGCGCAACTGATCAACAATGCCGTCGATGCGATCGACGATGCGGTAAACGGACCGTTGACGCTCAGGAAAAACGGATTGACAGGGCAAATCACGGATCTGACTGCCGAGATCGCGCGCAAGGAAGACATCCTCGCCCAGTATGAAGAACGGTTACGCCGCCAATATGCCGCGCTCGACGGTTTGTTGGGGAGGCTGCAAAGCCAGAGCAGCTTCTTACAAAGCAACAGCACGAATCGGCGATAGGGCGAACGAGGAAAGGGATCCATGCTGACCCAATACGCCAGGCAATATCAGCAGACGCAAATCATGACGTCGTCGAGCGTGCAGATCATTGTGATGCTCTACGATGCCGCGATCCAATCGATCGAGTCGGCGCGGGCTGGGATCGAATCAAATAACCTGAAGGATAAGGGACAGACGATTGGTAAGGCCATCTCTATCGTTGGGGAATTGAACAGTGTTCTTGACTTCGAGCGCGGCGGAGAGATCGCGACGTCGCTCCGTAGGTTGTACGACTATATGTTGGCCGAGTTGGTGACGGCTAATGTCCGTAACGATGCCCGGTATTTGGAAGGCCCGCGCCGGTGTCTCATCACGCTCCGAGAAGGCTGGCGGGAGGTGGCGGCACAGCAACAACATGCGGTGGGAGCCGCACGGTGATCTCTCGGATGGCGGCATCGGAAATGGAGAGCAACGAGGTCGAAGGGTGGACGCTCGCGGCCGCGGGGGCTGCGGAGCGGGGGGAATGGGACCGAGTCGAGGAGTGCTATCAAGAACGGGAGGCGGCGATGAGTCGGGCCGTGCTCTCGCAGGATCAGATCGAGCGGATGCTGGCCGTCGATCGGCGGATACAGGCGCAGGTCTTTATAGCCAGGGCGGCAGTCGCGGAACAGTTGCGCCAGTCGTTCGCAACTCGGTTGAGACTTAAGGGACTGCGATCAGGTATCGGAGAGTTGGAGGGTCGTTCAGGGATACTTCGGATGAAGGCGTAACCCCGTATGACGGCATCTGGACGCGATACTCCAGGAGACGGCCCCGCGCACTTGTCGATGATTCATCGGCTCGCACAGACGGCGGCTAATTCGGGGGGGCCAGAGGAAATCGTCGCGGCGGCATGGGCCGAACTCCCATTGCTGGTAGGTGCCGATGCGGCCGGACTGGTTCTGTTCAAGTCCAAGCGGGTGTGGATCTGGTCTAAGCCGGATCAGCATGAGCGGGGAGATGTCTTGCGAGCCCGATTGTCGGATCGTTTCGACCCATCGGGAGAGCGGAGGCCGCCTTTGCAACCGTCCCTCCGCGCCGTGCGCCGTGCGCATTTGTCGCTTGTGCCGAAGTACGACGATCCTCTTCGGCTGCCGGAAGACCAGACCGGCTGTGTCGTGGAGATTGATCTGGCGATCGGCGGATCGAAGGTCGGCATCCTGCACCTCGAACGCGTACACAGCCTGCCGTTTACCGAGCAAGACAAACAGGTGCTGTCCACCTGCGCGTCGTTGCTCGGGTTGGCCTTTGGCCGTCTCCAGGCGCAACAGACGCTTAAAGACCTGACACAGCGGGATTCTCTGACCGGGGTCATGGCACGGGGCGCGCTCGAGGAGCCGCTCCAGCGTGAGCTCAAGACCGGACTGCGGTACGGCACGCCGGCTTCTTTGCTGCTGATGGACCTCGACTATTTCACCACCGTCAACGACCGGCTGGGCCATGCCGCGGGCGATGACGTGCTGAAGGCTGTGGCGGCGTTGGTGCAGGATGATGTTCGGGCGGTCGATTGTGTCGGGCGATCCGGGGGAGAACAATTTGCGGTCGTGCTGCCCCATACCGATGTTGAAATGGCGCAGGTGTTGGCTGAGCGGATCCGTGCCGACATCGAACGCCGTGCGTTCATGGTCGAAGACGGGCAGGTCCGTATCACGGTGAGTCTCGGCGTCGCGTCGCTCCGTGATGCATCGATCACCGACGTGAGCCGGTGGATCGCAGCGGCCGACGCCGCGTTGTGCGAGGCCAAGGCACAAGGGCGCAATCGTGTGGTCACGCATCATGCCAGCAACCCGGCCCCGGCCCAGGCGGCTGTCTTGAGGGCTGCCTGAGTCTGGCTGCAGCGGCGGGCAGCACATCACGATCGGAGAGTCGAATCATGGCGGACGACCGTCGGGAATGGATTCGCATCGACGATACTCTGTTGCTCGAGTATCGGCTGAGCGGGGAATCCGCCGAGGCATCATTTCGCGGACAACCGAGTGTGACCCCGGACGTGATTGCTGCTGCGGTTGGCAAACCGACGGCGGATTTGCTGGCGCGTTCCGGCGATACTCTCAACGAGTCCGCGCTCCTGCCGTGGGTGATGAAGGTGGACTGGCTCCTCGAAGTCATCCTGAAGACCCTGGCAAAAGCGCACCCCGGCTGCATGGAGATCGCACGGATGACGAACGTCAACATCAGTGGAGGCGGCATCAGTTTTGTCTCGCCGCATCCGTTCAACGTCGGCGATCGATTGGAACTGAAGATCATTCTGCCTCCGTTTGTCCCGATTCACACGGTCGTCCACATCATCCGGGCTTCTCCTGACCCTCACGGGCAAGGCGTGGTGCTGGCCACGGAATT
>JABMDG010000112.1 GCA_015904045.1 Nitrospira sp.
AAAGCGCTCGATACGCTCCGGCGTCAACCTGAACGGCCTGTCACCGGCATCGTCGCCAGCGGCAAGAAGCAATACTTCCAGGCCATCTACCCGGACCGCGCCGTCTCGGCCGCCTGCGTGACATGCCACAACAGCCACCCCTTGAGCCCGAAGCAGGATTTCAAGTTGAACGACGTGATCGGCGCCATCGCCATTACGATTCCGCTGGAGTGACGGACGTGATGCGTCATACCAAATTCGTCAATCGATGAGCGAAATTAAATCCCATTCTGCGCGCTTGACGTGTGACGGCTGACGATTGACGATTCACGTCTGGCATATGACGACCGGCAAAGCCGCTACGAAGGGGTGACAGGACTGGTCGGAGTGGGATTCGACGCCGTATGATATTCATCGCGGTAGATTTGGACCGCCGTCATCAGGAGACTGACCAGGATCGGTCCGACGAAGAGCCCCAGTATGCCGTAGAGCGACAGCCCTCCGAGCACGCTCAACACCAGGAGCAGGACGGGAATCTGAACATCCTGACCGATCAGCCAGGGTCGAAGAAACTGATCGACCATGGATACCACGACGATGCCCCACGCCAACATGATGAGGGCTTTTCCAGCCGGACCGATCCAAAACAAATAGAGTACGACCGGCCCCCAGACCAGCGCCGTTCCGCCGAACGGAATCGGCGCCAGGATGATGGTCAATGCCGTGAGCACCACAGGAAAGGGAACGTCAAGCGCGAGATAGGCCAGCCCAGCCAACACACCCTGGACGATCGCCGTCACCAACATCCCCTTGACCACCGCGCGGATCGTTTGATCCAGCCGGGTTACGATTTTCTGTTTATGCGACTCGTCCATCGGAATCAGCTCGTAGAAGGCGGCAAACCATTTCGAGCCGTCCTTGAATAGGAAAAACAACACCAGCAGCATAATGAAGAAGTCCGTCACCAGGAGAACCGCGTTCTTGAGCAAATCACCCATCTGGCCGACCAGAAACTGGCTGAGCCCTTTCGCACCAGCCAGCACCGACTGCTCCATTGAAAATTTCTGTGTATCGATCTCGACAGCGGCAGCCCGCAACCATTCCCCGATGAGGGGGACCGTCGCCAATTGGTCCGGTAGCCGGTGAAGTCCGCCGGCTGCGATCCATAATCGAATTGCTTGCTCCGCCGCCCCGGCCTCGTGCACCAACATCACCCCCATCACTACCAACGGCACGACGACCATACCCAACGCCCCGAGGGTCAGCACCATGGCAGACAATGTCTCATTATCATTGAACAGCTTGGAAAGCCTACGATGGAGAGGGAAGGCCCAATGGGCCAAGAGTCCGGCCAACAGAGCTGAAAACACAAACGGCTGGAGCATGAGCCCCATCTGGTAGAGCAGCAAAGCCAGAAGGGCAAAAAATGCGATGGAGAACAGTTGCTGTTGAGTCATGGGGTCGTGAGGACACGTATTTTGTGAAGCGTATCGCGTCCTTCGACTACGCTCAGGACGGTGAACCAGTCGAACCGTATCTCGTAAGAGAAGAGAAGCTCTCCCTTTCTGTCGTGCGCTTCACGAGATACGCTTCACGAACGACAGGGGGAAGAACCGCGGATCGGCGATTGCCGCAGAAGAATCCTAAATAATGAGGGCTAGAGGTCGGGCTCTTTTCCGATCAAGGCCACAGATCTTCCGCGATGCTGATTCATGTCACGGACGTTGCCGGGCAATCGGGGTGCCTCTTCCGGCCAGGCCGTCGCGCCCATGTCGCTGACTCCCTGAAACTTGGCCCCCTCCTCCATCACCATGACCGGACAATGCACTTCGCCGATCAATGTCGCCGTTTTCAACAACTGCACCCGTTCCGTCGCCGTCACCGTGGCCTTGATACGGCCGCTGCTGATGAGCGATCCGGCTGAAATCGTTCCCTTGACGATTCCATCTTCACCGACGATGACTTCGCCCTTGGTCTGCACATCGCCTTCCAGCCTGCCATCGATCCGCACTGTGCCTTCGACTTTGATCTCACCCTTCAGTTCGACCCCTTTGGCGAGCAGCGTAATATTACCGTCGTCCATATATCCTGTTTTTTTCATAGGAACTCCTCGTTGAAACCGG
>JABMDG010000113.1 GCA_015904045.1 Nitrospira sp.
GGGTCGAGTCGCGGGCGGCCCTTCGCCACTCCTGGTCGAGAAAGTCATCGAACTGCCGTCGGTTGGTAATACCGGTCAATCCGTCCAAGCAAGAAAGCCGGAGCAACATCTGGTTCGCTTCCTGGAGTTGGCGCATGACTTCGAGTAGTTCCTGTTCGCGTGCGCGACGCCGATCGATCTCATGAACCAGGCGCAGCACCGAGCGCACTCGGGTCAGCAACTCGATCTTGTTGACCGGTTTGGCCACATAGTCCATGGCGCCTGCGGCGAAGGCTAGCTGGAGATCCACGGGGCCGGTTTTGACGGTGACCATGATGATGGGAGTATCCCGGAAGCGGTCGACGGCCTTAATTTGGCGACACGCCTCGATGCCGCTCGTGTGGGGCATCAGGATATCCATGAGGATAAGGTCTACGCGCGCACCGGATTGTTTGCCTCCGTCGAGACCAAGACACTTGAATGCGGAGGCTGCGGAATCCACCGCGATGATGTCTTCATAGCCTGCGGTGGAGAGGATTGATTGGAGCAGCAGGCGGTCATCTGCAGAGTCGTCAACGATCAGAATACTCATAGGGTGTATGCTCACACAGTGAAGCTTGGCGGAAGCGTAGCAGTTAGTCGCGGTAAACTCCAGGATAAAGCTTTTTGATGCAGGGCTGACAGAGGCCGTGACTGAATTCAACCCCGGAATGTTCCGATAAGTAGTCTTCCAATTGTTGCCAGAAGCCGCCGTCATTGCGGATCTTTTTGCACGATGCGCAAATAGGAATTAATCCCCGGAGGACCTTGACCTCTTTGAGGGCCTGTTGCAGTTCGTCGTTGCTTCGTTGGAGGTCCGCCTCTCGTGCTTTGCGGTGGTCCATCTCGCGCTTCAGGGTTAATGCCGAGGCTACCCGTGCGAGCAGTTCGACACTGTTGACAGGTTTGGCGATGTAATCCATGGCTCCAGCTGAAAAGGCCTCTTGCAAGTTGTCCGCGTCATTCTTGGCTGTGACCATGATAATCGGAATGTCCTTGAGATGGTTGTTCTGTTTGATGTGTCGGCACGCAGCGACACCGTCCATGTCCGGCATGCACACATCGAGGAGAATCAATTCAATCTGTGGAGGAGGCGATCCGTCAGGGGGAGACAATACCAGAAACGCGGCTTGTGCCGAATCCGCCGTTACAATATCGGCATGCCCGGCTTTGACCAGAACGGAACTGAGCAATAGCCGATGGTCTGGAGAGTCGTCAACGATAAGTATAGCCATGAGCTGCCCCTGTTACGCATGCATCGGTACCCGCCATTGCAGGGTTTGGCCGGCCCGTCTGGGAGAAGTATAGCAGCGATTCGCAAAAACTAGGCGAGTTTGGCTCTAACGAGGTCACTAATCTGTTTGCCGTCGACCGCTTGAGCGGCCAGGCGGCCCATCACGGCTTTCATCACGACCCCCATGTCCTTGAGGGAGCGGGCACCGGTCTCCTTCAGCACCGAGGTAATGACGTTCTCGAGTTCCTGCAGCGAAAGAGCTTGGGGCAAATACGACTCGATAATCGAAATCTCCTTTCGCTCCTTGTCGGCCAACTCCGTTCGTTGAGCCTTTTCAAACTGCTCGACCGATTCACGACGCTGCTTAATCAATGTGGTCATGATCCGGCTCATCTCGGCGTCGTCGAGATCTTTTTTGAGCTCGACCTCTTTATTCAGAATCGCGGCCTTGATCATCCGAATGACATCCATCCGAAGCTGGTCTCTGGACTTCATGGCCAGCTTCAGGTCTTCGGTCAGACGATCACGCAACGACATAAGTGCCTCACGAGAGAAGAGGAGATCCACGTGGTTGAGCATACCCTGCTGGTATCGGCGAGTCAACGAGAACACCTCAAAATGGCCCTCATGGCAATCGCGTCAGGTGAGTAGTAAGATGATGGCGGCAAGAAAGACCGGGTATTATGGATGCTCACAGCGATCGAGCGGGGGCGGAGTCTCCGGTGCTGTTCATCCAGGCTGGCCTCATTGTCGGTGTGTTGAGCGGCATACTGGGATGCCAAGGCCACTCTTTTCAGGTCGTGCCGTCGAGTGTGTCGTCGGCCGTAGCGTTCCCGATTCCACGGGAGGTGCAGCGCATCGCGGTCCTGTACCCGAAGTCGGTCAGTTCCGAGATGGCCGATGCCTATAATCGCCTAGAGGAGGCGACCTTTGGGTTGAAGGCGGTTCGCCCAACCTTGAGATTTGTTGATCGATTGTATTTGCCGGTTGTACTCGAAGAACATCGATTCCAACTCACTGGAGCGGTGGCGGACGAGAGCGCCATTCGACTCGGCCGGGTCTTGGGAGTGGACACGGTCCTGATCTACCGGATCAATGGCCCCTCGATGCGGGATCGGATGTGGGCACGGTCTCACCGGGACCTGCCGCCGGTTACCGTCACAAGCAAGATGATCAGGGTGGAAAGCGCCGAGGTGCTCTACCACAATATCGTGGAGACCGAGATCGAGGAATCGACCGCTTGGGGCCGATCCTTTTTGGATAGAACCGAATATCAGCGGTTGAGCCGAGAGGCCATGGAACGGGGCATCGCGCAAACAGTCTTAGAATTACGCCAAGCACTCAAGTGAGTTGTGGAGGGTCCGACATGCTAGGGGAGGGGGATAATGGCGAAAGAAACGCTGTGGCAAGTGAGTCCGGAGAGACGTCTGATGACGGGCTTGGTGGGGCTGGTGCTATTGTGGTTCAGTGGCTGTGCAGGTGAACAGCCGAAACCGTCTGGGCCGACAGTGACGCCTGAGCAAGTCCGTGGCCATGCGGATAAGTCCTTCGACAAATTAAAACAGGAAGAACAGCATCGGACCGTTGCTCCGGCAACGGGCCCCTAACGGCGGCGGAGTGTGAGTTGTCGCAAGGGCTTCAATAACGGAAGTTCCCACAACAACCGATGATGAGCACGCGGTTCCACCGCACGAGGTTCCTGGAAAGTGCGGAGCAGCGTCGCCGAGACAATTAAGCGGAGCAGACCGGAAATAAAGAAAAGAAACGGAAGATTAGAAACCGGGTGCAGAGCCAAGGCGCCGAGTCGCAGCGAGGCCGGGACCGTGCTGATGAGCCAGGTGCCAAGGAGCGTCCCCAATGCCCATCCAATCGCGTTGACAGTCGTAGACACCGCGACGGCTTTGGCTCGGTCGGCAGTGTGTACCGCGTCGAAAACATAGTTGTTAAGACCGAGTCCGAGTCCCGCCCAGACGACCCCTCCAAAGAAGTTCACCACAACGAGGAATGCCCATGCTGTACTCAGTAGATAGAGCATCGGCAGGATGGCCACGATCAGTCCGGTGAAGGTCAAGAGCGCTTTATTGCCGAAGCGGTCACCGAATTGGCCCCATGCGGGTAATGTGACGAACTGCCCGATTATCCCTGCCCCAAGCCATGCGCCATATTCCCAATAGGCAAGGTGGAGATCCTGGATCATATAAATCACGAAAAACGGGGCAGTCATCAGGACCGCCAGGTGCATCAGGCTTGAAAAGAGCAGAAACTGCCTGAAGTTCTTCGTGATTCCAGTGCGGAAAAATACGCGAAAACCATCGGTGCTGTCCTTCGATTCAGGCTGGGGTAAGTCCGGTACTTTGAGAAGGAAGAACGCCGAGGCGCTTCGGCAAAGTCCCGCGGCAAGAAACATGACGGCGAAGCCAACCCAGAGGGCTTGCCGCTGTTCGCAATAGCTCAGTAGCACCCCGCCGGAGCAGAGCGCAAGAAAGCTGGTCAAGGCCATGATGCGCGATCGGCTGGCGAAATACATGCCGCGCTCGTTCGCGTCGAGACGGTCGGTAATGAAGCTGTTCCACGCAGGCGATGTAAAATGGGTGAAGGTGAAATACAACGCGACCGCAGCGATCAGCAGCCAGGGGCCGAATTCAGGCCACAACAAAGGCAGGGCCAGAATCGGAATCCATGACAGGGATTGTCCGATGAAGCCCCAGAAGATTTGAGTTTTGCGGGTGTCAAAACAGTGGGACATCTTGACTGAAACGAGTTGTGCCCAAGCTCCCAGTAGCTGCGGCATAGCAGAGAGAATGCTCAAGTGCAGCGGTGTCGCGTGGCTGACGAGCGCAAAGGCGGACAGATACTGTTCGCCTCCGCCTTGCGTGACGGCTTGAAAAAGTCCGTCGCGTATGCCGAACCGGCGCCCCGGTTCTTGGTGGCGTGTATGATCGGACGCGGCGTGATTCTGTGAGCCGAACGGGGTCTGTTGCGACAATGTTGTGTCGGGCTCCGTCATCTTAATTCGGTGTCGTTGGGGGGCTGGTGAGCACTGTACCATAGATTGCAGGGGCGACAAGCGTTGTCCGGCCGGCATCATTTGACGATTGACCGGTCATCCGTCTGCCGATACGATCACGCCATGATCCGACGAGGCAGCCATCGTGTATCCGGGTGTTTCATAGGAAGTTCTGTTGCTGCCGCCATGCTGTGGCTTGGATTGTTTGGTGGGCAGGCCAGTCCCGCGAAAGATCTCCTTCCACCAAAGGAACAGGAAACCACTGAAGTCGGCGTGACGCGGAGTCCGTCGTTTGACAAACAGCAACAGGGCGTTCCGCATTCACTGTTTACCTGGATCAGAATGGCGCAAGGC
>JABMDG010000114.1 GCA_015904045.1 Nitrospira sp.
AATGGCCAGACCTTTTCGGACTGTTGGCGCTCCGCTCACACGGATCCGTTCGGTTCCTCAAGCCATCACCTAAGCCACTGATTTAACAAGGCTACGGCGTTGCCAAAATCGGACCTTGGGAGTCCTTTTTGGCGCCCCTCGTGAGAGGTATACCCCAGTCCCCCCATTGAGGCATGGCAAACCCTGAAGGCCGAGGTAGAGTCAGTGTGCAGTGTCGATTCCCCAAATGGCCGGTCTAACTGAAGGGAGGAAATCGACGATGAATCATCTCAACCTCACCTTTTCCGGCATGGACGGTAAGGAAATGTTGATCGAGACTGGGGTCGTGACGGACCTGTGTCAAGACGGGATCGGCATCCATGCCCAACGGCCGCTCAAACCCGACATGGCACTTGCCCTCTTTATCGGCTCTCCGAACTCTCAGGATCATGTGTGTATTCCAGACGCGCAAGTGGCCTGGGTAAGTGGGGACCACTTCGGCGTCTCTATCCGAACGATGAAACCCAAGGACCGTGAAAAACTCCGTCAGATGTTTGTATCGGCACGCTTTCAACCTCAGGGGGTTTCATGACCGAGGAGAAGTCTCCTCCGTCATCGACCCAAGGGAAGAATGGATTTGACCATGAACTGGTGGAAGTTGAGGGCCGTTGCGGAGTGGAATTGCAGGTGGCACGGAACCATCAACCAACCGGTCTGGCGGCAATGTCTAGCAGGATAAGTCCGTGGTTCCGGGGAACACTCATAGGGAGTCGCCGCTTGCGTAACCAGGAGGTACCATCATGAAAGAACTGGCAATCGTGAAACGATCCGTGCCATCCCCCTCTGCGTCAACAGAACGGCGAGGCAACCCTCGTCTCCCCGTCTCCTTCAAACTGATGTATTCGGCTATCACCGGAGGCGACGTCCTTATTGGAGACGGGACTGTCGTCGATCTCTCCAAGGACGGCTTAGGGATTCGCGGGAATTATCCGGTCCGAGCCGGATTGGAGTTGACCATGTTTCTCTATCTCCCGGACGGCAATGATCCTCTGTTCGTCCTCGAAGCGAATGTCGCCTGGACTTCAGGGAACCTCTTTGGGGTCGAGTTCAAGAAGTTGTGGCTCCGCGAAGGAAACCGACTGCAGTCGTTCCTTCGTACTCAGGCTGGCCTCGAGGTTTGACCGCCCGTTGAAAACCACCCGGTGCGCGTCCGAGGAGAGGACGCCTCCGTTCTAACCGGCGCGCTGGGTAGAGAGTCCCCATCGGCCGCGGTCTCCTCATCTTCCTCGACGGGACTTTGCGCCTCTCCCATATCCCCATTCGCGAAAATCACCGGGATGTTTGCCTTCAGAGAAGTGTGCATGCTAGCTTCAAGGTTAGTAACTACTCACTTACTATGAAACGACCGCGCACCGTATCACCTCGATCATCGCGAGTGTCAGGCCCGGAGCGTCAGGCCAACCTGATCGGTACCGCCGCCTCCCTGTTCGCCTCCAACGGTTTCGAGGGGACGACGACGAAGGAAATTGCCAAGGCAGCCGGTGTGAGCGAAGCGCTACTCTTCAAACATTTTCCCACCAAGCGTGCACTCTATGCCGCCATCCTTGAGGAGAAAGCACACTATGCGGGGCTGCGGGAAGCCGCGGAAGAAGCCGCGAGGAACAACGACGATGCCCGGCTGTTCACACTGTTGGCCGGTTCTCGAATCAGAAAAGGGGCGGACCCGACGCTGCTCCGGCTGCTGCTCTTCAGCGCCTTGGAAGGCCACGAGCTGTCCGATATGTTTTTCCGGCGGCAATACAGCATGTTTTACGATCTGCTGGCACACTACATCGGCCGACGGATTGAGGACGGCGCCTTTCGTCCGGTCGATCCGCGTCTGGCCGCCAGAGCTTTCTTCGGTATCATCGTCCACCACAGGCTTCTGCACGACATCTTCGGGCTGCCCATGCATCGGACCCACGAGGAGACCGTGAACGAATATGTGTCGCTGTTTCTCACCGGCCTCGTTCAACCCATTACTCCTACTGGGCGGATGCACTCATGAACCGCATCATACGCCATCCGTTTGTCACCCTGGGCATCATCCTCGTGATCACAGTCGCCGCCTTGGTGGCCATCCGCCTTACCACCGGCGCCAAGACCGACCAGCGCAACACCCGCCTCATTACGGTGGGGACCGTGTCGCCGGTCAAGGAGGATCTCGACATCCGCCTCAGTTTTACGGCGGACGTGACCCCCAACCAAGTCGTCAACCTGCTCTCGCGTGTGGACGGCTATATCGCCAAGCTGCACGTGGACAAAGGTGATTTCGTGAAACGCAACCAGCTGCTGATCGAGATCGACCATACAGACTATCAGCACGCCGTCAATCAGGCGAAGGCCAACCTGGCCGCAGCCCATGCCAGAGTGGCGCAGCAGCAGGCAGCCCTGCGTCATGCGACGCTCACCCTCGATCGCATGAAAGCCCTGATCAAAGATCAGTTCGTCTCACAGCAGGACCTGGACAATGCGCAGGTCACATTCGACGCCGCTGTGGCCGTTCTGGAGTCGTTGCAGGCACAAGTCACACAGATGGAGGTCGCCCTCGCGCAGGCGGAAACCAACCTGACCTACTCGTACATTCGAGCCCCGTTTGCCGGATATGTCGCCGAGCGGAATCTGGACACCGGAGCCTATGTCACCGGCGCCGCCGCCAGCACCTCGACGATGTCGCGTGGAATGTTGAGCCTGCATGACCTCGACACGGTTCGTGTCCTGATCGAAGTCGTCGAGAAAGACATCCCGCTGATCACGATCGGGCAGAAAGCCGAATTGCGGGCTGAAGCCTATCCTGAGCAGGTGTTCGAAGGAACGGTGACGCGAATCGTCCACGCGCTGAATCGCGCAACCCGCACGATGACGGTGGAAATCGACCTGCCGAACAAGGATCGCCGGCTGAATGGAGGCATGTTCGCCCGTGTTGAATTGCTGGTGGGGACTCATCGCGACGCCGTGCAGATTCCCATCGATGCCGTAAGCCGGCTGGAGGAGGCTCAATACGTCTTCGTGGTTCGCGATGGGAAAGCCCAGCGGGTGAACGTCGAGATCGGCGCCCGTAAAAAGGACCGCGTTGAAATTGTCACCGGCCTGTTCGGCAACGAAGCGGTCATTGTGTCCGGTAAAGACCTCGTGCACGACGGCACCCCGGTCCAGGCACAACCACTTCCGAAGTCATGAGCAATGAGTCCTGAGTGCTGAGTTGAATTCCAGCGAAACTCCTAACATGATCAACGCCGGCGTTCATCAGATGATCTTCCACTCGGCACTCAGCACTCACCACTCAGCACTGCCTATATGTGGCTGACGCTGCTCGCATTACGCAATCGTATCGGCATTTTGATGCTGTCGCTCGCGATGGTGGTGCTGGGCGTCACGTCGCTCCAGCGGTTGCCGATCGATCTGTTCCCACAGATCCAAATACCCGTCGCCTTCGTCGGCGTCATCTATAAGGGCGCTCCTCCGCTCGACATTGAGCAAAGCGTCGTCTACCCGATCGAGAAAGCCGTGAGCTCCGCCTCGAACGTGGAACACGTCGAATCATTCTCCAAGCAGGGACTTGGCGCGGTCCAGATTTGGTTCAACTGGGGCGCCGACATCAACGTCGGACAAATGGAGGTCATGCAACGTATCACCCAGATTCTCAACAGCCTCCCGCCCGGCATTTTGCAGCCCTTCATCGTGAAATTCGACGTCTCCAACATCCCGGTCTCCTTCGTCACGGTGTCGAGCGAGGACTTGGACGAGCGCGCTCTCTACGATCTGGCCTACAACACGATCGCCCCCCAAATCGAACAGATCGCCAATGTGGCCGCGGCCACCGTGGAGGGAGGGAAGATCCGGCAGATCAATGTCAGCCTTGATCCGGCGCTGCTAAGCGCCCGAGGCCTTTCGATTCTCGACGTGGTCAACGCCGTGAAGGCCGCCAATGTCATTCTGCCGTCAGGCAACATCAAGGCCGGGAATCTTGACTACAACGTCTTCACCAACAACCAGTTCAAGACCGTCCAGCCGATCCACGACGTGATCGTCAAGCTCGACCGCCAGGGGAATCCTGTCCGAGTCCGCGACGTCGGGACGGTGGCTGACTCCTCCGACATCCAGACGAACATCGTTCGCACCGACGGAGCCAGAGCCGTCCTCTTGCGCGTGAATAAACAGCCGATCGCCAACACGGTCGAGGTTGTGGACGCGCTGCGCGCGGCGCTCCCACGCATGATCGGTATTCCGCCCGGCGTCACACTCGGCATTTCGTTCGACCAATCCGTCTACATCCGCCAGTCCATTCGCAACCTGACCGAACAAGCGCTGCACGGCTCGCTCCTGGCTGCAGCCGTCATCCTGGTGTTTCTGCGTAATTTCACCAGCACGATGATCATCTCCGTCTCCATCCCCCTGTCCATCCTCGTGACCTTCATTGTCCTGTATTTGAGCGGACAGACGCTGAACGTATTCACGCTGGGAGGGCTCGCGCTCGGCATCGGTCGCCTCGTCGACGATTCCATCGTGGAACTGGAGAATATCCAGCGTCACCTGAACACCGGCGCGCGGCGCTGGGACGCGATTTTGGAGGCCGCCCGCGAGGTGGCCATGCCGATTTTCGCCTCGACCGTGACGACCGTCGTGGTGTTTCTCCCGATGTTCTTCATCGTCGGCATTACTCGTCTTCTGCTGATTCCCCTGACGGTCACGATCGCCATCGCGCTGTTCACATCGTTTTTCATTTCGCGCACGGTCACACCGGCCCTCTGCTACAAGTTCTTAAAACCCGAGCAGGAAGCCCATCGGACCATGCCCCACTGGTTCGTCCAACTGATGGACTGGAGCCGCGCGCGCTACGACGCGCTCGACAAGGGTTATGAGGACTCGTTGCGGTGGGTTCTGGGGCATCGCCGGATCTTTATCGCGGTTGTCCTGCTGATTTTCTCCGGCTCCCTCATGCTGGTCCCCTTGCTCGGCACTGAATTTCT
>JABMDG010000115.1 GCA_015904045.1 Nitrospira sp.
TGGTCCGGCTGCGCACCCAGGTGAAGAACAAGATCGCCGCCATCATCAGCAAGACGGGGCTGCAGACGCCGACGCGGACGACGTGCGGCGTGAAGAGCCGCCGCTTTTTGGCCACCGCCTCGGTACGGACATGCTACCGACTCGGGCTCGACGGTTATCTCCGCACTCTGGAACACTTGACCACGGAGATTCGTCAGGTCAGTCAGACGATCGAAGCCCAGGCGACGGCCGATCCGCAGGCGCAATTACTCCAGACCATGCCCGGGATTGGCGCCTATTCCGCGCTGCTCATTCTGAGTGAGATCGGGGACATTCATCGCTTTCCGGACAGTCGCCATCTGTGTTCCTATGCGGGACTCGTGCCCTCGGTGCATGCTTCCGGCGGGAAGACGCGCCTGGGACGGCTGACGAAGCAAGGTTCCTCATGGCTCCGCTGGATCCTGGTGGAGCTGTCCCTGCACGCCATCAATGGTGCCCCACAATTTCGGTCGCTCTATTATCGCGTGGCCAAGAAACATGGGCGGAACGTCGGGCGGGTGGCTGTGGCCCGAGCGATGTTGAAGACCATCTATGCGATGCTGACGAAGCAGGAGGTGTTTCGCCCGATGGCGAAGGGCCCCACCGGTTAGCGCCCCGGGGTCGTGGTCGACTCCCCGCGTGCGAGGAGTCAGATCCCAAGTGCCTGATTGCGCGACCGGTGTCCCATTTCATCCTGGGCCGTGAGCCCGCATAGGTGACTGACTTGTCGTCCACAGAGACGCGCACGGACCCGGATCGCTGACGGGCAGGCTCGCTCCTTGACAGCCATTTTCATAGGTGACCCCAATGATGGATGTGCACTGCAGCATAGGGCCGAGTGGCTCTATTGTTTGCTGGGATGGCTCTGTATATTTGCTGGCTATGCAATAAGGAATAGAAAGCAATTGCAGTCAGTCAGAGCCAGGGCTGGGTATTCTCGGCGCGCGCATCTCGTGCATCATCCTTGAGGCAGGAGGGGGCACCTATGCCGGACTCGAATGACCGTACGATCGCGTTGAACTTAAAAATTACTCCCTCTGACTCCTCTGTCCATCCGCGCGCGACGAACTACATGAACGTCGGTGTGGCGCAGGGGATTGAGTATCTGGATTTCGGTTTCATTGAACCGGCTGTGCTGGCAGCCATTGCCAAGACGGCGAAGGACGGGCACGCCGCGCCCAAGGGACTGGATGGCCATCTCGTCATCCGCGTGGCGATGGGTATCGATGTGCTGGCGCGCTTGCAACAGCAGATTCAGCAGGTGTTGGTCGGCCTGCGCGAGGCGCGGCAGGGGAAGGCGAAGGGATGAATGTGAAAAGCGAAAATCCTCTTGAAGGAGTACTACATGAATAATCACCGTTCGTTGTTGCATCTATGCAAAATGATCAGCCTGGTCCTGACGTTGGGGGTGAGCATGAACGCGTGCACGACGAGCACATTTACGTGGAAAGAGGAAGTGCTGTTGCACGATGGCATGAAAATTGTCGTGGAACGGTCAGATACGTACGACTCCAGCATCCCCCACGAAATTGGACAGCCCGCGCCATTGGCCGAGCATACCACGACGTTTACCATCCCTGGTGCCAATCGGATGGTGATCTGGAAGAGTGATCGTCGTCCCTTGTCAGAAAAGGATGGCTTCTATTTGCTGGCACTCGACTTTCT
>JABMDG010000116.1 GCA_015904045.1 Nitrospira sp.
ACGCCGACGTCTTGCAGGAGTAAGCGAGCCATGGAGTTGTCGTATCGTGAAGCGCTGAGTCAGGCGATGCGCGAGGAGATGCGCCGGGATCGGCGCATCTTTCTGATCGGCGAAGACGTCGCCTACTATCAAGGCGCCTTTAAGGTCAGCAAAGGCTTCGTCGAGGAATTCGGCCCACAGCGCGTGATTGATACACCCATCACCGAAGCCGGCTTTACCGGTCTGGCCATCGGGGCAGCCATGGCGGGTCTATATCCGATCGTCGAACTCATGACGATGAATTTCGGCATCGTGGCCCTCGATCAGATTGTCAATAACGCGGCCAAAATCCGCTACATGTCCGGAGGACAACTGTCGGTGCCGCTCGTCATCCGAGGCCCCGGGAGCGCCGCCCACCAGTTGGGGGCCCAGCATTCGCAAAGTCTGGAGGCCTGGTTCTGCCATGTGCCGGGGCTGAAAGTCATCGCGCCTGCCACGCCGCACGATGCGAAAGGTCTCCTTAAGAGTGCGATCCGAGACCCCAACCCGGTCATCTTTATCGAAGCCCAGCTGTTGTATAGCACGAAAGGTGAGGTGCGGGAAGGTGAGTTCACCATTCCGATCGGCGTCGCCGAGGTGAAGCGACCGGGCCGGGATGTCACCATCGTCGCCTATTCCAAAATGCTGTTGCTCGCGCTGGAGGCCGCCGAGGTGCTGAGCCGCGAAGGAGTCGAGGTTGAAGTGATCGATCCGCGCACGCTCAAACCGTTGGATCTCCGGACGATTGTGACGTCGGTCAAAAAAACCGGCCGACTGGTGATTGTCGAAGAAGGCTGGCATTTCTGCGGGCTGGGAGCGCAAATCGCCGAGAGCGTGTACGCGAACGCATTCGACTATTTGGACAGTCCGATCCGGCGAGTTACCGGTGAAGATGTACCTATGCCCTATTGCCGTCTGCTGGAAGATGCGGCGCTTCCGGACCTGCCGCGGGTGATCGAGGCGGTCAAGTCGCTACTGTGAGGGGAGGAGAGTCATGGCAAGCCGCGTTGTAATGCCTAAGCTCACGGATACGATGGAAGAGGGCGTGCTCCTCGAATGGAAGAAGCGTGAGGGAGATCCGGTGCAGGCCGGAGAGGCGCTCGCTGAAATCGAAACCGATAAAGCGGTCATGGATCTTGAGGCGTTCGCCTCCGGTATTCTCCGGAAGATCCTCGTGCAGAACGGGGAAACGGTGGAGTCTGGAAAGCTGTTGGGCATCATCGGCGAGGCAGATGAAGACATCACGGAGGCCTTATCTGACACGGTCATGCCCGCGGCGTCGACCAGCGCCAAGCCCGCCGCTGCACCGGCAACCTCGCCTGCTATCTCATCCATGTCTACAGAAAAGAGTCGTATCATCGCCTCCCCACGGGCCAGGGCCCTGGCTGCTGAACGAGTGATCGATCTCTCCACGGTGACCGGCACTGGGCCTGGCGGACGAATCGTTGAAGAGGATGTGGTCAAGGCGCAAGGGCCTGCCGCGTCGGCTATGCCGTCTGGAATCGACCGGCCGCTGACACAAATGCGGAAAGCCATCGCCAAGGCCACGGTGCAGAGTAAAGCGCCGGTACCGCACTTCTATCTGACGAGAGAGATCGAGATGGAAGCGGCGGAGGAGTTTCGCCGTCAGTTCAAGAAAGACCGACAATCTCATCCGTCGATGACCGATCTGCTGATCAAAGCCGTGGCGCTGGCCCTCCGCAAGTATCCGGAACTGAACGTGTCCTATGTCGGCGAGGCAATCCGGCGGTATGAGCGCGTCGACATCGGCGTGGCGGTCGGGCTCGAGGATGGCCTGATCACGCCCGTTATTCGCGATTGCGGCGCCAAGACGTTGGAAACAATCTCAGCCGAATCGCAGGTTCTCATCACGCGGGCCAAGCAGAAACGGCTGCAACCACAGGAATACAGCGGCGCCACCTTCTCCATCTCCAATCTCGGCATGTTCGGGGTGGATAATTTTCTCGCCGTCCTCATCCCGCCGCAAGCCGCCTCGCTCGCCGTCGGTGCTGTTCGGGACGTGCCGGTCGTCGTTGACGGCGCCGTAAAAGCCGGCCGCAGCATGCAGGTGACGCTGTCGTGCGATCACCGGGCCATTGATGGTGTGATGGGCGCGGAGTTTCTGACGGAGCTGAAGCGTATCCTCGAACATCCAAAAGAGCTTACAGCCCAGGCGATAAAATCCTGACGCCGGCGCCCGGGTGGTTCATCGTCCCGCCGATATCCTTCGCAACAACCACTCGGTAGATCCCTGCGAGCCTCCTCGTTACCATGTGCCATCCGAAACCCGAATGGGGTTATATGCATCGGCCAGGACGTTCAGCCCGCCATGTTATAATCTGCCGCCTATGAGCCATTCAATCGTCATCAAAGGCGCGCGGGAGCACAATCTCAAGAACGTCGACGTCGAGATTCCGCGCGACAAGCTGGTCGTGATCACCGGCTTGAGCGGGTCCGGCAAGTCCTCGCTCGCGTTCGACACGATCTATGCCGAAGGACAACGGCGGTATGTCGAATCGCTCTCGGCCTATGCGCGTCAATTCCTGGAGCAGATGGGCAAGCCCGACGTCGATTCCATCGAGGGGCTCTCTCCCGCCATTTCCATCGAACAAAAAAGCACCAGTCATAACCCCCGCTCCACCGTCGGCACGGTCACCGAAATCTACGACTATCTGCGGTTGTTGTTTGCACGAGTCGGTCGGCCCTATTGCTTTCAATGCGGTGAAGAAATCGCGGCTCAGACGGTTCAGCAGATGGTGGACGCAATCGCCGGTTTACCGGAAGGGGCCAAGTTCCAGATTCTGGCGCCGATCATCCGGGGGCGCAAAGGGGAATATCGCAAGGAGTTGCTGGAAATGCGGAAGGCCGGTTACGTGCGGGCGCGCGTAAACGGTGGCATCGTCGATCTCGGCGAGGACCTCGTCCTCGACAAGCAAAAGAAACATACGATCGAGATCATCGTCGATCGGCTGGTGATGAAGCCGGGCGAATCTCTCATGCGCCGCCTGGCGGACTCCGTCGAAACTGCCAGCAAGTTAGCCGGAGGGCTCGTCGCGGTTCTGACCGAGGATGGGAAGACGAGGCTCTATAGCGACAAGCTGGCCTGTATCAAATGCGGCGTGAGTTATCCGGAAGTCGAGCCCCGGATCTTTTCCTTCAACAGCCCGCACGGGGCCTGCCCGGCCTGCGATGGCATCGGCTATCAGGTGACGCCCGGCTCCGCGGAGGAGGAAGATTTCACCCTGCTCGATGTGTGCGAGGCCTGTCGGGGCGCCAGGCTTAAGCCGGAGAGTCTGGCGATCAAGCTTGAAAAGAGGTCTATCGCTGAGGTCACGAGCCTGTCGATCCGGTCGGCAGCGGAGTTTTTCCTCTCGCTCAAGTTCACCGACCGGGAATTGGTCATCGCGCACCGCATTCTGAAAGAGATTCGCGAGCGGCTCGGCTTTCTCGTGAACGTCGGGCTGGACTATCTCACCCTTGATCGGGCGGCGGCCACATTGTCCGGCGGGGAAGGCCAGCGCATCCGGTTGGCGACACAGATTGGGTCCGGCCTGGTCGGGGTGCTCTACATTCTCGACGAGCCGTCGATTGGGTTGCACCAGCGGGACAATCGGCGGCTCTTGCAAACGCTCCTCCGCCTCCGAGACCTCGGTAACACGGTTGTCGTGGTTGAACACGACGCGGAAACGATGATGGCGGCCGATCACCTCCTCGATATGGGGCCCGGCGCCGGGACCCATGGCGGCCATGTCGTTGCCCAGGGTACGCCGCAGCAGGTCATGGCTGACTCGAGCTCATTGACAGGCCGGTACTTGTGCGGCATTGAGACCGTCGCTGTGCCGCGAAGGCAGCGAAAGCCAAAAGGGTTTCTCTCTGTCGTAAACGCACAGAAGCACAACCTCAAGAATGTGACGGCCAGGATTCCCTTGGGGCTGCTGACCTGTGTCACCGGCGTCTCGGGATCCGGCAAGAGCACGCTGGTGTTGGAAGTGTTGTTTCATTCGCTCTCGCAGATGCTCTACCAGAAAAAGCCCAAGATCGACGGGTGCAAAGAACTGAAAGGCGTTGAGGCGCTCGACAAAGTGATCGATATCGACCAATCACCGATTGGCCGTACGCCGAGATCGAATCCCGCCACGTATACAGGGCTGTTCGGTTACATCCGCGATCTCTTTTCAAACCTGCCGGAGTCACGGGTCCGTGGCTATAAGCCGGGCCGGTACAGCTTCAACGTGAAAGGCGGGCGTTGTGAAGCCTGCCAGGGCGACGGGCTCATTAAGATCGAGATGCATTTCCTGCCCGACGTCTACGTAACTTGCGAGGTCTGTAAAGGTCAGCGCTACAACCGGGAGACGCTGGAAATTCTCCACAAGGGGAAGAGTATCGCCGATGTATTGAACATGACTGTGGACGATGCGCTGGAGTTTTTCGAGCACATTCCGCTGATCAAAGCCAAACTCCAGACGCTGCACGATGTGGGGCTGCATTATGTGAAGCTGGGCCAATCGGCGACGACGCTCTCCGGTGGTGAAGCGCAACGAGTGAAACTCTCCCGTGAGCTTTCCAAACGGGCAACGGGGCGGACGATGTACATCCTTGATGAGCCCACGACCGGCCTGCATTTCGCGGATGTGCAGCGGTTGCTGGATGTGTTGGATCGATTGGTTGAAACGGGCAATACGGTCCTGGTCATCGAACACAATCTCGACGTCATCAGGAATGCCGATTGGGTTATTGATCTGGGGCCAGAAGGAGGTGACCGCGGCGGCGAGATTGTGGCGGAGGGGCCGCCGACCGAGATTGCGAAGGCGAAGCGGTCGTATACGGGGCAGGTGTTAAGAGAGGCGGGAGTGTAAGGGAAGGAGCCTTCGGCGTCGCTATGATGCGGTGGATAAAGGATGTGCGGGCCGGCTGGTCATCCTTTGTGCCCGCGCACCGCGCACTCGGATTGATCGAATGACGACAGTAAGGGCTGTGC
>JABMDG010000117.1 GCA_015904045.1 Nitrospira sp.
GCACCGTTCACATCTTCCTGGATGCCAAATACGACGACGAGCTCCATCAGCTTGTTCTGCACGTCGTTGAGAATCCCCACTAATTTCTTCACGCGCTGCGCAACCAGATCCTGAAACGATAGCGCGGTGAAGATCTCCATCAGCAGCTTGTCGTCCTGGGCCAGCCCGCCCGCTGTCTTCTGAAGGCGTTGCGCCAACGTCGTGCAGTCGACGGCCTCCAGTATTGCACTGATCGCCCCCAGCTCTTTGAGCGTCCGACTGCGATTCTCTTGAATCATTTCGGTCAAGCGCATCACCTCAAGCGTGCCGTCTTCCGTCATCTTACTGAGATCGATCAAGTGAGAGGTGGCCGCCGGCAAGCCGGCGCAGCTGGAGGCGATCGGAGCGCTGGCTTGGCTCAGAGTTCGCGTCGCGTTTTCGACAAACCGCGCCAATTCGCCCAGCTCTGCGTACAACTTGTGCTTACCGTTGTGCACGATGTCCTCCCGTGCGCTAACCTATCCTGCGCAGACCTCTTCGTTTGGCTCTTGGCCACATTACTTGAAGATTTTCTGCAGCTTTTCCTGCATAGTTTCCGCGGTGAACGGCTTCACGATGTAGTTGCTGACCCCGGCCTGGATCGCCTCCACCAGGTTGGCTTGCTGAGCTTCGGCCGTGACCATAAGGACAGGAATGGCTTTGAGCTGCGCGTCGGCCCGAATCGCCCGCAGCATGTCGATGCCCGTCATCACCGGCATGTTCCAATCGGACACGACGAAGTCGAAGCGCTCCGCGCGGAGCTTCTGCAGAGCCTCTTGTCCGTTTTCCGCCTCCTCGACGTTGGCAAATCCCAGCTGCTTCAAAATATTCTTGACGATTCGGCGCATCGTCGTCATATCGTCGACGACGAGGATTTTCATGTTGGGATCAGCCGGCATATCGCCTCCTTACACTTTGGCTAACAGATGAAGTCCTCTCCTGAGACGACCGCGTCCTCCGAGCCGTCGAGGGGGCTCGTACGCGTGGCTCCGCGCGGTGTGTTATCGGCAGATTCTTGCAGGAACCTGAGAGGCAGCCTGCATGAGTGAGGCCCAGCCTGCATTCTGATCATGCGTACCGTGAGCGATGCGTTCCGAGGCCGGCTGGATGAATGGGAAAAGAAAAGGGCCCTGAGGACACGTCAGTTTGATTGAGAGCGGCTACGCAGCCATTCGTGGATGTCCCGGCGAAGGAAGCGCCAATGCTTCCCGATCTTCGATGCCGGCAGTTCGCCCACCCGCGCGAGCTTGTAGACCGTGGATTTGGGCACCCGGAGAAAGCGCGCCACATCCATGACGGTCAAAATCTCGTCCTCAGAGACAGGGCCTCCGCTGGATTGGAGGGCTGATGGTGCTGGTACGACATTACTCATAGTCACGCCGTTATCGGCATCGCCGTGACGAACTTAAGTGCCGTCGGACATTCCCGGCCATGACTCAGTAGTCGTGGCGCCGGCATTTCCAACAACCGATGTCACCATGTTCGGTCAGGATGACACGGTCTGGTGGCGGCAGGTGCGAAGCCGTTCCGCCTGGGTCTGAATGATGTGGCGAATGATA
>JABMDG010000118.1 GCA_015904045.1 Nitrospira sp.
CAGCAGGTGGTCTTCGACCTGGCGTTCCGGGATGCCGAGCAACTGCGCCAACTGGTAGGCGGACAGTCGAGTCTCGTCCAGCAACTCGATCATGCGCTGGCGCACCGTGCGCTCCGGCGGCAACATGGAGGCATGGTAAGGGAGCACGGACGCAAATGTCACGGGGGCAGATCCCCGCGACGCTTCTAAAACGTCTCCGTCTTTGGTAGGCTGAGCGGCATCGCGTGCGATGAGGACCCGCCACCCCGGAGGTGACCATGACGATATCCACGAGGTTCTTCGAGATGCTTCGCATGATCGGCCGCTTGTGGCACGACCTTCCCCTGCTGGTTCGCCTGCTCAGAGCGTGGAAGAGGGGCAGCTATCCTGGCCTCTCCGTGCGCACCCTCGCGTCGCTGGCCGCGGCGCTGCTCTATGTGCTGAGTCCGATCGATCTGGTGCCGGACTTCATTCCCGGGATCGGGTTAATCGACGATGTGGTCGTCCTGGCGCTGCTGCTCCAGAGCCTGGCACATGACCTGGCGGCTTTTCGAGTGTGGGAACAAAACCGCCGCTGAGTCCGGCAGCCGTTGAACGTCAAGATGTGACTCGTTCCGCGCCTGTGCGATCAGCGGTCTGTTGAAGTGCACGATCCGACGCCAGCTTTTCGCTTGAGTGTCCTGGCACCATCCTCTGAGCGTCGATTTCTCCTAGATGTTCTTGCTAGGATGTCGCCTATGCGAGTTCACCAAGCCTCCGTGTTCGTATTTTCCGTGGCCCTACTGATTTCCGCTTGCGCCTCCTGGTTCATAAAAGGCGAGCCTCCAGAGGTGCTCGTCACCAACGTCACTCCGCTGGACTCGACGCTGTTCGAACAGCGTCTCCGTGTCGACCTCCGAGTCCGCAATCCGAACGACTTCGACTATCACCTGACGGGCATTGATTTCACGTTGAATCTGAACGGGAAACGTCTGGCCCGTGGCCTGGGGAGCAAGGAGGTGACGGTTCCCCGGTTAGGTGATGTGGTGATGACGATCGACACCACGACCTCGACGCTGGACATCGTGCGCCAACTGATCGAGCTCTCTCAGAAACAGGAATTGGCGTACGACATCAAAGGCGTGCTGCATAGCACGGATGGGCGACTGCCGTTCACCAGTGCGGGCACGCTTGTCGAGCCGGGCGTGTTCTCCGGCTCACCGGCCGGCTCTTACCCAACTCCGCAATAAGGCTCAAGCCAAGTACGCAAGCGCCCGCCCAATGGGGTCGCGTCTTGCAATCCGACATTGAGGCCGGTCGGCCATGGTCAGTTGCATTCAGGACCGGCTCAACGATCCTTGGCAATTCATCTGCGCCGGCCGTCGGGCTGATCCTCCTCACCGCGTTCATGAACGAGCGCAGAGATGGTTGCATCTCTCTCGCAGAGTCGGGACAACCGCCCGATGACCTTCAACACCCTTCGTACCTCTCGGCACCGGATGAGGTGGATACGCATATGGCTTTCCAGTAGACTGGCCTCCGTACGAATGACCGACACTGGCATAACAGGAGGCTAGAGATGAACGATCAAGAAACGCAACGCGCGGTAGGGATTCTCAACACCATTATGGAGCATGAATTGGCGGGCGTCGTGCGCTATACGCATTACTCTCTCATGGTGAACGGCTATAACCGGATTCCCATCGTGTCTTGGCTGAAGAGCAACGCCACCGAGAGCCTTGCTCATGCGCATAAGGCCGGGGAGCTGGTCACCTTACTCGGCGGCCACCCGTCGCTGAAAATCGGGACACTCTTGGAAACCGAGAAACATGATGTGGGGGATATCCTGCGGGAAAGCTTGGAGCATGAAAAGGGCGCTGTTGCCGCCTATTACCAACTGCTGAAAGTCTCGGAAGGCAAGTCCATCCTGTTGGAAGAATATGCACGAGAGATGATCGTCGGCGAGGAGCTGCATCTTGACGAGGTGAATAAGATGTTGCGCAAGTCAGGCGATGTCGAGCCGTTTCGTTCCTAACCCATGGTAGAGGGGGCCGAGCCTTGCCATCCAACCTCGAGGAGGCTTGGCCGTTGGTGAGCTACTAAGGTGCCGTTCATGGTTCAACTCGACCATGTCGGTGCGGTGGCATCCCCTGCCGCGTTGTCCCGCGTTGACAGGTCTTTCAATCACCCTGTAGGTTGCGGCCTTCCCCCGCGGAGGCCGCTATGCCGACTGTCTCAGAGATTGCCCCGGACCTGTTCCGCATTTCGATCTACGTGCCGGACATTGATCTTCAATTTAACCAATTCCTGGTGCGTGACGCAGAGCCGCTGCTGTTCCATACGGGCCCGCGGGCAATGTTCGCGCAGGTGCGGGACGCCGTGGCGAGGGTGTTGGACCCGGCGACGGTCAGATGGATCGGTTTCAGCCACTTCGAGTCAGACGAATGCGGCAGTTTGCCGGAATGGCAGCAATTGGCGCCGCAATCGACGGCGGTGTGCAGTGTGGTCGGCAAGTTGGTGAGCGTGGACGATTGTATGGCTCTCCGCCCGGCCCTGGGAATGACGGATGGCCAAGTGTTGGACACCGGCAACTATCGATTCCGGTTCTTGTGCACACCCCACGTTCCGCATTGTTGGGAGGCGGGACTGTTGTTCGAGGAAACCCAGCGGACGCTCTTATGCTCGGACCTCTTTCATCAGAACGGCGACGTGGAGGCAACAACACAGTCGGACGTGGTGGGTCGTTCCCGGCAGGTGCTGGTGGAGTACCAGCGGGGACCGCTGGCCAACTATCTGCCCTATTCGACACTCACAGATCCCACGCTCAAACGGCTGGCTGAGTTGCAGCCGAAGACCTTGGCGACGATGCACGGCTCGGCCTATGTCGGCGACGGCGCCCGCGCGCTCTGTGACCTGGCGGTGATGTTCAAGGAGGTGCTGGTCCCCTGACCCCTCACCAGCTCCGTGGGCCGTTCTTTCTTGAACCTCAGCGATTGTTCTGTCAGAATGCGGCCCCGCATACGGTTTTTCGCCACGAATATCCGGTCGGCCGGCCCGGTATCACGATACGTCCGCAGCGACGGTATGAATTCAGGCCGCAGATTATGTAGACGAGGAGGGTTGAGGGCATGAAGTTCCTCGCGGTTCATCCTGGTCCCCTGATGTATACGAAAATCTATCTCCGTCTGGAGCCGCTCGGGCTCGAGATGGTCGCGCAGGCGGTCCGCCAAGCGGGGCACGATGTCCGCTTGATCGACTTGCAAGCGGATACCTGGAAAGACTACGAAGCGCTGATCACAAGCTGGAAGCCGGACGCTGTGGCCTTCGGCTGCAACTACCTGGCGAATGTCCCGGAAATCGTCGATCTGGCGAAGCTGACGAAGCGCCTGCACCCACATGCATTCGTGTTCGTCGGAGGGCACAGTGCGTCTTTTGTGGCGCAGGACTTCTTGAAGCACGGCGACGGCGCCATCGATTGTGTGCTCAAAGGCGAAGGCGAAGTGGCTGCTCCCAAGCTGTTGGAAGCCGTGGAGCATGATCGCAAGGCGATTACGAAGGTTCCCGGTGTCGTGACGCTCGACGGCGAAGGGCCCCCGGCGCAGTTCATCGAAAATCTCGACGATGTCCGTCCGGCACGCGATCTGCTTCGGAATCGGCGCAAATATTTCATCGGGGTGCTGGACCCCTGCGCCTCGGTCGAGTTCGCTCGTGGCTGCCCCTGGGATTGCTCGTTCTGCAGCGCCTGGACCTTCTATGGCCGCAGTTATCGGACGGTCAGTCCGGAGAAGGCCGTGGAAGATCTGGAGCGAGTCGAAGAACCGGGGATTTTCCTGGTCGACGATGTCGCGTTCATCCAAGGCAAGCAGGGCATGGAAATCGGCGAAGGCGTGGCGCGGCGGGGCATCAAGAAGCAGTATTACATGGAGACACGCGGCGACGTCTTGTTGCGCAATAAGGAAGTGTTCCAATTCTGGAAGACGCTCGGGCTGCAGTACATGTTCTTGGGCGTGGAGGCGATCGACGAAGAAGGCCTCAAGATGCATCGCAAGCGCATCTCGTTGGGCAGAAACTTCGAGGCGCTCGAGTTCGCCCGCTCGCTCGGCATTACCGTGGCCATCAATTTGATCGCCGACCCCGATTGGGACCGGAAGCGATTCGAAGTTATCCGGCAATGGTGCTTGGAAATTCCGGAAATCGTGAACATCAGTGTCAACACGCCGTATCCGGGCACCGAAAGTTGGCACACGGAATCGCGTAAGTTCCAGACGCGGGATTATCGCCTGTTCGACATTCAACATGCCGTGCTGCCGACGAAGATGCCGCTGCCGGAGTTCTACGAGGAGCTGGTCAAGACACAGCAGGTGCTCAACAAAAAGCATCTTGGCTGGGCCGCGCTTAAGGGCACGGCGAAGATCGCGGCGGGGCATTTGATGCGGGGACAAACCAACTTCATCAAGATGCTGTGGAAGTTCAACAGTGTCTACAATCCGAAACTCCAGATCGCCGATCACCAACGTTTGCCGAAGTACGAGATGACGCTCCCGTCGGAACCGCAGGAAAGCAAGAACCTGGATGCCAAGCAGCTGTTCATTCTTCCGGCCAAGGGGCGCCGAGGGCGCGCGCTCGACGAGTCGAGCGAGCAGTTTGTAGAGGCGACCCGCATGGGGACCAGCATTTAGCTGCGTCCCCTGCGGACCAATCCTTCACTGCCACCTTTCCCTTTCCACTCCTGTTATACTGACCCTGTTCCTTTTCCCCGGAGCCGGGCCGCCATGGGGACTCCTTCCTGGGACGAATTCGCCGATCTTGCGCTGAGACGTATCGCTGCGTCAGGCGCGGAGTACGCCGATGTACGCATCCAACACAGTG
>JABMDG010000119.1 GCA_015904045.1 Nitrospira sp.
GTTCCTCATGGAAGATGACCATGGACAGGAGTTCGTCGTGGTCTGTGAAAAGCCGCATGGGCAGCCGGGGAAAGTCTTCTCGCTCAGGGGCTGGCAACGGCGGCGAATGGTTCCGCTGCAGTATACAGGACCAGAACTTCGCCGCCACATTACGGGGGGAGTACTGAGCACGCTCAATGACTTGTTCCAACGCTTGCGGAGAGTGTCGGAGAAGGCATGAATATTGGTGTGCCTCCACCTCATGCGGGCGTGTGTGTTGCCGGTCGGCAGCTTGTTGGTCGCCGCACCGGCGCAAGCATACTGTCCCTCGGTGCCGAAGGAGACCTACGAGGCACTGAAGATTGATCGATCGGCGTCGCCGAAAGAGCTCTACCAAGCTTTGGTGAAGCGGTATCTGGATCCGGAGGGGGGGCGGGAAACGTGGCTTCGGCAAGTATTAGGAGCCGGTTTATGAAATGCGGCGTAATCCATTCAATCATTGATTCGGGTTCTACCCCGTTGCCACGGACAGGTGAGTTAAGAGTTTCCGCTGCTGCTCCTAAACCGCCCATCGCCAGGGCTGTCGTGGATTGTGCCAGCATTCGAGGTAGGAGGCGACGATGAGTGATGATCTGTCGAAGAGAGAACAGGAGGTGCTGAGCTGGCTCCAGCATGGCCTGTCGAATAAGGAAATTGGCCTGGCGCTCAGCATCAGTCCGCGGACGGTCCAGAAGCATCTTCAGCGTGTCTATCAGAATCTGGGTGTGCAGACGCGGGTTGAAGCCATCGTCCGATCGTATCGGCAAACGGGGCATCCCAGAGCATGATGCTTCCGAGCTCCCTTGTGAAGCTCAACCGCCGTGGCCTCGCGGGGTAATCTGGTGTATTTGAATTTAGGATCTGTTCCTCACAAAGCCGTGCGTGTATCTTCTTTGTCCTGCAGAATAACATGCCACTTGCTGTCAAATTGTGGTCGATGTTTGTCTAAAGAGGTTGCCTCACTAGATGAAAATGCTTGAAAAGGAAAATGTTTATGCCGTAGAATCGGCCACCATGGCTGATTTCAATGAGATAGGAAAATGAACGATTGGTAGCAGGAGAGATTTCCGCTGTTTGTACGTCTCGCCTAAATCAAACGGCCCAAAATTCAACATGACTGTAGGAAAGTGTGAACAGCGGAACATGGTGTATGTCACGCCCAGTCTGGCGCGACTGCTCGGTGGGTGTCTGTTGCTCAGTCTTACTGCCTGCGGCGCACCCGATTCTGAGAAGGTACGAGGGCAGGTGCCGAGTGGCAGCAGGGGGGAAACAGTTGGTGGTCCGGCGGCCACCGGAGCTCTTAAGCGGGGCGCTGATCAACAAGATCGCAAAGCGGTTTCCGCTGGTCAGTCGGCAGCTGACACGGATGAGCGCGACAACCGGTCGGTCCCCGGGGTGCCGGAAATGGTCATCAGGGATCTTGGGTCAGTTGATCCGCGCGATCGATATCGGGCTTTGGAGCACTGGAACATTAAAGGGGGCACTACTCCGCTCGATCCGGTGTTTGAGGCGATGGAGGATGAAGACGAGGACGTGCGTGAAAAAGCAACAGCCATTGTTGAAAAACGGTGGGCGGAAGAGCAGGAGAAAGAACAGGGGTAGA
>JABMDG010000012.1:0-17627 GCA_015904045.1 Nitrospira sp.
GCCGATCGACACCCAGGCGGAATACACGATCGCGTGGACGGAAGAAGCCCTGCGCCGGATGGAAAAGATCCCCGTCTTCGCGCGCGGCGTCGCCAAGACGGCTATTCACCGGTATGCCATCGAAAAGGGCCATACGATCATCAGCAATACGGTCGTGGATGCGGCAGTCGGCCATATCCTGCCCAAAGGCGCCATGGACGCGATGCGCGCCTTAGGCGGAAGCCTGGACGCAGCCGGCATCGACCGCGACAAGATGCAGGCCGACGAAGCCGTGACGAAGGATCTCATGGGCCCGACATTAAGCGGGATCATGACCCAGATCGTCGAGGAGAAGCCCAAAGAGATCAATGCCGCCACCCAAGCCTATCTGGACCGCATGAGCCAGAACTATTTCGTCTGCGACGGCTGCGGCTACATCGGCAAGGGGGATGCGCCGGTCAAATGCCCGGTCTGCGCAGCCGACGGCACCAAATTCAAACAAGTCGACAAAAAGATTTTCGAAGTGGCCGCCACGGCCGAGGGCGAACTGGAAACGGACGTCGCCTACGACGACGTGCCGATGCAATGGACGAAAGATGCGAAAGAAGCGATCCGGGCTGTTCCGGCCGGGTTCCAACGCCGCCGCGCCAAGGCCAAGATCGAAAAGAGCGCGCGCAAGCTCGGAATGACGACCATTACCTTGGAGTACGCCGCGCCGATGATCAAAGAAGCGGCCGCCGAGGACTACCAGCCGATCTTCGCCAACAAGGGCACGGGGACGTCCGCCGAAGCGGAGGCCAAGCTGACTGCCGTGAACAGAGACGGCTCAGATGGGAAGGCGGCTCACGAGGAAATCACCGGAAAGAACGGCAACGGCCATTCCGAATCATCTCCCTACACCTGGGCTGCTGATGCGCAGGCCAGGTTGGACCGGGCGCCGGAAGGCTTCATGCGGGACTGCACAAAAGCCCTGATCATCAAGCACGCGGAAAAGATCGGCGCGACACACATTACGCTCGAAGTCGCCAATGAAGGAATTGAACAGGCGAAGGGATATATGGCCGACGCCATGAAGACCGGCGACCTCAAGAGCATGATCGCGAACCTCACGGGAAAGGGAAGTGCCTAGTGCAGAGCACGAAGTTCTGAGTCTTGACCTCACCGATCGGGACCTTTTCCTAACTCAGCACTCACGTCTCAGCACTCAGTACTGACGCGTATGGGTAAATCGCTTCCCATCTTCGACGGCTCTTCCCTTCGCGGCGCCCTGGGCTCACTCCAGCAACAAGTCACCAACGTTTTCACGCCCACCCCGCACGCCAATGGCCCTTCCGACGGACGGACGGTCGATGATTTCAAACCGTACCTGGTGGCGCTGAACCTGACCAAGCGCTGTAACCTCAAATGCGACCATTGCTATCTCGACGCCACAACCAAGGCGGCCGGCGGCAATGACGAACTGTCCACGGACGAATGTTTCCGGCTCATCGACCAAATCGCCGAGGTTAATAAAGGGTGCCTGCTCGTTATCACCGGCGGCGAGCCGCTGGTCCGCCCGGATATCCTCGATATCGCGCGCTACGCCGTGAAACTCGGCTTCATGGTCGTCTTCGGAACCAACGGTATGCTCATCGACGACCGGATGGCGAAGACCCTGGTTGAGATCGGCGTGATGGGTGTGGGCATCAGCATCGATTCGCTCGATCCGGCCAAACACAATGCCTTCCGCGGCGTGCCTGGCGCATGGGAAGCGGCGATTGCGGGGATCGAGGCCAGCAAACGCAACGGCCTCCAATTCCAAATCCACTTCAGCGCGCAGCCGATGAACTACCAGGAACTACCGGCTGTCATCGACTGGGCCCATCGGCTCGGCGCCCGCGTGCTGAATGTCTTCTTCATGGTCTGCACGGGCCGCGGGGAAGAATTGACCGACATCACACCGGCGCAGTACGAAGAAGTCCTCGGCTATCTTGTTACCTGCCAGGACAATTACCAGGGCATGCTCGTCCGGGCCCGCTGCGCACCGCACTTCAAGCGCCTGGCCTACGAGAAGGACCCCAATTCACCAATCACGAAGGCCACCGGCTATATGGGCGGCGGGTGCTTGGCGGGGACGAACTATGCCCGCGTCACGCCCAACGGCGAATTGACCCCCTGCCCCTACATGCCCCTGTCGGCTGGGAACGTCAGGCAGGATAGCTTTGCCGATTTGTGGAATCGATCCGATATCTTCAACTCCTTCCGCTACCCGCAGCTCAAAGGAAAATGCGGCGAGTGCGAATACAGCGACATCTGCGGAGGCTGCCGAGCCCGTCCCTATGTGGACCACGGAGACTGGCTGGATGAAGACCAGTGGTGTCTGTATACGCCCAAGGGCGGCGAGAAGATCAAAGTGGCATTCAACACGCCGGAAGAAGCCGAGGTGGCTTGGGACGAGGCGTCGGCGCTGCGCTTGAGCCGCATTCCCTACTTCCTGCGCGCGATGGTGAAAAAAGGCGTCGAGAAGCACGCCCGTGAAAACAACGTCGCCCTCATTACCGTTGAATTGATGGAAGAACTGCGCAAGAAACGCTTCGGCAACGATGCTCCGGTGTTCAAATTCTAGGCGTATCTCGTCGTCCGTGATGCGTATCTCGTAAAAGCGAAGTTATGAAAGTTCAAACCAGGAATTCGTGCGCTTCACGCTTCACGCTTCACGAATAACGGCACCAATGGACGCTCTAGAAAGCCTTTCCCTCGATCTCCGCACGCTGATCCCGATCCTCAACCACTGGCTTCATCTGCTGTCGGCGGTGATCTGGATCGGCGGGTTGGCCTTTCTCGTCATGGCGGTCACACCAGGGCTGCAAAAAGCCGTAGCAAAGGACCAGATCAAGCCCATCACCGACGCGTTTTACCAGCATTACAAGAAAGTCGCCGGCGTGCTCCTCGTGGTCCTGCTGTTCACCGGTGGCATCAACTTGCACTACGTCAATCAAGTCATTACGTCGCAAACCGGCGCCGGCATGCAGCATCATGCCAAGTATCTGATCGTCTTCTGTATCAAGCTGCTGCTCGTCCTTGGGCTCCTCACACTGTTCCTCTATACCGTCATTTTCAAATCCGATGACCATGCCGAGGAAGGCGAGTCGTATGAAGCCATCCCGTTCCAGCGTGCCGCACTGTGGATGGGCTTCTTCATCATCCTCTGTGCTGCTGCCATGAAACACCTGCACCAGTAGGCTCGCGCACTTCTGTCAGCTCGCCTTCTGTATCGAACAAGATACCCCTCCTGGTACCTCATCCGATACAACCGGACAGTCGCACTTCACGTTCCTTCTCTGACAGTTCACACCAATCGGCTATTCTTATCGCGAATCAATGGGTTTCGTCTGTCCCAATCATGGCCTGACAATGTGCTCGATGGCATGACCGTTGCTCAATCCTCATCTCGTGATTGATCCGAGCGGGAACACACAACCGGATCACGGTGAGGCGATGTGGTGAGCCGGCAACCTTCTACATGACGGCAAGCGATTCCGTCCCTTGCCGTCGCTGCTCTTGGACTTGCCCTCCAGAGCAAGGTTGTTGCCTCAACCCGTTGCCAACAGCGCCATGCCTCTGATGAGGCATGGCGCCATTTTCGCCTATGGAGAGGAGCACTAGACCAAGCCCGGCCGGCTCAGCATGGCTACGGAGAGGGAGGACTCATCCGCTACCCGTCAACTAGGGAGACGGCTTCGACCCGGAAAATGCCCGCTTGAAGACGGTCTTGAGTCCAAAGTAGCCGATGGAGTCTTTCAAGTTGGAATAGAGCCGTTTGACAGGGTTCATGTGGGGATCGGTGACATATTCCATCGTCAGGGCGATCCGCTCTTCCCCTTCGCCCAACGGCGTGACGGCATGCCACAGCTTGTCACCGTTGAAAATCACCAGATCGCCAGGCTCGGTTATCAGTTCAAGATGGCGAGGCTGTTTCGTCGGATGGTCCTTAAAGAGCTCGCAGACCAGCTTACAATGCGTAGACCGGTCGACCAGCCCCATGAGAATCGTATAGCGGGCCCCCTTGTAGTATGACGTGTCGTAATGAAATCCGATGTGATCTCCGGGCTCTGTGTAGTAGTAGAGCGCGCAGGAATGGGGGTCATTGTCCGGGCAGAATCTCAGCTCGGCGTTCGTGAGGCGGCTGAGGAAATTCTTGAACGAATCCGACCGGTACAAATCGAGAAACAGCGGGGCTTTTTCCTGCACCGTATAGTAGCTGACACTGCCCCCCTTCTTGTGGCCGGGAATAAAGTTGCGATTGAGGTCCCCTTTCAGGGCCTGAGCCTCGGGCGCAAACGTCTGTTCCACGAATGCCCTCGGCAGGAACTGTGGGATAACCAGGAACTCGTTCTGCTCCCAATAGTCCCGGTGCAGTTGCCCGAAATCTAATTGAGTAATGGCCCGCTCAACGGCCTCCGCAACCTTGCTGGAACTAACCGCTGCCACCATAACCAGCCCTTTCCGCGCATGTTCATCATGCGCAGACGTTCTTCGTCAACCGTCATTCGTTAGGCGTCAAACGGTCAGAGAAGAAATCTTCACGATTGACGCATGACGCTTGACGTTTCACGCTGTACCATTACGGCCCATTCAGCACCGGTGCCTTGACCACTTCGACATCCGGTGGCGCTTTAAAATCGAACACCTCGTTCCCTAAACCTTGGTTGGGCTTCAACGCGGAGAATTCAAAGGTTGCCACGTTGCCGCTGATTTCATGCAGCGATACGGTGCGAAGAAAATACGTTTTGGGGAAGACTTCGACGACGATCCGCTGAAGATTGCGCGTCGATTCATGCTCCTTGTCTTTCGGAACCAATGTAATCAGGCGAATGCCGCCGGTTCCCCGTTCTTTTCCCGTCGTCGGCTGAATGTCGAATGATTCGTCCAATTTACCCGCACCCTGTAAGAGTTCAAGAGGCGCGTTGGAGGCCGCCATCTGTGTCAACTTCCCCACCAGCACCTGCTTGTGTTCCGGCACATAGACCTTGACGTCGTCCTGCATGACGTATATTTGTTCCGTCGCCGGATCGAGATAGTCCCATCGCAGCCGTCCCGGCTTCTTGATGTACACCCGGCCGGAGGAGGTCACCGGCCGTTCAAATCCTTCGATCTTTGTCGTCTGAACGAAGTCGGCTTGAAGATCCTTGGTCTTTTCGTACCGTGCCTGGATCTGCTTCACCACATCGCGGGCCTCTTGCCAGGCCTTGTCACCATCGGAGGCAGCGCCCCCCCAGGCAACCGTCGCATACAGAACACTCACCAGGATACCCGCCCACCGGACACTCATGCTTCCGCAGCTCCTACAGGACCCCGTCGTCCCAAGACTTCCCGACGTCCATCCCGGCCCGCTGCACCGACGATGCCTTCCGTCTCCATCTGTTCGATCATGCGGGCGGCGCGCGGATAGCCGACCCGCAACCGGCGTTGAATCAGCGAGGCTGACGCTTGTCCGGTCGTAAGCACCAGCTCCTTCGCCTGTTCATAGACTTCGTCCTTCGCTTCCTCTTCTGCTGCTTCGTCGGCCTTGAGCGATTGCAACTCCTGATTGTAAACCGGCATGGCCTGTTGCTTCACAAATTCGACGACCGCGCGCACGTCGTCGTCAGACACGTAGGATCCATGCAGGCGCACGAGGCGTCCTGTTCCTGAAGCCAGATAAAGCATGTCGCCTTGACCAAGCAGGGCTTCGGCACCGTTGGCATCCAGGATCGTCCGGGAATCCGTCTTCGAAGACACTTGGAAGGCGATGCGGGCCGGGAAATTCGCCTTGATCAGCCCGGTCAGCACATCAACGGAGGGCCGCTGGGTGGCCAACACAAGATGAATGCCCGAGGCCCGCGCCATTTGAGCGAGCCGGGCGATTTTGTCTTCCACGTCTTTGGGTGCCACCATCATCAAGTCCGCCAACTCGTCGATCATCACGACAATAAACGGGAGGGGTTCCGGCGGTGTCGACTTCGGCTGCATACATCCGGGCTCGCCCTCGGCGATCGTGGTTTCACCGGCGGACAGACGTTCCTCCTCGGATAAAAACTGCATCGGCAGTTCGGTCTGCTCGACCGTCGGCGACGGACGCTCGGCGAAGGCTTCATGCAGACCGGCCACTTTGCGGTTGTACGCCTCGATATTCCGCACACCGGCTTCAGCCAGCAGCTTATACCGCCGTTCCATTTCAGCCACCACCCAGCCCAGTCCCTTGGCCGCCGCCTTGGCATCCGTGATGACGGGGCGGAGCAGATGCGGGATCCCTTCGTACGATTGAAATTCCAGCATCTTCGGATCGATGAGCAGCAGCTTGACCTCGTTGGGCTTGGCGGAAAACAAGACGCTCAGCAGCATCGTATTCAAACTGACGCTCTTGCCGGCGCCCGTTGCACCGGCGACCAGCAAATGCGGCATCGTTTTGAGATCCGCCGTCACCGGTGCGCCGAAGATGTCCTTCCCTAACGCCAACGTGAGCTTCGAACGTGCCCTGCTGAACGCGCTGCTCATAACCACTTCTTTGATCGACACCGTTTCACGTGATCGATTGGGCACCTCGATCCCCACCACTGATTTGCCAGGAAGCGGCGCCACGATGCGAAGGCTCACAGCCTTGAGCGCCAGCGCCAGGTCATCGGCAAGGCTCACAATGCGGGCCACCTTGGTCCCGGGTGCCGGCTCAAACTCGTACATCGTCACCACCGGGCCGGGCCGGACTTCCGTCACTCGGCCATTGATCCCGAAACTCGCCAGCGCTTTGGAGAGGACATCGGACTGGGCCTTCAACTCGTCATCCGACATGCGGCTCAACGGACCGGACGGGTCGCTCAAAATTATTTCAGGATCAGGAAGACTGTATTCGCCGGCTTCGACCGGCGCAGCCACGACTTCAGGCTCATTCTCTTCCTCTTCCGGCTCCACCACGGCTGCCGGTGGAATGGCGACGGGTTGAATGACCGGAGCCGCCAGATCCACTGGGACAGCCACCTCTTCCGACGGCTCGACGATAATCTGCCCCTCGTCCGCTATACGATTGGCCTTCGGCACTTTTGTTTTCTGGTTCTTGACCGGCTCTTCAGGAAGGGTCGCCGGACGCTCCGGCCTCATGGCGGCCATGCGTTCGCGAAGCCTGATCCACCGTTCCGGAATGCGGCGGACCACCTCACCGATTGACAGCGGCGTCGTCAGCAGCAGCGAGACAAGAAACCCCGCAATGATCAGAATATGCGCGCCGGTGCCGGCGAACACCGCCCGCAGCCCGTCTCCGACAACCTGCCCGACGACGCCTCCCGCCGCTCCCCGCGAGATCATGCCGCTCGCCAAGGTTGGAACCGCCGTCATTTCGAGATGGAGAAAGGCGCTTAGAAAGAAGACGGCGGCCAGAGAACTGCCCGCCGTCCGCAATCGAATACTGACAGGGGTTTGGGAAAAACAGCGAAATCCCAGCCGACCGAGCAAGACGGGAAACAGATAGGCCGCTCCGCCGATCGCAGAGAACAATCCTCCGCCCAAGAGCGCGCCGAACGATCCAATCAGATTGCGCGGAGGCTTCGCCGACGGAGGGCCCCCCGCCACCGTTTGCGCCTCTCCCGGCACAAAGGACAGGAGACTCAATAGCATCAGGAGGCTCAGCGCGATCAAAATCACGCCGACGACTTCCCGCTGCAGATGAGAAGGGGGAGAAGGGGCACGGCGGGCTTCGCCCCGCTTGGCCGAGGTGGTGGCAGCCATGGCGCGGATGCTAACACAGGGGGCAGGTCATTTCAAACGACGGGACGGACACACAATGACAGCACTCAGCGGTCCAGCCAGGCTTAGACAGATTGTGTCGGCGCGGTATGACGGATGATCTTGCCTTCGACGAGATAGACTACCAGCTCGGCCATGTTGGTGGCATGATCAGCGATTCGTTCGAGATATTTGGCGATGAAACTCAATCGGATGGCGCGTGTCGTCGTGTGGGGATCCTCGATCATATACGACAAGAGCTCGCGAAAAATCTGTTCCATCAGATCATCGACCAGATCGTCGTTCGCGAGCACTTTCCTCGCAAGCGTGGAGTCATCTTTCACGAACGCATCGATGCTTTCCTTGACCATGGTCCGGGCAATATTGCCCATCCGCGGAATATCGATGTAGGGCTTCAACTGCGGCTCCTCGTTCAGCTCAAGCGTCCGCTCGCAGACATTTTCAGCCAGATCGCTGATGCGCTCGAGCTCTGTGGAGATCTTCATGGCGGTGGTCACCAAGCGCAGATCCCGTGCGGCCGGCTGATGGAGCGCGAGCAATCGGAGACATTCTTCGTCGATCTCCACATCAAGGGCGTTGACCTTATGGTCCCGCTCGATGACCTGGCGGGCCTGGTCCGAATTGCGATTGGTGAGCGCCGACAGCGCCTGGTCGATCTGGTCCTCTGCCAGGCTGGCCATGCGTACCAGTGTGGCCTTCAATTCAGCAAGTTCTTCGTCAAAATGGCGCAGAGGCATGTTCAGCCGAATCGTCCCGTAATGTAGTCTTCTGTCTGTTTTTGAGTGGGCGCAGTAAACAACTGTTTCGTGAGACCGAATTCCACCAGTTGGCCCATATACATGAACGCCGTCCAGTCGGACACCCGCGCCGCCTGTTGCATGTTATGGGTGACGATGACGATGGTCAACTCTTTCTTCAATGTAAACAACAGCTCTTCGATTCTCCCCGTGGCGATCGGATCCAGTGCGGAACAGGGCTCATCCATCAAGAGCACGTCCGGCTTGACGGCCAACGCCCGCGCGATACACAGCCGTTGCTGTTGCCCTCCGGATAAGCCCAAGGCGCTCTTGTGCAGCCGATCCTTGACTTCCTCCCACAGGCCGGCCCCCTGAAGGCTGTGTTCGACAATACCGTCCAACACCGTTCGTTGTTTGATCCCCTGCAACCGCGGACCGTAGGCGACGTTTTCATAAATCGACTTTGGGAAGGGGTTGGATTTCTGAAACACCATCCCGACCCGTTTGCGAAGATGAGTGATATCGATGGCGGGACTGAAAATATCTTGATTGTCCAGGAGGATATCCCCCTCATGCCGGGCGCCCTCGATCAGGTCGTTGAGCCGGTTCATGCAGCGCAGTAGCGTGGACTTCCCGCAGCCGGACGGGCCTATGAAGGCGGTTACCTGGTGTTCGGGAATGTCGACGTCGATCTTGAACAGCGCTTGCGTCGGGCCGTAGAAAAAGCTGAACCCTCGGACGAGCAGCTTCGATTTCGCCGGCGTGCTGTCTTGATGGGGCGAGACGGAATATCCCTGGTCGTCGCCCTGCATCGTCATGAGAGACGGCACGATGAGCGGCAGGCTGCCGGTCGTGGTTCTATACTGCCGATCCAGCATATTTCTTCCTCATCCGATTTCGCATCACGATGCCCGTCAGATTAAGCGTCACGACGACAAGAATCAAGACCAGGGTCGTCACGTACACCATCGGTTTGGCGGCCTCCACGTTCGGCGATTGGAAACCCACGTCGTAAATATGAAAGCCTAAATGCATGAACTTCCGGTCTAAATGCAGAAAAGGCCACGTCCCGTCGATCGGCATGGCAGGCGCGAGCTTCACCACGCCGGTCAACATCAACGGCGCCACCTCTCCGGCGGCACGCGCCATGGCGAGGATGAGCCCGGTCAGAATGCCCGGGAGCGCTGCCGGCAACACCACCTGCCAAATCGTCTCCCATTTAGTGGCGCCCAAGCCGATCGATCCCTCGCGGTATTCTCGGGGCACGGCAGCCAACCCCTCTTCGGTCGCCACGATGACGACGGGAACGGTCAGGAGCGCCAAGGTCAACGATGCCCAGAGAATGCCTCCTGTGCCGAAGGTGGGCGTCGGCAATCGATCAGAAAACCACAAGGCATCGATCGAGCCGCCGAGCCCGTAGACAAAGAACCCCAAACCAAACACGCCAAAGACGATTGAGGGAACTCCCGCCAGGTTGTTTACCGCAATGCGCACCGTTCTCACGATGATTCCTTGACGCGCATACTCCCGAAGATACAGCGCGCCGATGACGCCGAAGGGGGTCACCACGACGCTCATGATGATCACCATCATCACGGTGCCGAAAACGGCCGGGAAGATCCCACCCTCCGTGTTGGCTTCTCGCGGCTCCGTGGTCAGAACCGTCCAAACATTGCCGACATACACCCAGATCTTTTCGAAAACTGAAAGACCGTTGGGACGAAAGACCCGCATAATTTGGCCAAATGCAATGGACTTTTCTTTTCCATTGGCATCGACGGCAAGGACCCTGTACGGACTCTCTCCCTCACTCGAGCGCGCGTCCCGCAGGAGGACCGGCAAGGATTGCCACACCGCATCGCGGCCTTCAGCCACGACCTGGTCTTCCTTGACGAGCGTCTGCAGGCGCCCGTAGAAATTTCCCCATTCGCGCCGCTCCACCAACACAAGATCAGATGGCCTGGCCTGCTCGATGATCTGATCCGTGTTGATCCAGCGGTAGTCCAGTCCATACAGATCGCGATTGCCGATCTTCATCCTGATGCGCGGAATCCCTTTCGGACCGACTTCCTCGCCGGCTAACTGGCCGATCACATGCTTGCCATCTTTCAGGGTCAATTCCACGAGGTCAGCCGGCCAGAAATACCCGAAGCCGTTGAGGAGGATCAGAACGAGCAGCCCGCCGATCATGAGAAGCGACAGGGAAAGACCCGCCCCGCAGCTCCAAATAAAGAGCTCGCCGCTGCCGAAGAAATACTTCACCCACCGTTTCATCGGACCGCTTTCTTTCTGCCCTTTGAGAGCACGTCCCCTCGCAAATCCGGCTCGGACTAAAATTGGCTGTATTTCGCCCGTAGCCTCTGACGGATGATTTCCGCTGCCGTATTGAGGGCAAACGTCGCCATAAAGAGGAGCAACCCGGCCAGGAAGAGTGTGCGATACAGAGGCCCGCCCTGCGGGGCCTCAGGAATTTCCACCGCAATATTTGCGGACAGTGTTCGAAACCCGTTGAACAGGCTCCAGTCCATGATCGGGGTATTACCGGTGGCCATCAGGACGATCATGGTCTCTCCAACGGCCCGCCCCAGACCGATCATCAGCGCGGAAAAGATGCCCGGGCTGGCGGAGATGAGGACGAGATGCGCGAGGGTCTGCCACCTGGTGGCGCCGAGCGCCAGGGAACCGGCAATGAGATTCTTCGGGACGTTCGAAAGGGCCTCTTCCGAAATGCTGTAGATGATGGGGATGATGGCAAACCCCATAGCCACGCCGACGACGATGGCATTTCGCTGGTCGTATTTCAGGCCGAGATGCGCTTCCAGCCACGGCTTATAGTGGCCGTCAAACAAGACCGATTCCCACCACGCGTTGGTCCCGAGACACCACCAGATCACGGCGATGATGATCGGCATCAACAACAAGGCTTCAACACCAGGCCGAATCCGATGCCGGAAGGAGCTCGGCAGCATGAGAAAGAGTGCGGCAGAGACGCCGATGGCCATAGGGAGCACGAGCATCATCGCCGTGATGGCGGGAAAGCTCCGTTCCAGCACCGGCGCGAACCAAAGCCCGGCCAAAAATCCAAGAACCACGGTGGGCAGCGCCGCCATGATTTCAATCGTAGGCTTGATCTTGGCCCGAAGATCGGGGTGCATGAACATCGCCGTGTAAATGGCGCCCAATACCGCGAGGGGAACGGCGAGTAATATGGCGTAGAAGGTGCCTTTAATGGTCCCGAAGATCAGTGGGGTCAAGCTGAACTTGGGTTCAAAAAACCCCATCAAGATCGTGTAGCGCGCCCCTTTGTGGTACGACGTATCGTAATGAAACCCGATGTGGTCGCCTGGCTCGGTATAGTAATAGAGCGCACACGAATGTGGATCATTATCCGGACAAAACGTCAGCTTCGCGTCAACGAGCCCACTCAAGAACGACTTGAAGGAGTCCGACCGGTAGAGATCTAGAAACCGGGGAGCCTTTTCCTGCACCGTATAATAGCTGACACTTCCTCCCTTTTTATGACCCGGGATATAGTTCCGATTGAGCTCCCCCTTGACTCCCTGAGCCTGAGGCACCAGCGTATCCTCGACGAACGCTCTCGGCAGGAATTGCTTGATGACCAGAAACTCGTTCTGATCCCAATACTCACGATGAAGACGTTCAACGTCCAATCCTGCCACCGCCCGCTCGACTGCTTCTGCCACAACACTCGCTTGAACCGTCATATCTCCAAATACCCCTCTGGCGCTCGTGGTCCCACGTCAACCACCACGCGTCATCAACCCCCAAATCGATGCTTCATGATTTCCAGGTACCCCTCTGCTGCATGCCATTGCCCCTACGGCCCATTCAACACCGGGGCCTTGACGACTTCGACATCCGGCGGAGCTTTAAAATCGAACACCTCGTTCCCTAATCCGGCATTCGGTTTCAACCCTGAAAACTCAAACGTTGCCACATTGCCGCTGATCTCGTACAACGAGACGGTGCGAAGAAAATACGTCTTCGGGAATACTTCCACGACAATCCGCTGAAGATTCCTCGATGGCTCATGCTCCTTGGATTTAGGAAACAACGTGATCAGACGAACACCGCCGCTTCCCCGCTCGTTCCCCGGCGTCGGCTCGACATCGAACGATTGGTTCAGACTGGCTGCGCCCTGTAGAAGCTCCAACGGTGCTTGGGATGCCGCCATCTGTGTCAATTTTCCGACCAGCACCTGTTTGTGCTCCGGTACATAAACCCTGACATCGTCCCCGTTGACATAAATTTCTTCGTGCGCGGGATCGAGATAGTCCCACCGCAGCCGGCCCGGCTTCTTGAGATACACCTTGCCGGACGAGATCACCGGACGCTCGAATCCTTCTATCCTCGTCTTCTGGACAAAGTCCGCTTGGAGATCCTTGGTCTTTTCATACCGGGCCTGAATCTGCTTCACAACGTCACGGACCTCCTGAAGCGCCTTGTCGTCGGCTGGTCCCTCGTCTCCGACAGCCGGGTAGGCAAACAACAGACCGAGCAGGACCAGAGACCAGTAGCGGTTCATGCTTCTGCAGCTCCGACCGGCCCGCGCCGGCCCAGCACTTCACGGCGTCCATCCCGCCCCGCCGCGCCGACGATCCCCTCCGTCTCCATCTGCTCAATCATACGGGCGGCTCGCGGGTAGCCGACGCGTAGCCGGCGCTGGATCAGCGAGGCCGACGCTTGCCCGGTCGTCAACACCAGTTCCTTGGCCTGTTCGTACACTTCATCCTTTTCCTCTTCCTTGGCCGCTTCTTCCGATTGAAGCGATTGCAGTTCCTGATTATACGCCGGCAGCGCCTGTTTCTTTACGAAGTCGACCACAGAACCCACATCGTCGTCCGACACGAAGGACCCATGCAAACGAGCAAGGCGGCCGGTGCCGGAGGCCAGATACAGCATATCGCCTAGGCCAAGTAGCGCCTCCGCGCCGTTGGCATCCAAGATCGTCCGTGAATCGGTCTTCGAGGAAACCTGGAATGCAATGCGCGCTGGGAAATTGGCCTTGATCAACCCGGTAAGCTTCGACCAGTGAGACCACAACGAACTTCTGAACAATACCGGTCACTTATGTCCGCCAACACAGATCTGTTTGGAAACCTTGCCACGAGACCATCCAAGTCTGTTCAGGAATGAACTGCAAACGGGAGGGATAGAACTCCGGATCGCTCCGTCGCGGCTCGAAGAGCCACGGCGATTGAAGCAGATGCCTTCATCAATAATGGGAAGTCGAATGCAGGCTATGAGGATACGGGAGGCGAGGTATGGCGGATGATCTTGCCTTCAACGAGGTATACCACCAATTCGGCGATGTTCGTGGCATGATCGGCCACTCGCTCGATATACTTGCCAATGAAACTCAAGCGGATCGCGCGTGAGATCGTATGTGGGTCCTCGATCATAAAGGACAATAGTTCACGAAATATCTGTTCCATCAGTTCATCCACAAGATCATCGTCCGCGAGTACCTTTCGGGCCAATGCCGAGCCGTCTTTGACAAAGGCGTCGATGCTCTCCTTCACCATAATCCGACCTAAGTTCCCCATCCGCGGGATGTCGATGTAGGGTTTGAGTTGTGGCTCTTCGTTCAACTCAATCGTCCGCTCGCAGACATTTTCGGCCAGGTCGCTGATTCGCTCGAGTTCAGTGGAAATCTTCATCCCCGTCGTCACCAACCGCAAATCTCTTGCGGCAGGCTGATGCAGGGCCAGCAGCCGGATGCAATCTTCGTCGATCTCCACATCCAGCGCATTCACCTTATGGTCCTGTTCGATGACACGGCAGGCCAAGGCCGAATCGCGCTTCACCAGCGCAGCCAAGGCCTTATCGATCTGGTCTTCAGCCAGGCTGGCCATGTGCACAAGTTTGGTCTTCAACTCGGCGAGTTCTTCGTCTAAGTGGCGGTGCTGCATCGTGTCTATCCGAATCGTCCGGTAATATAGTCTTCCGTCTGTTTTTTTGCGGGCGTGGTGAACATTTGTTTCGTAAGACCGAATTCCACCAGTTCACCGAGATACATGAAGGCCGTCCAATCAGAAACCCGCGCCGCTTGCTGCATATTATGTGTCACAATAATGACCGTCAGGTCTTGCTTCAAGGAAAAAAGCAATTCTTCAATCTTTGCGGTGGCCACAGGATCCAACGCCGAGCAGGGCTCATCCATCAGCAAGACATCCGGCTTGACCGCAAGCGCGCGGGCGATGCACAGCCGCTGTTGCTGGCCTCCTGACAGACCGAACGCACTGGCATGAAGACGATCCTTCACCTCATCCCACAATCCGGCGCCTTTGAGCCCTTGCTCAACAATTTGATCCAGCTGAGTGCGCTGCCGCATACCGTGAAGGCGCGGCCCATAGGCCACATTCTCATAGATCGATTTGGGAAACGGGTTCGACTTTTGGAATACCATCCCGACGCGCTTTCTCAGATCGGTCACATCCACATCGGGACCTAGAATATTGACCCCGTCGATCAGGACCGTTCCCTCCAAACGAGCGCCTTCGATCAGATCGTTCAGACGGTTGAGACAACGCAGCAAGGTAGATTTCCCACAACCGGACGGCCCAATGAACGACGTGACCTGATTTTTTATGATCTGCGCATTAATATTGAAGAGCGACTGGTGCGCACCATAATAGAAATTGATCTGATTCAAGCTGAGCTTGGCCTCTTGAATACCGGCATGCTTGTCAGGCGGCTGCGCATGCCGGTTCGGCCCATCAGGGACCTGTGAATGGAGTGTCGGCGCTGACGATGGCTCGTGTGCCGACAGAGGAGACGGATACATGGGATCTCCTATAAAACTGAACCGGCGTACTTCTTACGCAGGTGATTGCGAAGAACGATCGCGGTTAAATTCAAAAGAATCACGACCGTAATAAGGACCAACGTTGTGATATAGACCATCGGCTTGGCAGCTTCTACATTTGGGGACTGAAAGCCGACATCGTAAATGTGAAACCCCAGATGCATAAACTTTCGATCGAAGTGAAAAAACGGCCAGGAACCGTCCAGGGGAAGCGCAGGCGCTAACTTCACGACTCCCGTAAGCATGAGCGGCGCCACCTCGCCCGCAGCGCGGGCCATTGCCAGAATCAATCCGGTCAGAATGCCGGGCAGCGCAGAGGGTATCACGACCTTGAGCATTGTTTCCAACTTGGTTGCGCCAAGCGCCAACGATCCTTCCCGAAACTCGCGCGGAACGGCCGCCAGTCCCTCTTCGGTCGAGACAATGACCACCGGAACCGTGAGCAGAGCCAGCGTCAACGAAGCCCAGAGAATTCCACCGGTCCCGAAGGTCGGCGTCGGAAGTCGCTCCGGGAAAAACAATGTATCGAGAGTTCCGCCGATCGCATAAATAAAAAACCCCAACCCGAAGACACCGAATACGATGGAGGGTACGCCGGCGAGATTATTGACGGCAATTCTCACCAGGCGGACCATAGCCCCTTGGCGGGCATATTCACGAAGATACAGCGCGGCGAGAACCCCGAATGGAACGACAGCGAGACTCATAATGATGACCATCAGCACAGTCCCGAAAATGGCCGAAATCACTAACCAGATTCATTCCAAAACCTATAGTGCCGACAATTTGCGCCGGTCCTCCGAAGTCCTGCGCCCCGAACTTATATCTACTGAACAATCCGGCTCCGGCGCCAATATCCATAGAGACAGCTTCGTTTGGAGTACTGAGGGTAAGGCACGGGACGACCGTGACCATGAGAGCCGTGTCACCCAGCGATACGAGTTGCCCGGCAGAACTATGCAGTCGCAGATCGAGCTTCATGCCGGTCACCGGTTCCCGCCATCCCAACGGAAGACCCAACACTGCTGCAACATCATACTGCTGAAAATCTTCAATTTGATCTTTGCCGAATGGAGACTTCCCGCTCACGCCGACTCTGGGCCCCACTCGAATGAGTGTGATCGCATTCCGTTGCTCCTCATACGAAACGCCCCTCTCGGTCCCATCTGTGTCGGCCACATGCGATCGAGACCCAACCATTGCAATCATCATAGGCTCTGCCCAGCCCGGAGAAGAGCCCAGCCCGGTCAACAGGATACTCAGGGCAAAAAACTGGAGAGAAGAGTAGCGCATAATCGGCCTCGACCGAGACAATGTCCGTGCCTATCGGCAGAAACGGGAACGACCATGCCCTGTAGCGGAAGAAATCCTGACGGCTCAACCGTCATGTGGACTGCTGGTGGGAAATGCTCGCTCTACCTACCTAGAGCAATATACGAGCCAAGCTTCGATCAGCGAGACCGCAAAGAACTTCTGAGCAATACCCGTTACTTACGGCCCCCAACGCAAATCTATTTGGAAGCCTTTCCACGAGACCACCCAAGTCTGTTCAGGAATGAACCGCAAACAGGAGGAATACAACGCCGGATCGGCTCAGTCGCGGCTCGCAGGCCCACAACGATTTGAGCAGAATGCTTCGTCACTAATGGCTACAGGCTACGAGGAGACGGGAGGCGAGGTATGGCGGATGATCTTCCCTTCAACGAGGTATACCACCAATTCGGCAATGTTCGTGGCATGATCTGCCACTCGCTCGATGTACTTGGCGATGAAGCTCAAGCGAATCGCGCGTGAGATGGTATGAGGGTCCTCGATCATGAAGGACAATAGTTCTCGAAATATCTGTTCCATCAGTTCATCCACGAGATCATCGTGCGCGAGTACCTTTCGGGCCAATGCCGAGTCGTCTTTGACGAAGGCGTCGATACTCTCCTTCACCATAATCCGAGCTAAGTTCCCCATCCGCGGGATGTCGATATAGGGTTTGAGTTGCGGCTCTTCGTTCAACTCGATCGTCCGCTCGCAGACATTTTCGGCCAGGTCGCTGATACGCTCGAGTTCGGTGGAAATCTTCATCCCCGTCGTCACCAGCCGCAAATCTCTTGCGGCCGGCTGATGCAGAGCCAGCAACCGGATGCAATCTTCGTCGATCTCCACATCCAGCGCGTTCACCTCGTGATCCCGTTCGATAACACGGTAGGCCAAGGCCGAATCGCGCTTCACCAGCGCAGCCAAGGCCTTATCGATCTGGTCTTCAGCCAGGCTGGCCATGTGCACAAGTTTAGTCTTCAGCTCGGCGAGTTCTTCGTCTAAGTGGCGGTGTGACA
>JABMDG010000012.1:17727-33490 GCA_015904045.1 Nitrospira sp.
TGATGTAGGCTTCGAGGAATTCGGCTACTGAGACGATGAGCGAATCATCAAATTCTAATGAGCCCGGTCATGCCGAGCCTCCGCTATGGTCGATGGGACTGGCGGTAGCCGTCATACTGGGCGCGCCCCTCGTATTGTACTCGCTCGCCCCGACCGGTCCGCTTCGTGAAGGCGACACGGCATTTTCTGACGGCCAACAACGCGTGCACCTCACAACTCACACCGCAGAACCGCGTCTACAGCCGGGAGACACCTGCCTCCTCGACCCGAATAGTCCCCTGATCGTAGTTCACGTTCCGGATGGCCAACCGGACGGTTCGATCACCGCGCTGGTACAGGGCGATCCAGCGACAGAATGGCCTTTCTGTCCGCTGCATGCAGAGGTATTGATGAAGACGCACCAACTATTCCAGAAGCCTGCGCTTCTGACGGAAATCCGGACGATGCTGGCCGGATTATTCGGTCGATACGGGGATGAGACTAGGCTTTCAACCGGGAGGTAAACTTCTGCCGGAACTTTGCAACCTTGGGACCGACGACGAACTGACAGTAGCCCTGGAGGGGATTTCGAGCAAAATACTCTTGATGATAGGCTTCAGCTTCGTACCATTGCGCGGCCGGCACAACCTCAGTAACGATGGGGGCAGGATACAACTGTTCCCGTTCCAACTTTTTGATCAGTGTGTCGGCGATTTGGCACTGAACGGGCGTGTGATAAAAGATCGCCGAGCGGTATTGAGTCCCGATATCGTTGCCTTGACGATTAGGCGTGGTGGGATCGTGGATCAGGAAGAAGATTTCGAGCAGCTCACCGTACGAGATGACCTGCGGATCGAAGGTGACTCGAACTGCTTCCGCATGACCGGTACGGCCGCTACAGACCGCTTCATACGAGGGATTGTCGACAACACCGCCCGTATAACCTGATTCGACGGATTCAACCCCCCGAACCTGGTCGTAGACTGCCTCAAGACACCAAAAGCAACCGCCTGCAACAGTGCCGACCTCCCGTTCGAGTTGAGCCGATGGCATCACTATTCTCCTCGCACTCTTCACATCCTACTCTAGACGATGAATTACTCTTCCTCTTCTTCCTCGATATCCTCAATCCCCTCATAACTCATCTCTGGAAATGCGGCCGCTGCCTTTTCGCAAGCTGTTTCGACCATTTCTTCTGCATCTTCTGCCGAATCTGCATCTACCAGAAACTTCACCGTAATTGCGTACCGTTGTTCCACCGCGAACTCCTTTCTCTGCCTGCCTCCCCGGAATCGCTCAGGCGAATATTCCGAGCGTCGTTGTAAAATCTCATCGTGAAAGAGGACACCCACGCAGGTGGCTCTGTCATGGAGGGCCGTACTTTCTGACAGATGCAACCGCTGTGTCAACTATGGCAAACAGAAAGTGGATCAAGAAAGAAATCGGAGCGGTATGAATCTCCGTCGAGAGCACGGACTCAGAGGAAAGGCGGCAAGGCGGTTACGGGAACGGACGAACGATTATTCCTCACATTCTAGATCTTTGAGGATGGCCTCGATCTTTGAGACCTCTTTTGGAGAAATCCGTGTAAAGGCAAGTCCGAAGGTATTACCCTCAACCCAGCGGACCGTGGCTTCGTCGATCCGCAGCGGCCAATCCAATCCAGGCACATGGAGCCGACATTCGAATGTCGCCCCTTGCACAACCTTCATGTCGCTTTCGATCTTGCACCCGCCGGAGGAAATGTCGAGCGTCCGGCCTTGCCCCTCTTTATTCTGCCCGGAAAAACTACTGCGGAATTGGGTTGTAAAACGTGGCTGAATACGCCGCTCATGCGACGATGACTTGGCAGGAACCTGCTCGACAGCCTCCGACTTGAAGAGGGAGCCGAGTTTTTTTAGAGCGTGCGCCGTCATCTCTCCCTCCATGCTCCGAATGAGCTATCAAAACGGATCGGCAGACCTCTCTCCAATCATTGTCCCCCAGAGAAGTCTACCGAATGAATCGCAACAACCATCACTTGCGATGCTGCAATCTTGCACCCTCCTGCAGAAATATCCAGCGTCCTCCCTTGCCCCTCGCGGCGTTGCCCGGAAAAAGTGCTGCGGAATAGGGTGGTAAAACGAGGCTGAACGCGGCGCTCCTGCTCCCGAAGCTCACTCGGAGCCTCTTTGGGGGCAGCCTCTGATCTGCCGAATAAGGCGCCGAGCTTTTTCAGAGCTTGGGGTGGCATGGTCGACTCGAGACTCCGATTCCCGCATTCACTTCTTCGTCGTCAGCAACATATGCCCCCGACGATTCTGTTGATAGCATGCTTCATCGTGATCGGAACAGAACGGCCGTTCCTTCCCATACGAGACGACCGAGACCTGCTTGGGTTTTACGCCGGATTCCACGAGATAGGACAGTGCCGCCTTTGCCCGCTTGTCCCCCAACACCAAGTTGTAGTCACTGGTCCCACGCTCATCGCAATGGCCCCCGATTCTCAAGACGGCACGCGGATGCTCCTTAAGGTACATAACATCTTGATTAAGCGCCTCCATCCCGGCGTCGGAGAGGCTCCATTGATCATACCCGAAAAACACATCTTGCAGACCCGCCTCAATCGCCGCTTTTTCTGCGGCTCTTTCCTCTTTCGTGATTTCAGCGAATCGCCGGGCGCTCTTGTCCGGGGAATTCATCATGGTCGAGAACGCGCTTTTGGGTTGGGTGAGTCGTTCTTCCGAGGGATTATTGGAAAAGCCGCTCAACTCTCCGCTCGACCCCCCACGCGAGATCTTGGGGATTTCCGCTTCTCCATCGGCTTGAAGCCACTTCATTCCGCAACCTTGAGTAGTCAGAAGAATCACTCCCATGACAACGAGGGCTCCGGCTTGTGTCACCGTTCTGTTCATGACTTCTCTCCTCTGAATGATAAATGTGTGAACCAGTTCTTCGACTCGACTATTCCGTTTGACAGCGTGCCGTCGTATGAGGGTCCCACGTTCTGCTCACCTTCTCAAAAGACAGAATAAATATAGCACCGATACCGAAAATGGCATGGCCGACCACCTGCCTTCGCTTGGATTACAGATAGACACGATATGTCAATGACTTACGACTACCTGGGAGAGGGAACAATCAGTGGCACAACGCCATGTGCTCTATTCCCAAACCCCGCATTCGAAGGATATATGAGGGTGGCAGCCTCAGAGGAAATGAGGTCGAACCAGGCTGGCAAAAACTCTTTCACTGAAGGAGGAAACACGAGCTGACGGAAGACGGACAACAACAACCCTGACGGGTACGTAACTCAAGACACCCATGAAACGCAGTATGGCCCACACTGCCCCATTGAAGGTCGCAGAGACCTAACGACTCGCCTTCCGATCAGACCAGCGGGCCGGCCGCAGCACGGCTCCCAATCCAGCCATCGCACAGATGAACACGAGCATGGCCAAAACCACCACTAGGAAGAACCCGGCTTTGACATCGTGCAGCATAGGGATCATTGTCGTCCCCTCCTCGTGTTGACCGAGTTACTCGCTCCGCCACCCACATTGACACACCCACGGACTCATCGGATCCATTTTTTGAAGAACTCGCCCACAGGCAGGACACTGGCGAGTCCACGCGTACCGGCCGTTTTGACCGCCTCGACAACCGTTTGAGACGTTCTGCATGGTTCTTCGGCAGATTGCGCTCATTCGATAATCCCTCTTACATTCTACAATATAAAGTCTAGATCATGATGGGACAGAGATCTATGCAGCTTTGGTGGGGGGCTATGAACAGCAGAGGGGGTCTTGGCAAGAAGGCTCCATTCATAACATATTGATTACGCACTGCTTTCCATGGATGGCCAGAAATACACACTTGCCCCTGGCTGGGGAAGGGTACGAGGAAGCTTGGCTTGGTGCGCCCGGCAGGAATTGAACCTGCGACCTACGGGTTCGAAGCCCGGCGCTCTATCCAACTGAGCTACGGGCGCACATGGCTACATGAATCATGTAGCGGGAAGGCTTGTCAAGAATACAAGACCGCTACAGTCGTGCAAGAATCTCGTCTGCAATTTGCGCGATCGATCGCCCATCGGTCGTGATGACATGATCCGCCGCAGCCTCATACTTCGGCGTCCGTTCGCGGAGGACGTCTTGTACTTCGTCGACAAACGACTTGGTGCCCGTGAGCGAAGGACGTTGGGTGTCCCGGCCAATCCGCTTCGTAATGGTGTCAACCGACGCGGTCAGCCAAAACACGACGCCATGGTGCTTCAACCGCTCGACGTTTTCCGAGCGGAGGATCACTCCGCCGCCAGTGTCGATAACCAACCCTTCTCCCTCTGCCTGATCGCGACATACCTGAGACTCGAGATCACGAAAATAGTCCCACCCATGCTGCGCAACGATTTCCGGGATACTTTGTCCGGCCCGTTTCACAATTTCCGCGTCAGTCGAGACCATGATCCGGCCGAGGCGCGCGGCCACAACTTTTCCTACCGTGCTCTTCCCCGTTCCGCGATACCCGATGAGCACAACATTCATTGGAATCGGGACTCCAGCACAGCACGCATCACATCGACCGGAGCGGGTCGGTCGGTCCAAAGCTCGAACTGCGCGACCGCCTGATTGAGAAACATTTCGAGGCCTGGAATCGTCCGGCAACCGGCACACCGGGCATCCGCAAGCAGCTTCGTCTCCCGCGGAGTATAAACGATATCCATCACGGCAAGTCCGCGGTGCAGGAGCGAAGCCGGCACACAGGTGGCATCGGTCTTGGGCGACATGCCGATAGGAGTGCAGTGAATCAGGACCTGCGCTTCAGGTACTGCCCGGCCAAGGGTGCGGTCGTCGAGAAACGCATCTTCAATGGCCACATTGGTCTTGGATCGGAGATCGCTTGCTAACGTACTGCGTTCCTTGTCGTCGACTCCGAGCACGGTCAGCTTGTCTGCTCCGGACTCCGCCGCCAGAGCAAAAGCGATGGCCCGCGCGGCACCGCCTGACCCCAGTATGACTATGCGCCGTCCTTCGAGAGTGACCCCACCCTCTTTTAACGCGCGCACGGAACCGGTCGCATCCGTATTGTAGCCGATCAGCCGCCCTCGCACCGCCACGATGGTATTGATCGCACCGATGTGCCGCGCCGTTGGTTCCAGATCGTCCAGGAACGGTACGGCCGATACCTTGTGCGGAATGGTCACACTGGCACCGCGAAAGTTCCCGAGTGCGCGGAGTCCCTTGACCGCATCGCCGATCGCGTCAACTTTCCACGCGAGATACACAAAGTTAAGACTGAGTTTCCTGAAGGCGGCGTTATGGATCGCCGGAGACAACGAATGTTCCACGGGATTACCGATGACGCCGCAAAACTGAGTCTGAACGTTGATTTCCATGATACCGAATGAATCCGCCTGGCTTAGCTCCCGGCGGCCTCACCACACCGTCATGCCCCCATCGATGGTGAACGTGCCCCCGGTCACCCAAGCGGCCTCATCGGAGGCAAGGTACAGCACCATGGCAGCCACTTCCTCCGGCTTACCCGGCCGACGAATCGGATAGTGGGCGAGAATCGGATCGAGCTGTTCAGGATTGGCCATCAGCGGGGCCGCCATCGGTGTGGCAATCAGCCCAGGATTGACCACATTGCACCGAATACCGTCGCTCGCGTAATCGATGGCGATGGCGCGAGTGAGCGCGTCCAGCGCGCCTTTCGAGGCAGCGTACACCGGCAGATAGGGAATACCGACCAGACTCGCGATCGAAGAAATATTCACGATTGCGCCACGCCCCTGCTTCAGCATTTCCGGGATCGCCGCACGGGTCATCCGAAATACACCGGTCAGGTTGACATCTAACACGCGGGCCCAGGTTTCATCGTCCAGCTCATGGAGCCGGCGGCCGAACTCGCCGACCCCCGCATTGTTGATCAGGATATCCACCGCACCGAAGCGCTGAACCACTTCGGCCACTGCCGACCGTGCATGGACGTCGTCCGTCACAGAACCGGCCAATGCAATGACCCGACCGCTGTGCGGCCCAATTTCACGCACAACACGGTCCAGCTCCTCTTGGCGCCGGCCGGTAATCGCTACTGCCGCCCCTTCCCGAACGAAGGACTTGGCAATCGCCTCGCCGATCCCCGCGTTGCCGCCCGTCACCAGAGCGACTTTTCCCGCCAACCGGTTCATCGCTCCGGCGTCTCCTTTCCCTCATCAGCCGACTCCTCGTTCAGCCCTTCGGTTTCATGGTCTCGCCTACTCGTCTCACTGACAAAGCCGGGGTCAACTTTCCTCGCCACTGTGATAAACCCCGAATGGGCGACCATTCTGTGATCGGGCCGCACGCTTCGGCCTTGAACCGACCAGGTGCGCAACAGCGTTTCAAACGTTTCCACCATGGCGAACACCGCTGTCCGCTCAAGCGCCTCGACCGTTTGTGTGACTTGGGGAACCGTGGGAACGAAACTCAAATAGATCCCTCCGGACCGCAGGGCAGTGGCCGCATGAGGAATCACCTGCCACGGCTCCGGAAGATCGAGAACCACACGGTCGAACGGGATTCCATCGTCAAGCAGCACGATGCCCTCATAGGCATTTTTTCGCATCGGCATCAAGTTGGGCATGGGTCCCATGTACCGGTCGATATTGAGCAAGGCGGTGCGGGCAAAATCGTCCCGCATTTCATAGGTCACCACCAAGCCTTTCGGCCCGACTGCCCGCAAGAGCGCCATCGTCAATGCGCCCGAGCCAGTGCCAGCCTCGAACACCCGCGCGCCGGGATAGACATCCGCCCACATGGGGATGAGCGCGAGATCTTTGGGATAGAGCACTTGCGCGCCGCGCGGCATCTTGAGCACGTAGTCGCCGAACGTCGGGCGGAGGGCCAGCATCTTCTTGCCACCGGACAACGTCACCAGCGTGCCGTCCGGTCGCCCGATGAGGTGATCGTGCGCGATGGTCTGGCCGCTGAATTGGTACGTTTCTCCAGCCTTGAGTGTCAGCGCGTACTGACGCCCCTTCTTATCGACAAGATGAATCCGTTCACTGTTGGAGAGCTTCGACATGGCGGGCATTCTAGGGGGTTCGTTCAATCGTTTGCAACCAAAGGCCTCGCCTTGACTCGTCTCACAGTGGGCCGTATGATCCCTTACATTCCCTTGTTTCAGTACACTCCCCGCGCACGGAGCCTCTGATGCGTGGACCATTTCTTCGATATGGCTCAGGGATTCTTCTCGCCCTCCTCCTTGGATTCAGCACATCGACGCCGGTATGGGCTGGGCTGACCGGGGAAGCGGTCATCGCGACATACGAAGGCATCATCAACCCTGTCGCCGCCGAATATCTGCACGATGCGATCGCATCCGCCCAGGAGACGGATGCCCATGTCCTCATCATCAAGCTCGACACGCCCGGCGGCCTGGACACCTCCATGCGGCTCATCGTGAAGGACATCACAAATGCGGCGATTCCTGTTGTGGTCTTCGTCGCGCCCTCCGGAGGGCGAGCCGCGTCAGCGGGCGTCTTCATCACCATGGCGGCGCATGTCGCGGCGATGTCGCCGGGGACGAACATCGGCGCCGCCCATCCCGTCGCCATGGGCGGCGGGGAGATGGACACCACGATGAAGGAAAAGGTGGAAAACGACTCCGCCGCCTACATCAAAAGCATCGCGGAGCAGCGGGGACGAAACGTGGCCTGGGCCGAGGACGCGGTGCGCAAAAGCGTCTCGGTCACGGAACAGGAAGCGCTCAAGCTGAAAATCGTCGATCTGGTCGCAGATGATCTGCCGGATCTGTTGACGCAACTGCAGGGACGCAGGGTTGCGCTGCCCGACGGTCCGCGTACGATGGCGACCGCGGGAGTGGAGATCCGGCCCTTTCCGATGGGTCTGCGGCTCGAACTCTTGAAAGCGCTCAGCGACCCCAACATTGCCTATCTCTTGATGACCATTGGAACGATCGGCATGCTGGCAGAGCTGTATAACCCGGGCGCCATCCTCCCCGGCATCGTCGGTGCAATCAGCTTGATCCTAGCCTTTTATTCGCTCCAGTCATTACCGGTCAACTACGCGGGCGTGCTGCTGTTCATTCTCGGCATTGTCTTTTTCGTCCTCGAAGCGACCGTCACCAGCTATGGACTGCTCGCCATCGGGGGGGTCGTGTCCCTGACCCTCGGATCGTTGATGTTGATCAAATCGGACGCAGAGTTCTTGCAAGTCTCGTGGACCGTGATCGTGCCTGTGATTATCACCACGGCGGCCGTCTCGCTCTTCATCGTCGGCATGGGGGTCCGTGCTTTACGCCGGTCTCCCCAAACCGGAACCGAGAGCATGGTCGGCGCCGTGGGCATAGCCAAGACGGCCTTGTGCCCCGACGGGAAGCTTGCGATCCACGGAGAACTCTGGGACGCCGTCAGCGACACCCCGGTTCAACCGGGCGGGTCCGCGAAAGTGCTCCGTATCGAAGGGCTCACGCTCTATGTCACGCCAATTTTTCAGAAGAAAGAGGCCTAGCTATGCTGCTCAGCCCTGTCGTAGTCGTGCTTGCCGTCATCTTCTTCATCGTCCTTGGCAAACTGACTTTCAATGTGCTCCCCGAATATGAGCGCGCCGTAATTTTCCGGCTCGGCAGGTTGTCGCGCGGCATCGTCGGTAGCAACGGTCCTGGCCTCGTTGTCATTGTCCCCCTCATCGATCGCCTGATACGGGTCAGCCTTCGTACCATCACAATGGACGTTCCGCCGCAGGACGTCATCACCAAAGACAATGTCACCGTGAAGGTCAATGCCGTAATTTATTTCCGGGTCGTTGACCCTGAGCGCGCGGTCGTCCAAGTCGAAGATTATCTGTATGCGACGTCGATGATGGCTCAGACGACGTTGCGCAGTGTCCTCGGCCAAAGTCAGCTCGACGACCTCTTGTCGAAGCGGGAACAGATCAACACAGACCTCCAGCGGATCATCGACCAGCAAACCGAACCCTGGGGTGTCAAAGTGACGGCGGTCGAGGTAAAGAACGTGGATCTCCCGCAAGAGATGCAACGAGCAATCGCCCGCCAGGCCGAAGCGGAACGGGAACGGCGAGCCAAGGTCATCCACGCCCAAGGCGAATTCGAAGCCTCGCAGCGCCTGGCCGACGCCGCCGATGTCATCAGCCGGAACCCCGCCGCGCTGCAACTGCGTTATCTTCAAACGCTAGTCGAGATCGCAGCGGAAAAGAATTCCACCACCATTTTCCCGATTCCCATCGACACGCTTGCGCCGTTCATCAAGGGGATGCAGACCGGCAATAAGCAATAAATGGTGTGGCAGTTCGGCATCGGAGTGTAGGCAATCCCGCATAGTTGCCGCACATCTGCAACAACATCCCCTCTTCCTCCTCATTAAGCATCTCTAATAGTTCTGCATTTTCCATATGATTTTGCAGGCTCATTCTCATCTTCAATCCAGCATCGCTTTTGCTTCGTAACATGACTGAGATCGGTGAGAATGGGGTGAATCCTCGCAGCTCGATATGTCTCTAACGAAGTGCATCGATGCGTAACCAAAACCTGAAAGGTGATGCCATGCATGACGAAGAACTGCGGACAACGGACGACCCACAGGAACATGAGCGCGAGTCGGTCGACAGAGACGCCGATAATCCACAAGCGAGCGTCCTCATGGAAGCGATCGGCCGTGGGGATACAGACGAACCTTCCCAGGACACGGAAAAGGCTGCGCCGGTCCTGCGCACAAGTCACGGCGCCAGCCCGTTTCTTTTGGAATCGTTGTACTTCCGGTCATTTGGCGAACGGCCGCTCCTCACCCGCGAGGAAGAAATCACGATCGCCAAGCGTGTCGACCAGGGCACCCGACGTATTCGTATCGCCCTTCACCAGGTCATCAAAACGCTGCGCCGTACGAAACGCACTCCGGCTTTGCTGGAAACGATCAGGAAACTCCAAGTGGTCAAGCGATTAAGCGGACTGTCCGCCACGGCGCTGGACGGTACGGAACAAGCGTTGCTCACCGTCCTGAATCCGCCGGTTCGTGAGATGAAACCGGCCGCCGCGATAGAGAAGCGGCTCAAAACGTTAATCAAGGAACTCCAGTCTGCACGGGCCCTGCTGGAGCAAGGCAAAGACGAACTCGTACGCTGCAACCTGCGCCTGGTCGTCGATGTCGCCAAACACTATACCGGACGAGGCTTGGCCTTGCTGGATTTGGTCCAAGAGGGCAATATCGGCCTGATGAAGGCCGCCGAGCGGTATCAATATCGAAAGGGGTTCAAGTTCAGTACCTATGCCACTTGGTGGATCAGACAGGGCATTACGCGTGCGCTAGCGGATCAATCGAGAACCATCCGCATTCCGGTCCACCAGACTGAAGCGTCGCATCGGATTCTACGGGTCACGCGAAGATTGGGACAGCAGTTCGGTCGACCGGCCAAGTTGGAAGAAATTGCGCACGTACTCCGTATGAGGCCTGAGCGGCTTCATGAGACGGTCCAAGCGTTCCAGGAGCCGGTAGCACTGGAAACACCCATTGGAGACGGAACCACCCAGTTCGGGGACATGATTCCGGATCACTTGGCCGTTTCTCCCGACAGCCACGTGCACCGGACCGAGATGACCAAACAGTTGGACCGAATTCTTAACACCCTTACGCCAAGGGAGCAAACCGTGATTCGCCTTCGATTCGGAATCGGCGTCGAGGAAGGTCGCACATTGGAGCAAGTCGGCCAGAATCTCTCCGTCACACGTGAACGCATCCGCCAGATCGAAGCGAAGGCGCTCAAGAAACTCAAGACTGCTGAGATTCGAGAGCTCTTCGCCGCAATCAGGTAATCTCCTCCCATGCTGGGGTAGGGCGCGCCCGCCCTACCCCTGTTCAAGTCTTCCCCCCACATGGTCGGTTATGCGACAATGCGCGCCCGTACGAATGCAGAAGGTGAGTCGGTGAATTGCTCCGGAACCTTGAGAGCCGTCATAGAGGCGTCAGCTCCTGTTGTCCGCCGTTCCTCGGAGGGCGTCTTGCTCACCTTCTCCACGCCGGTGCCCTATTCAACTGCCTGGGAGTTACAGTCCCGGTTCCACCGTGAGCGGCAATTGGACCTGAGGCCGGATACCGTCTTGATCCTGGAGCATCAGCCTGTCTATACGTTGGGGCGCACCACCAAGCTCTCAGATTGGGGTGGCAATGAAGCCGCTCTGCGCGCGAATGGAGCGGACCTGTGGCATGTGAATCGAGGCGGGTCCGTCACATACCATGGTCCGGGACAGATTGTAGCGTATCCGATCCTCAGACTAAGCCAACATGCCGCCGGCCCCAGACAATTGGTGTGGCAGCTGGAAGAGGTCATGATCCGCCTCCTGGCAAAGTGGAACATCGCCGGCTGCCGGATCGACAAAAGGCCCGGCGTATGGGTGATGACACCCACGCCAGCGAAAATCGCCTCTATCGGCCTCCGAATCCATCAAGGAATCACGTTGCATGGATTTGCCCTCAACGTCGATATGGACCTGGAGCCCTTTCAACGGATTCATCCCTGTGGAGTGCCCCACTGCCCGGTGACCTCCATGGCAACCCTACTGAACACAGAGATTCCGATCAATAAGATGAAGAACGAGCTTGCCCACATATGGAGCACCGTGTTTGCCATCGAGTGGACACTGGCAGTCGGCACATTGGACGGATGCCTCGCCGATGCCGATGAAACGACACCAATCACCGCATTCATCTAGCAACGTCACGAGGTGCCATGCAGGAGCTCGACACCCATACCTTTCGCCTGGCGGTCGCCCAATTCGATCAAGCCGCGGAGGCCATGAAGCTGGACCCGGATCTACGGGAACGGCTGAAGCTGCCCCAACGTTCGATGGTCGTCAGCCTGCCGGTGCGCATGGACGACGGAAGGGTTGAAGTCTTTACGGGATATCGCGTGCAGCATGACTCTGCACGGGGTCCCTGCAAGGGAGGGATCCGGTACCATCCCGAGGTGAACCTGGGCGAAGTCGCGGCGCTGGCGATGTGGATGACGTGGAAATGCGCCCTGGCCGGACTACCCTACGGGGGAGCCAAAGGGGGGGTCCGAGTCGCCCCCAAGAAACTCTCCCGCGCTGAACTGCAACGACTCACGAGACGGTATGCTGCGGAAATTTTCCCGCTCATCGGGCCGGACAAGGATGTCCCGGCACCGGATGTGGGAACCGATGCACAGGTCATGTCGTGGATCATGGACACCTACAGTCAGCAGGTCGGCTATGCCGTGCCAGGTGTCGTGACCGGTAAACCCCTGTCGCTCGGCGGCAGCCTAGGCCGCGAAGAAGCGACCGGGCGCGGGGTGGTCTACGTGACACTGGAAGCCCTCCGCCATCTGAATCTACCCATCGAACAGGCCACCGTAGCCATCCAAGGATTTGGAAACGTCGGCTCCCACACTGCGCTCATCATGCAACAACAGGGTGCGCGCGTGGTCGCCGTCAGCGATGTAAGCGGAGGCATTTACAACGCCAACGGGCTGGACGTGCCTGAACTCATCCGGCGGTACCGTGGGAGAGACCAGACGCTGCGCGACACCAAGTTGGGAGATGCGATTACGAACGACGAGCTGCTCCAACTGGACTGTACCGTGCTCGTCCCAGCCGCGCTGTCCGAGCAGATCACCGACAAGAACGCCGCCCGTCTGCGCTGTCGGATCTTAGCCGAGGGAGCCAATGGCCCGACAACACTCGATGCCGATCGTATCCTCGAAGAAAAGGGCGTCTTTATTATTCCTGATATTCTGGCGAATTCCGGCGGCGTGATCGTGTCGTATTTCGAGTGGGTACAGGACCTTCAACGATTCTTCTGGAGCGCCACAGACATCCAACGTCGGCTGCAAGACATCATTACGTCAGCCTTTCAACGCACCTTGCACTTTTCAACCGAGCGCCGGACGTCGATGCGCATGGCCGCCCTCATGAGTGGGATTGATCAAGTGGCCCAAGCCCATCTCGAACGAGGACTGTATCCATGATCATGCCTCAAACCTGGCCAGCGTGGGACAGGCACGGGAACCTTCGATGACTCGACAGTTGATCGAAACGGCATGGAACCAACATCGCGGAAACGACTGGCCCCAATTTACCAGCCCAAACCAGGGCCAATTGATGACCCTGGATACCGTGATCAGCGGGTGTGTGGTCTTTTATCTCGATAGCCCAGAGGGCCTCGACCGCCAACGTGTGGCTATTGTGCAGGATTGCTTGAACGACCTGGATGACCTGACTGGAGAACTGGATGTCGATTCTCAGGCCTATTTTGTTCGTCTTCGCCGGCTCGGCGAATTGCTGTTGGCCACGGCACTGCACGACTAACCACTGTCCAGCCCAGAGAACACCCCTAATCACACATCCCAGACGACAAGGGTCAACGTCACGGACAGAGGAGTCACGCAAATGAAAACGAGGAGTCATCGCGCGATATGGATACTGGCCTTGGGGCTTGCGGCGAGTCTCATTGGACCTCCTTCCGCCAGCTACGCCGAATTGTATGAGCTGAGCAAAAGCGACGTGATCGAGCCGAAGGCGATCGCGAGCGTAGAGGTGTCGCTCTTCGGCGTCAAACTCGGCGACTCAGAAGCCACCGCCGTTGAGATGCTAGTGAATGAGAAGATCGCCGGCATCAAAGCCGAACAAGAATCGACTTTCATCTTTCTGTTCGACCAGCGAAAACCTACCGGCCCTATGGCTGGCGTGCGGATCCAAGACGGCAAGGTCGATCTGATCTTTATCAACAACCGGTTTGCGTACAAGGCCAGAGGCGTCTTCCGCAACGTGCTCAACAGTGAAAGTCCCGACGACATTCGCAAGCTGTTGGGCAAAGAAGAATACGGAGATGAAAACGTCATGGGCGCCGTGCTGGCCTACGACAAGCAGGGCTTCCAGGTCAATTACCTCGGCAAGGACGTCAACATCGAATTCACCCCGCCGCGTTAACTCAAAGCAAGCTCGTGTTCGGCGACTCCATCCCCTCGGGTGGAGTCGCTCGAACGTGCGGAGTTCCTCTGTTCAGTGCATACCGCTGCCTGGCGCTGGAACGCCGGGCTTTTCGCCGCCCACCGCTTTCGGATGTCCTTTCGCGCTGATTCGTTCACGAATCTTGTCATAGATGCCATTTGATAGAACCTTGCGTACCTTCAATTCGTCAACAGAAGCGTAGGGCCGGCCCTCCACAATCTTGCGGGCGTAGGCAGTCCCAATGCCTGGAAGCGACCGAAGGTCCGTGAGCGTGGCTGTATTGATGTCGACCAACTTCGTATCTTTGCTGCCTACGGCCCCAGCCTTTACGGTTTCTGATTGGGGCAGTGGCTTCGGCACTGTGCCTGCTGTGGCCGTTGAAGCCATCGTGAGCAGGGCTACTGAGAGGACCAGCATTCGGACAGAGTCAATCATGGCATTCCTCCTTGATTGTAAGAACCGTTGGAACGTTGTATGGATCTCAACCGTGCGCCTCGGTTGCAGTTGATCCGTTTCTTGCCGGCACCGGGGTTATTGCGAGATTCGTTCCACAATCGAAGCAAGGAAAAATCCGATGATTGACCGGTGGGCCTAGTCGAGTCGTATCTCGCAGGAGGAGGCTCGTATCGGGAGGGATACAGCCAAGGATCTGGGACTCTACGGATCGCGGAAGAAAATAGAACCGGCTACTGTACTGTCTCGCTGACGCGTAAGCCGTAGTTGATAAGACTCTTGGCCATCATCCAGCGGCGGTTGGAGTTGAGGATGACGAGGAGGAGATCACTGCCGTTTTGGGAGACTTTGGCGATGAGACAGCGGCCCGCTTTCGACGTAAAGCCGGTCTTGACCCCCTCGACCCCGGGAATGCGGCCCAGCAGGCGATTGGTATTGTGCAGTAAATAGGGGCGGTGGCCGCTCACGGGCATGATGAGGTCCCGCTCTTCCCGCACGAGCTCACGGAAGACCGGATTCTGCATGGCAACTTCGCTGAGCTTGGCGAGATCCTCAGCCGTCGAGTAGTGTTCAGGGCCGTCGAATCCGCAGCCGTTGCTGAAATGCGTATCGAGCAGCCCCAGCTGCGAGGCCTTGGTATTCATCATCTCAACGAATTGCTCTTCCGTACCCCCGACATGTTCGACAGCGGCCAAACATGCATCATTGGCGGAGACGATCAACATCGCCTTTAGGAGATCGTCCAGCCGAAACACCTCGCCCGTTCGCAACCGGAGATGCGTCTTTGGCGCACGCGCGGCATTCTTGCTGATCGTGGCATGCTCATCCAACCGCCCGTAATCGAGAATGACCAGCGCCGACATAATTTTGGTCAAACTGGCCGGAGAGAGCCGCCTTTCAGACTCATGCTCATAGAGCACACGGCCGGACCGGAGCTCTTTCAACAGGACGCTGTTCGCCGGAACTTTTTTCCAGGGGAACTCCTGTTGAGACAAGCCGACATGATGTATCGATGCTCGACTGTGACGGAGGTCCTTTGCGGACGCCGATGCCGGGAGTGACGTAATCAGGCAGAAGAACAATGTCGCGCCGAGGCTCATGATGCCGATGGACTGCCGCAGTTTGCGAACCCCTCGACTGTTTCGGCCCCGCTTCTGCTGTGCGATCATCATCCTGTCTTTCACAGTGAATAGGTCTCCCGGACCTTTCCGCCCTTCAGCCCGCTATCGATCACCTTGTGAAAAAATCGAAGGAGATCGGCCAGGTCGATCCAGAACCCACAATTGAGGCAGCGGGCATGAATCCTCCGGTTGAGAAGGGTATAGTGCCGCTCGACTAACATGAATCCCTTGCACCTGAGGCACTGCATACC
>JABMDG010000012.1:33590-37104 GCA_015904045.1 Nitrospira sp.
CCTCGAGCCGAAGAAAAGGTCTATGCCGCTTTGGAGGAGGAACCCTCTTACAATAGGGGCAGGAAGATCTTTCGGAACCTAAGACCAAACATCTCACAAATAATTGATATTACTGATATAGATTGGCACTATCTAGTCTGGTGCGCCCGGCAGGAATTGAACCTGCGACCTACGGGTTCGAAGCCCGGCGCTCTATCCAACTGAGCTACGGGCGCACGTGTGCTACATGAATCATGTTATGCGAAGGCTTGTCAAGAATACGATCCGATAACACAGGCAGCACTCACCGACTACAGCCGGGCAAGAATTTCGTCTGCAATCTGCACGATCGGCCGCCCATCGGTTGCAATGACATGATCAGCCGCAGCCTCATACTTCGGGGTTCGCTCACGCAAAACATCCTGCACTTCGTCGATGAACGACTTGGTGCCCGTCAGTGAAGGACGTTGCGTATCTCGTCCGATGCGTTTCATGATTGTTTCCACCGAGGCCGTCAGCCAGAAAATGGTGCCTGCAGTTTTCAGCCTGTCGACATTTTCCGGTCGAAGGATTGCACCTCCCCCTGTATCGATAACCAGTCCATCCTCATGCGCCATATCCCGGCAAACCTGAGATTCAAGATCACGAAAATAGTCCCACCCATGCTGCGCGACAATCTCAGGAATGCTCTGACCGGCTCGTTTCACAATCTCCGCATCAGTCGATACCATGGTTCGGCCAAGGCGCGAGGCCACCATCTTCCCTACGGTGCTCTTCCCGGTCCCACGATAGCCGATGAGCACGACGTTCATTGGAAGCGAGACTCCAGCACGGCACGCATCACGTCAACCGGAGCGGGCCTGTTCGTCCACAGTTCAAACTGAGTCACCGCCTGATTGAGAAACATTTCGAGGCCAGGAATCGTCTTGCACCCGGCGCCCTTGGCTTCCATGAGCAATCGCGTTGCCCTTGGATTGTAGACAATGTCCATAACAGCAAGGTCTGGATGAAACAGCGAGGCCGGCACGCAGGTCGCGTCGACCTTGGGAGACATGCCGACAGGGGTGCAGTGAATCAGGATCTGCGCGTCAGGTACCGTCCGGCCAAGAGTGCTGTCGTCGAGAAAGGCATCCTCAATGGCCACATTCGACTTGGACCGGAGATCGCTTGCCAATGCCGTACGTTCTTTGTCATCGACTCCGAGCAGGGTCAACTTCTCTGCTCCGGAATCCGCCGCCAGGGCGAACGCGATAGCCCGCGCGGCACCTCCTGATCCCAGCATGACGATGCGCCGGCCCGTGAGCGTGACCCCGCCCTCACGCAACGCCCGCAAGGCGCCCGTGGCGTCGGTATTGTAGCCAATCAGCCGACCGTTCTCAGCCACGATAGTATTGATGGCGCCGATGTGCTGCGCCGTCGGTTCCAGATCGTCCAGAAACGGGACCGCAGATACCTTGTGCGGGATAGTCACACTGGCACCGCGAAAGTTCCCCAACGCGCGGAGGCCCTGGATCGCTTCTCCAATCATCACCACTTTCCACGCCAGATATACACAGTCAATGCCAAGCGCCTGAAAGGCCGCATTGTGGATGGCTGGAGAGAGCGAATGCTCGACAGGATTTCCGATAACCCCACAAAACTGAGTGTGAGCGCCAATATCCATCTGCTTCATGTCACACACCCTACCGGGAAGCTTTGAACTACCCCTTATAGACGGTCATCCCTCCATCGATCGTGAACGTTCCGCCGGTCACCCATATCGCTTCATCGGATGCCAGGTACAACACCATACCAGCGACCTCCTCGGGAGTCCCCGCACGACGAATGGCATACTGTGTAAGAATCGACTGAAGCATCTCCGGGTTTGCCATAAGCGGTGCTGCCATTGGTGTATCGATCAGAGCGGGATTCACGACGTTGCAGCGAATCCCGTCTTTGGCGTAATCGATGGCAACTGCTCGAGTAAGCGCATCGAGACCACCTTTTGAGGCGGAATAGGCGGATAACCCAGGAATACCGACCACACTGGCGACAGATGAGATGTTCACAATGGAACCGCATCCTTGTTTCAGCATCTGAAGAACAACGGCCCTCGTCATTCGGAACACGCCGGTGAGATTGATGTCGAAGATCTTGTCCCACGTTGCATCATCGATTTCATGCAATCGCTTGCCGAAGTCGCCGATCCCGGCATTGTTGACCAATACGTCAATCCGGCCGAAGCTGTCGAGGGTTTTCCGGACAACGTCCTGGGCCTGCACCTCATCCGTCACGGAACCGGCAACAGCCAGGGCTCTCCCATTGCTCTGCCGAACGATCTTCACCACCCGGTCCAATTCCTGTTGGCGGCGTCCAGTGACAACCACCGACGCGCCTTCCAGGGCAAAACGCTTGGCCACCGCCTCTCCAATCCCGGCATTCCCCCCCGTAATGACGGCAACTTTTCCTTCAAGCCGCTTCATTCCAGTCAGCCCCTTTCTTCACTCTCCAGCCCTGTGCCGAAAGTGTCGTCGCCTATTTCCCGCTCCTGGCCTGCAGTCAGCAAACCCGGTTCCACCTTCCTTGCCACCGTGATAAAGCCCGAATGGGCAACCATGCGATGATCGGGCCGCACACTTCGACCTTGAACCGACCAGGTCCTCAGCAATGTCTCAAATGTTTCCACCATGGCAAAGACTGCCGTACGCTCAAGTGCCTCGACCGTTTGCATAACTTGAGGAACTGTGGGAACGAAACTCACATAGATCCCGCCGGACCGAAGAGCACTGGCGGCATGAGGAATCACCTGCCATGGCTCCGGAAGATCGAGGACCACGCGATCGAACGGGATGCCATCATCAAGCAGCTCAATGCCCTCATAGGCATTCTTGCGCAATGACACCAGGTTGGAGACAGGCCCCATATAGCGTTCGATGTTGAGCAGCGCAGTGCGCGCAAAGTCGTCCCGCACGTCATAGGTCACCACCAAGCCTCTGAGCCCGACGGCGCGCAATAGTGCCATGGTCAGAGCCCCTGACCCGGTTCCGGCCTCAAATACCCGAGCCCCCGGATAGACATCCGCCCACATTGGAATAAGCGCAAGATCCTTTGGGTAAAGCACTTGCGCGCCACGTGGCATCTTGAGCACATAGTCCCCAAACGTCGGACGGATCGCCAACATTTTCTTCCCGCGGGACAACGTCACCATGGTCGCATCAGGGCGTCCGATAAGCGCATCGTGCGCGATAGTCTGCCCACTGAATTGATATATTTCCCCGGCCTTCAGTGTCAGCGCATAGTGGCGCCCCTTCTGATCGACGAGATGAATCCGTTCACCGCTCACAAGCTGTAACATGGCGGCATTCTAGGGGGTTCATTCTATGGTTTGCAACCGAGCACCCATCCTTCGGACCGATGTTTCATGACAGTTCGTCGAGGAATTATATGGAGAGACAAAGCCTGAAAACCCAATCATCCATCGCACGCAATCAGATCATGACATCAAGCATTGGTCGTCTTGATCCCGCCCGGTCCCGCACCATGAGCCATACGCCCT
>JABMDG010000012.1:37204-45663 GCA_015904045.1 Nitrospira sp.
TAGGCCCTAGAACCGGATGACATCTCAGTTCGTAGATGCACTGATGAATCATGCCGGTTAATGAGCCGTTACCCGGATGGTGTGGCGATTCGGCCCTTGGACTGTAGGCAATTCTGCATAGTTGCCGCACAACTGAGACAGAATGATCTCATCTTCTTCATTAAGCTTCTTTAATAGTCTTGCAATTTCGAGGTGATCGCGCCAACCCGTTCTCATCTTCAATCCAGCACTCCTTTTGCTTGATAGAGCGATAGACAAAGGTAACAACCAGAATGAATCCTCTTGCTTCCATCACGCTCTAACAGAAGTAGACGGATAGGCAACCACGAGATGAAAGGTGATGCCATGCATGATGAAGGACTTCGGACGACGGATGAAGTTGACAACAAGGAGACTGTCGACACCGACGTGGACGCCGATGACCAGCAGGCAAGCGGCTTGCTTGGGGTGATCGGCCGTAGCGACACGCAGAGAGCCGCTCAAGAAGAACAATCTACATCAGCCATGCGTACGAGTCATGGTGCAAGTCCGTTCTTATTGGAGTCCCTGTACTTCCGCTCGTTCGGTCAGAGGGAGCTGCTCACACGCGAAGAAGAAGTGGCTGTTGCAAAACTGGTCGATCAGGGCACACGTCGAATCCGAGTTGCCTTGCGCCATGTTCTAAACATACTTGCCCGCTCGAAACACACGCCGGCCTTGTCAGATTCCGTCAAAAAACTTCAACTCATCAAGCAACTGAGCGGACTCTCAGCCAAGGCGCTGGATGATACGGAGCAGACGCTCCTTGCCATACTGAAACCGCCGGTTCGCACGATGAAACCTGCCGCCACGACAGGAAAACGGCTGAAGGACCTGCTCGATGAAATTCGGTCTGCGCGAGTCGTCCTCGAACGAGGCAAAGACGAACTCGTGCGGCGAAACCTGCGGTTGGTGGTTGATGTTGCCAAACACTACACCGGCCGAGGGCTCGCCTTGCTTGACCTCGTCCAAGAAGGCAACATCGGCCTGATGAAAGCCGCCGAACGCTACCAGTACCGAAAAGGATTCAAGTTCAGCACCTATGCCACGTGGTGGATTAGACAAGGCATTACGCGGGCTATTGCGGATCAATCGCGAACCATCCGCATTCCAGTCCACCAGACCGAAGCCTCCCATCGCATTGTTCGGGTGACACGCCGTCTTGGACAGCAGTTCGGACGTCCTGCTCGCATAGAAGAGATCGCACACGTGCTTCGCATGAGACCCGATCGGCTCCATGAAACCGTGCAGGCATTCCAGGAGCCGATGGCGCTGGAAACGCCGATTGGCGATGGGGAGACCCAGTTCGGGGACATGATTCCGGATCAACTCGCAGTTCCCCCGGATGCCCACGTGCACCGAACCGAGATGACCACCCAGCTGGATCGAATCCTCGGGGTTCTCACACCGAGGGAACAAACAGTAATCCGCCTCCGCTTCGGGATTGGTTACGAGGAGGCCCGCACCTTGGAACAGGTCGGCCAGAACTTGTCGGTCACGCGCGAGCGCATCCGCCAAATCGAGGCCAAGGCGCTCAAAAAGCTCAAGACACCTGAAATCCGGGAACTCTTCGCTGCCATCAAGTAAGCACTCGGGTTATTCGCAAATTCGCAGGCCGGGAGAACGCCCGGCCTGCGAGATCCCGCTTTCCCCCCGATAACAAGTTATGCGACAATGTTTCCTCTATGGATGTGCGCGACATCGCCACAAGAGGCTCTCTCCTTACCACACATCGCTTATTCCGATGCCTAGAACTCTATGCAGACCGCCCTTTACTCCAAAGATAAATCAGTAACTGAGTCCTATGCCTTGGAGCGTCCGGTCCGCGCAACGGATCCTGCGTTTCCACCTGCCACCGCCGGATCACTCCTTGTCTTCCCCACACCTGTCCCCTATTCCGTCGCATGGGACCTACAGTCACGCCTCCACCATGAGCGCCTCTCGGAAGTGAGACCGGATACAGTCGTCATCCTTGAACACCAACCTGTCTATACACTGGGGCGCAGCACCCAAACATCCGATTGGGGCGGCGATGAAGCCCTCTTACGCGTCAATGGAACTGCACTATATCGGGTCAACCGCGGAGGATCAGCCACCTACCATGGCCCCGGACAAATCGTCGTGTACCCGATCCTCAAGTTGGCTCAGCATACTGCAGGCCCAAGACGACTCGTCCAGCTGCTTGAAGACGTGATCATTCGTCTGCTCAAACACTGGGATGTCGACGGCCATCGAATCGAGAAGAAACCGGGGATCTGGGTGCTGACGCCTCAACCGGCAAAGATCGCGTCTATCGGAATCCGCATCGAACGAGGCATTACCCTGCACGGATTTGCGCTCAACGTCGATATGGACCTGACGCCGTTTCAACGAATTCGTCCATGCGGATTCGCCGATTGCCACGTCAGCTCCATGAATGTGCTATGCGGAAAGACCATCCCTCTCGATGAGGTCAAATCTGATCTTGCCCGGATATTCGGTGAGGTGTTTTCGATTGAGTGGGCCAGCGTAGCAACGCATCCCGGCACACGCGTTACTGCAGCCGATGAGTTCGTGCCGATCAACCGATTCAACCTCTAACGGATCGAGAGCTTATGCAGGAGCTTGACACCCACACCTTTCGTTTGGCAGTTGCGCAATTCGATCGAGCGGCTGAGGCGATGCAGTTGGACCCAAACCTGCGTGAACGGTTGAAGCTGCCCCAACGTTCGCTCATCGTCAGCCTGCCGGTGCGCATGGATGATGGACGGGTGGAAGTCTTTACCGGCTATCGGGTGCAACACGACTCCTCGCGCGGCCCCTGCAAAGGAGGCATTCGGTATCATCAGGACGTGAGCCTCGGAGAGGTCTCGGCCCTTGCAATGTGGATGACGTGGAAATGCGCCTTGGCGGGCTTGCCCTATGGCGGAGCAAAAGGCGGCATTCAGGTTTCTCCGAAGAAGTTATCCCACGCTGAATTACAGCGACTCACTCGGCGCTATGCCGCTGAAATTTTCCCGCTCATCGGCCCCGACAAAGACGTGCCCGCCCCCGACGTGGGAACCGACGCGCAAGTCATGTCATGGATCATGGATACCTACAGTCAACAGGTCGGTTATGCCGTCCCAGGCGTGGTGACAGGCAAACCGCTCTCGCTCGGCGGCAGCCTCGGTCGCGAAGAAGCCACCGGACGAGGGGTCGTCTATGTCACACTGGAAGCGCTCCGCCACCTCAAGCTATCGATCGAGAATTCGACGGTAGCCATCCAAGGCTTCGGGAATGTCGGTTCCCACACCGCGCTCATCATGCAGCAAGAAGGCGCGCGAGTCGTCGCCATCAGCGATGTGACCGGGGGCATCTACAATGCCAAGGGGCTGGACATGCCTGAACTGATCAGGCGTTACCGGAACTTAGGACAATCGCTCGCTGACACGAAGATGGGGGAGTTCATTACGAACGAAGAATTACTGCAGCTGGACTGTACGGTACTTGTTCCCGCAGCCCTCTCAGAGCAAATTACTGAAACAAATGCCGCCCGTCTTCGCTGTCGCATTCTATCGGAAGGGGCAAACGGCCCGACGACCCTGGAAGCCGACCGCATACTCGAAGAGAAAGGCATTTTTATTATTCCTGATATTCTGGCAAATTCAGGCGGGGTAATCGTGTCGTATTTCGAATGGGTGCAAGATCTTCAACGATTCTTTTGGAGCGCGAGCGATATTCAGCAGCGGTTGCACAATATCATCACGTCGGCCTTTCATCGTACCCTTCAGTTCTCAAACGAACGACACACATCGATGCGCATGGCAGCGCTCATGAGCGGAATCGACCACGTCGCCCAAGCGCATCTCCAACGCGGACTCTATCCGTAACGGAGCGGTAGACAGTGGCACGAGCCGAAGTATCAACAGCGTGGAAACACCATTGTGGTGTGGGCTGGCCCCAATTCTCAAGCCCACACCAAGGCCAGTTGATGACCCTCGATACTGTCATCAGCGGGTGTGTGGTGTTCTTTCTGGACAGTCCAGAAGGACTCGACCACCAACGGATGGCCCTTGTGCGAGACTGTTTGGACGAGCTGACCGAGCTGACCGCAGAACTGGATGCGGACTCCCAAACATACTTTCTCCGCCTGCGACAGCTCGGAGAAATGCTGCTGACCACGACACCACAGCCATAATCGCAGTTCAGGAGTAAAGGAGAAGAGAATGGGGAAGTATCGTGCGGCACTCATATTGGTCTTGGCTATTGTAGCTCCCCTCGCCAGCCTTATCCCTTCGGCTCACGCCGAACCATATGAGCTGAGTAAGCACGACGTGACAGAGTCCGCATCAATTTCGAGCCCCACCGTCTCGCTCTTCGGCATCAAACTTGGCGACTCAGAGACCGTTGCCATCGAGACTCTGGTCAACGGATCAATACCGGGTGTCAAGGCCGAGCAGGAAGCGGCCTTCATCTTCCTGCTCGATCAACGAAAGCCCACCGGGCCTATGGCCGGTGTACGCATTCAGGACGGGAAAGTCGATTTGATTTTTATCAACAACCGATTCGCGCACAAGACAAGAGGCATCTTCCGCAACGTGCTGAACAGCGAAAGCCCTGAAGACATCCGTAAATTGCTTGGCAAGGAAGACTACGGCGATGAAAACGTGCTGGGCGCCGTCATGGCCTATGATAAGCAGGGATTTCAGGTGAACTATCTGGGGAAGGACATCAACATCGAATTCGCGCAGCCGCGTTAGCCGGCAAGATTCCTGACGATATCTACTGCACTGTTTCGGTTACGCGCAGGCCGTAGTCGATGAGGCTCTTGGCGGTGTTCCAGCGCCGCTTGGAGTTGAGAATGACGAGCAGGAGATCGCTCCCGTTGTGAGAGACCTTGGCGATCAAACATCGTCCGGCTTTTGACGTAAATCCTGTCTTTACCCCCTCGACGCCGGGGATGCGCCCCAACAGACGATTGGTGTTGTGCAGCAGATAGGGCCGATGGCCGCTCACGGGCGTGATCATCTCCCGTTCTTCACGGACGAGTTCACGGAACACCGGATTCTGCATCGCAGCTTCGCTAAGCCGAGCCAGATCCTCCGCTGTTGAATAGTGCTCCGCTCCATCGAATCCACATCCATTGCTGAAATGGGTGTCATTCAGCCCAAGCTCGAACGCCTTGGCATTCATCAGCGCGACAAACTGTTGCTCATCGCCCCCGACATGTTCGACGGCCGCCAGACAGGCATCATTTGCAGAAACAATCAGCATCGCCTTCAGCAAGTCTCCCAGACGAAACACCTCGCCGGTCTTCAAGCGTAGATGCGTCTTTGGCGCGCGCGCGGCATTCTTGCTGATTGTGGCCTGTTCATCCAACTGCCCTCGTTCGAGAATGACGAGCGCCGACATGATTTTCGTCAAACTCGCCGGAGACATCCGTTTCTCAGACTCATACTCGTAGAGGACGCGTCCCGAACGAAGCTCTTTCAGCAGCACACTATGGGCTGGGACGGTTCTCCAGGGCAGCGCCCTGTACGACACACCAGCATCCTGAACAGTCTCTCCACTATGCCGGTTGTGATGTATGGCTTTGGCAGACACGGTGGACGGAGACCCAGCCAGCAAGCATGCACACAGCATTATCCCGACCCCGGATGAGCCAAAGAACTGACACACAGATCGTGGCATTCTGTGATACTGGCGTGGATTATCCTGCATAACGATGAACGCTGCCCTTTACAGTGAGAACGTCTCCCGCACCTTATCACCTTTCAGTCCACTATCAATCACTTTATGAAAAAACCGGAGGAGGTCGGCCAGATCAATCCAGAACCCGCAGTTGAGGCAACGGGCATAGATTCTCCTGTTGATGAGGGTATAGTGCCGTTCGACCATCATGAACCCTTTGCACTTGAGACACTGCATACATGCCCTATTCTCTCCGCTTATCGAAGGCGGTTCATGACCAGCGCCACGCATCCGGCAAGCAATCCGCCGCCGATGAGCGTGGTGCCGAAGTAGACGAAAACATTGGTATCACCGGCCGGCTGAGTCCCCTCCCACAGATCGCGTACACCGCCCTGAACCATGAGTACAGACAGGGTCATCAGCGCCCCCATAAGGAACCACCAGGCAAAGGATCGAAGCGCCATCGTTAGTCTCACATCTCACGCGACAATTCACGCGGCAGCCCGCGTGTGGCCACTCTAGCGAAGGGCCCGAGCGGAGAAGAAGCGCATCACAATAATGCGGGTCAGAGAGAGCCTTCGCCCTTCAGATACTTGCGAAATCGATCCATTAGCTCAGCTCCCAATGTGCCGCCCTCAGGCTTCTTCGTCGCAGGGTTGGCAAAGTGGCTGCGAATTTCCTGAAGACGTTTTTCCGCTTGATCGTTTCCTTGCAGCCGCTTGGTTTTCTCGAGCGCAGTCCCGAACGCATCAAACGTTAACTCCTGATACCCAAACGAACGAATGCGCTTGACTGCTTTCATCATCGCTTGATTTCTAAATTTCGTGAGATTTTCCTCGTCGATTTGGGATAGCCCGAGCTTCCGCGCCCTCCGCTCCGCAGCCTTTCGAATCCCGCTTCGCACAAATTCAGGGGCCGTTTGCAGCCTCTTCCAGGCTTCGTCAGTCCAGGCAACACGCTCGTGGGGCGTCTCCCACAACTCACGAAGGACGGCTTCATCGATGCGGACAAGGCGCTTCTGCCTGGCCAGATCCTCAGCATCCCGTTTCATCATGTCGGTGACGAAGTCCAGCGCGATAGACGGCGACTGTTTGATTTTCTCCTGAAGCTGCGCCAATGCGCCTTCCGTCCATTCCATCGGAGATCCGGCGGCTTCTTGAAGATCACCGAGCGCCTCCACCTTCTCGTAGAGCTCGACATTCACTTCGAGATGGCCCCGCTCTTTCGCGACCTCCTCAGCAATTTGTTTAATCATGGCCCGCATGAACTCAGGAACGTTTGCCAGGCGCTCCTTGGCGGCCGCGGTCCACGGCAGGTGTCCCTGCGCCATATCCTCGGCAGCCGCCGCCAGCTCGGATTCTCCGCCCATGCCGCCCATCATCTGCCCCTTGAATCGATCCAGAATCTCCTCCGTAATCTCTTCATAGCCCAGCTCCCGCGCCTTTTTCTCGGCTACACGGCGTACCATGCCACGCAGGAATATGGGCGCACGTTCCATACGCTTGAGTGCGCCGGCAGTCCAGCGAAGTTCTGTTGCGGCGGATTCCGGTGAATCTGAAGTCGGCATGACGATCCTTTTCAAAGGGCTATTGATTCAACAGCTCTTTCAATTCCTTGCCGGCCTTGAAGAACGGCACTCGCTTGGCCGGCACAGCCACCGTCGCCCCTGTCTTCGGATTACGGCCTTCCTTCATGCGGCGCGCCCGCAGACGGAAACTGCCGAATCCGCGAATCTCCGTCTTGTCGCCGTTTTTCAACGAATCTCTCACACAGTCAAAAATCGTGTTGACGACCACCTCGGCTTGCCGTTTTGTCAACGTCGTGACTTGCTCGGAAACCCGCTCAATGATCTGCGCCTTCGTCATGCCTTGCTCCCTTCGCTCAGTTGATCCAAGTTCATTTCCTTGGAACCTGCCGGCACACACTACCGCCGCTAAAAGGCCATCAGATACTTCATGCTCACACCCGGATGAAAGTCCAGCTTGGGAAACAACCCTGTGAACTGCGACTCCAGCAAGTCGCGAACCGAAAAACGCCGGCGCGGCTCGACGACTTTCGGTTCGCCTTCGATACCGACGGTATCCGCAGCCAATTGAATGGCGTCGTCCAAGTTGCCAAGCTCATCGACAAGCTTCGCCTCCTTCGCCTGACGTCCCGTGAAAATTCGTCCATCCGCCAACGTCTGAGCCTCGGCCAACTCCATCGCCCGTCCCTCCGCCACCGCCTCGATGAACTGCTTGTGCACATCGTCCATGACGGCTTGCATCAAGCCTCGCTCTTCCTCGCTCATCTTGCGGAGCGGAGACCCGACATCCTTGAATTTCCCGCTCTTGATGACCACGCCCTCGATGCCGATCTTTTGAAGCAACCCCTCGACATTGGCCGTCTCCATGATGACGCCGATACTACCGGTCAGCGTCCCGGGATTCGCGACGATTCGATCCGTTGCCGCTGCAATATAATAGCCTCCGGAAGCCGCGACGTTCCCCATTGAGGCAATCACTGTTTTACTGGTCTTGCTCCGAACCTGTCTGACTGCATCGTAAATTTCTTGCGATGGCACGACCCCGCCGCCGGGACTGTCGATGCGCAGCACGATCGCCTTGACCGAAGGATTCTCGCTGAACCGCTTCAACTCTTGAACCGTCACCTGCGAATCCATGATCACCCCTTCAATACGGATCACGGCAATCCGGTCCCCGGACGACAAATCGAGATCCGGAAACAAGACATTCAGTAGAACCATCACCCCAAGTCCGGCCGCCAGCACCCAGAACAGAGTGCGTAAC
>JABMDG010000012.1:45763-60707 GCA_015904045.1 Nitrospira sp.
CCACATTCGTCCAGGGGTCCGCCGTCTTCTGCTTGAGACCCAGGGAGATGCGGCCCGTCTCACGATCGTACTTCAATACTGTCACTTCAACCTTGTCGCCCACGGTAAACATTTCGGACGGATGGCCTACGCGGCCCCACGACATGTCGGTGATGTGCAGCAGCCCGTCAATGCCGCCCAGATCGATAAAGGACCCATAGTCGGTGATGTTCTTGACCGTGCCTTGGATCAGCTGTCCTTCCTTGAGCGTGGCGAGGGTCGTTTGCCGCTTCTTATCCCTCGTTTCTTCCAGCAACACGCGGCGGGATACCACGACGTTGCCGCGGCGGTGATTGATCTTGATGATCTTGAGCGGAAATGTCTTCCCGACCAGGCCGTCGAGGTCACGCACGGGATGGAGATCAATCTGCGAACCGGGCAAAAACGCCTTGACGCCGATATCTACCATCATGCCGCCTTTGATGCGCGAGACGATCTTGCCTTCGATGCTCTTCTCTTCCTTGTAGAGCTTTTCCAGCTCTTCCCAAATCTTCATCTTGTCGGCTTTCTCTTTGGACAACACGAGATTGCCGTCTGCGTCTTCGCATTCTTCGATGTAGACCTGGAGCCGGTCGCCGACTTTCACGTTTTGCAGTTCTTCGGCCGAGAACTGATCGCTGGGAATCATTCCCTCAGATTTGTAACCGATATCGACGATGACCTTATCCTTGGTGAGCGCCACCACACGACCTTCGGTGATCGTACCCTCTTCCAAATTGCGGAATGTTTCCTCGTACAACGCGGCCAGCGCGTCGCGGTCTAATTGTGCCTCACTACCTTTGGATACCGTACCCATGTGAACATCCTACTCTTCCGACATTCGTCGGGTGCTGATGATGAAATTGCGCCGGGCTCACTCAGCGTTGCGAGCCTCGGCGATCGGCCCTCCCGGTGATCCTGGTGTCTGACCGTCCTTCTCAAGCGGAGAAGGCACTTGGCCCAACGCTGCGATCCGTTCGATCACCGTTCGGCTGACCTGTTCATAAAACCGCTTCGTCTCAGGTCTATCCTTCCGCTCTCCCGTCTCGAAGGTGATCGGCTCTCCGAAACGCACCGTCACTTCCCGCCATCGAGGCCACCGGGCACCGGTTGGCAACACGTCGAAGGTTCCTTTCAGATAGGCGGGAACCACCGGACACCCGGTCTGAGAGACAATGACGCCAATACCCGCCTTGGGTGGCCGCAACTGCCCGTCACGACTGCGCCCCCCTTCTGGAAAGATGACCACCACCTCTCCAGCGCGAATCAAGCGGATAGCCTTTCCAAATGCCTCCCGGTCCAGCCGGCCCATCCGCACAGGAATCCACCCCAGCGACTGGAGCACGGCGTTCAAGCCCGGAACGGGAAACAGATCGCTACGACCGAGATACCAGGCCCTCCGCTTCATCCCGCAGCCGAGCATCGGGATGTCGAGATAACTCGCATGATTCGCGGCAACCAGGATTCCTCCCGTGTGAGGAACCTGACCCTCGACCCGATAACGGAAACATAGGGCACCGACCGCCCTCGCCAATACCCACAGAATGCCGTACGCGACCTTCGTCACAACGCGGCCGACACCGCCGCCATTATCTGCGCGACCACTTGTTCGATATTAAGCGTCGAGGTATCAATGGGCCGTGCGTCGGCGGCGGGAACCAGCGGCGCAACGGAGCGGTTTCGATCCCGCGTGTCCCGGCCCGACAAATCCTGATAGGTCGTCTCGATCGCCTCTCGATGGCCGGCTGCCACCAACTCACGATGACGCCGTTCCGCCCGCACCGTCGCATCCGCGTCCAGAAAAAACTTGAGCGGCGCGAAGGGAAAGACTTTGGTGCCGATATCGCGTCCCTCCGCAACGACCGATCCGCGCTGCCCGATCTCACGCTGGACAGGAAGCAGCCACTCTCGAACCCTTGGGATAGCGGACACGATGGAGGCTGCGCTCGTCACCTCCGGCGTGCGGAGTTCACCAGTGATGTCGCGTCCGTCGACCACGACCTGCATGGAGCCATTCTGAAACTGCATCTGGATCGACGTGGTCTCCAAGAGACCCGCGACCCGTGCATGATCCGCCGGCTCCACCTGTTTATGCAACACTTTCCATGCGATGGCCCGATACAGAGCGCCTGTATCCAGATACAGATACCCCAGGCGAGCCGCCAACAATTTCGCTACGGTGCTCTTTCCGACCCCGGCCGGTCCGTCAATCGCGATAATCACGCTCTATCTACGCCCCTCCCTCTCCCTAGAGAATACGCCGCGTTTATTATAATCTTCTCGCCTAGCGCGTCAACAATTGGGAGAGCGTCGCCTCGAAATTCGGAAACGACGTATCGATACACCCACTGTCGGCAATCGTCATACGGCGGTCCGCCGTGAGCCCGCCGATGGCCAACGACATGGCCACCCGATGGTCGCCATGGCTTTGGGCCGCGGACACGGCACGCAGGTGGCCGTTCTCTCCTCCTCGCCCTAATCCTTGAATAACCATGCCGTCAGGCCGTTCGGTCATCCGCGCTCCCATCGCTTGCAACTCTTGGCTCATGGTGGCGATGCGGTCGCTTTCCTTAACCCTGAGCTCCTCGGCGCCGGAGATCACGGTATCACCCTCCGCCACCGCCGCGGCCACACAGAGGATGGGAAATTCGTCGATCATCTGCGGAATGAGATCGGGACCGATCGTCACGCCCTTGAGAGACGCGGACTTCACCCGGAGATCAGCCACCGGTTCGCCCGCCTCTTCCCGTTGGGCAAGGATCTGAATGTCAGCACCCATCTGCTTCAGCACCTCGGTCAATCCGGTCCTGGTCGGATTGAGCCCAACGTTTCGGATCGTCACATCCGAGCCGGGGATGATTGTCGCACCCGCGAGAAAAAACGCAGCGGCCGAGAAATCGCCGGGAATGACGACGCGACGGCCGGCCCATCCGACCGCCGTCCGTCCATGCAGGACCAAGTCGCTGCCGTCTTTGGTCAACGCGATGCCGAAAAAGCGAAACATCCGCTCGGTGTGATCCCGAGAAAGACGCGGCTCTCTGAACCTGGTGACGCCCTCGGCAAACAGGCCGGCCAGCAGCAGGGAGGATTTCACCTGCCCGCTCGCAACCGGCGAACGGTAGTCCATCCCATGGAGTCGTTTTCCGGTGATGGCCAATGGAGCCAGCTCGCCCCCTTTCCGTCCCGCGATCACAGCCCCCATCTCGCGCAACGGCTTGACCACACGCCCCATGGGACGCCGGCGGATTGATTCGTCTCCGGTGAGGACAGTAAAGAAATCCTGCCCCGCCAGCACTCCGGCCAGCAAGCGGATGCCCGTCCCGGAATTCCCGCAATCGATCGGCCCATTCGGCTCGCTCAACCCCCAAAACCCTTTGCCGTGGACGGTCAACCGTTCAGGCATCTCGTCGATCTTGATGCCGAGCGCCCGAAAGGCGCGCATCGTGTTCAGGCAATCTTCCCCGCGGCAATAGTCGGATACGGTGCTCGTGCCTTCCGCCAGAGCCGTGAGGATGAGGGCGCGATGGGTGACGGACTTATCGCCCGGAACCGTTATCGTTCCCTTGAGCGGCCGGCCCGGCGTGATGGTCAATGCCGTCTTCATACGGTTAGAGGGGACCCGAGGGGCGTGTATTCAACTTTTCGCGTTCGGCTTTGGCTCGCTCAAGCACACGTTCCATTCCCGCCGCATCGCCTGCCTTGATCAACTGCTTCAATTCCTCCAAGGCCCGTTCGTATCGCTCGATAAACGACACCACGTTGTCCCGATTCCATAAGAAAATATCGCGCCACATTTCCGGCGAGCTGGCAGCGATGCGTGTCGTATCCCGCAACCCACCACCGGAATGGCCAGCCAAATCCAATGCAGGGATCTGGTGATCGCGCAACTCGGCCAGGGCATTCATGAGCGCAAACGCCGCCACATGGGGCAGGTGGCTGACGGCGCCGAGAATCTGATCGTGAAGATGGGGATCCATGGTCAACAGAATCGACTCGGTGGCCTCCCACATCTGCGTAATTTGTTCCAACGCGCGCGGGTCGGTCCTCTTCGTCGGCGTCAGAATGCAGCGCGCTCCCTTAAACAGTTGATCGGACCCGGCGGCTACGCCGGTTTTTTCTTTCCCGGCGATCGGATGGGCACCGACAAAATGCACGCCGGCTGGCATGGCGGCTTCCGACTGCTCGACCAACGTCCCTTTGACGCTGCCCACATCGCTCACGATTGTGCCCGGCCTTAAACGGTGGGCCCAGTTTTTGAGATGGCGTTCGTACGTATCGACCGGTGTAGCCAAAATCACCAGATCCGATCCTTGCACCCCGTCTGTAGGATCGGTTACATACCGATCGATCGCGCCCACGGTCACGGCGGTCTTCAGATTATCCAGGCTTCGGCCGACGCCCACGACATGATCGGCCAATCCTTTGCGCCGGAGGATCATTCCCAGCGATCCGCCGATCAGCCCAACCCCGATGATCGCCACTTGTTTAAAATGGACCGCCATGGTTCTGTTCTTACACCTCTCTTCCCACGGCCTTCGCAATCAGGGCCAAGTCGTGCATCAACGCTTTGAATTTCGCCGGCACGATCGACTCCTCGCCGTCGCACAACGCACATTCGGGATTGGAATGGACTTCGATGAGTAGCCCGTCGGCGCCGGCCGCGACCGCCGCCTTCGACATGGGCTCCACCAAATCCCACTTGCCTGTGGCATGGCTGGGGTCCACGATGACGGGAAGGTGCGACAGTTTTTTTAGCGTTGGAACGGCCGCCAGATCGAGCGTGTTGCGATACTGGGTTTCAAACGTCCGGATGCCCCGTTCGCAGAGTATGACGTTACGATTGCCTCGCGACATGATGTACTCCGCGGACAAGAGAAACTCTTTGATGGTCGCGGAGAGGCCTCGCTTGAGGAGCACCGGCTTGTCATAAGCGCCGACTTCCTTCAGCAGCTCGAAGTTCTGCATGTTCCGTGCGCCGACCTGGATGATGTCCGCCTTTTCCAGGAAGAGTTCGATGTCTCGAGTGTCCAGGATTTCGCTGACGACGGGCAACCCGGTCTGTTTCCTGGCCTCAACCAAATAATCCAGCCCTTCCCGGCCCAACCCTTGGAAAGAATAGGGCGACGTTCTGGGCTTATAGGCTCCGCCTCGGAGCACCGAAGCTCCGGCGGCTTTGACCTCATGCGCGATGCCCAGTGTCAATTCGAGCCGCTCAACCGCGCAAGGCCCCGCCATGACGGCCAGCTTCTTATCGCCGATCTTTACCCCGCTCACATCGATGATCGTCCCTTCTTTTTGAAACTCCCGACTCACGAGTTTCCACGGCGCCAGGATCTGCAAGACACTCTCGACACCCGGAAGGGCGTTCAGCGGCTGGTTGTGCAGGATCCGGTCGTCGCCGATCACCCCGATGATCGTGCGCTCCTGTCCGGTGGTAATCTGCGACTTCAATCCCAGATCCCGCAGGCGGTCGATGATATGGTCCACTTGACTTTCGGATGCGTCCGGTTTCAATACGATAATCATGGTTCCCTCGCAGTTCTGCTCTCCTTATTTCAACACGGCCTTGAGCGCATGGAGGAACGCGTCGTTCTCCTCCGCCTGTCCGATGGTGACCCTGAGCATGGTCCCCTCGATGTGCCGCACGATAATCCCTTCGCGCAGCAACGACTCGAACACCTGTCGCCCATCCCGCTTGACGTCGAAATAGAGAAAATTCGCCTCGCTCGGAATCGGAGCGAATCCCAGGGTTCTCAGGCCGTGACTGACTTGCTCCATCCCGGCGGCATTGACGGCCCGGCTCTTGGTGACGTGCTCATCATCGTCCAACGCCGCCAGTGCCGCCCGCTGGGCAAGGCTGTTCGCGTTGAAGGGGGGCCGCAGCCGATTCAGCAGGCCGTTGATTTCCGGCGTGCTGATGCCGTACCCGATCCGCAACCCCGCCAGCCCATAGATTTTTGAAAACGTCCTCAGGACGATGGCATTGCGTCCTTGTTTCACGTAGGCAAGCGTATCGGGAAATCGCAGGTCGCGAACGTATTCATAATAGGCTTCGTCGAACACAACGATGACATCCTCCGGTACTGTAGCCATGAGCCGGCTGACAGCCTCGCCCGGCACCATCGTTCCCGTCGGATTGTTGGGGTTGCAGAGGAAGAGCAACCTCGTTCGGGGAGTCACGGCCCGGACCATCGACTCAAGATCATGCGTCCAATTGACCAATGGGACAATGACCGGCCTGCCGTGCGCGGCCGTGACTTCCATCTTATAGATGACAAAGGTGTGATCGGCCATGACGGCTTCGTCGCCGGGAGCCAAAAACGTCCGGGCCAGCAACCCCACGATCTCATCGGATCCATTGCCCAGAATGACCTGCTCGCGTGCAACCTTCCAGCGATCAGCGATCGCCTGACGGAGTCGATAGGCACCCCCATCGGGGTACCGATGCAGCTGGTCGGCCGCGCCCTCCAAGGCGGCTACGGCCTTGGTGGAAGGACCGAGCGGATTTTCGTTGGAGGCGAGTTTGATCACGCGGCTCAGCTGAAGCTCGCGCTGAAGTTCGTCGATCGGTTTGCCCGGCACATACGGGCTCAGCGATTGGATGTCTGGATGGACGTGAAGTGCCATGGGCCTAGTGATGAGCTGGATAGGAACCGAGAATCTTCATGAACAGACACCGTCCCTTCACTTCTTCGATCGCCTTGCTGAGCCGATCTTCCGCAATGTGGCCTTCGACGTCGACGAAGAAGATATATTCCCAGGCTTTCCGCTGCGAGGGCCTCGATTCAATTTTTGTCATGCTGATCCCGTGGGAGGCGAACGGACGGAGCAAGTCGTACAGCGCGCCCACCTTATCCTTGATGGACAGCATCAACGACGTCTTGTCCTTCCCCGTTCGCTCGGACGGTTTCTGCGACAGCACGAGAAACCGGGTCATGTTGTTCACATTATCTTCAATGCGGGCCTTGATGACTTTTAGCCCATACAATTGGCCGGCCAGTTCAGATGCAATCGCAGCCGACGACGGCTCGTCGATGCAGAGCTCGGCCGCCCGCGCTGTGCTGGCTACTTCGACAGCCGGGACGTGCGGGAGGTTGGTTTCCAACCAGTTCCGACATTGCGCGATCGCGTGCGGATGCGAGTAGATCTTCTTCACGTCTTCGATCAGGCCGGACTTCGACAGGAGATGGTGCGACACTTCCTGCAAGACTTCGCCATAGATCAGCAGGCTGGAATCGATGAACATGTCGAGGGTGTGATTGACGACCCCTTCAGTGGTATTTTCGATCGGGACAACCCCGAAATTAGCCCGCCCCCGTTCGACCTCGTTAAAGACTTCCTTGATACTGTGGGCCGGCACATACTGAGCCGAGGCGCCGAACTTCTGCATGCAGGCCATGTGCGTAAAGGTCGCGCGCGGCCCGAGGTACGCAATCTTCTGCGGCCCCTCCAGCGACAGCGACGCCGACATGATTTCCCGGTAGACCGAGCGGATGGCGTCGGTGGGAAACGGGCCGGTATTGAGTTGCGTCAACCGCTCGATGATGGCGGCCTCCCGTCCCGGGGTGTGGAGGTTGGCCTCCGCATCCTTGGCCTTCTTAATCTTGCCGATCTCGATGACGCTCTTGGATCGTTCATTGAGTAGGCGGAGGATTTCGTCGTCGATCCGGTCGATTTCCTGCCGATATTCGAACATGTCTTTAGGCATCATGCACACGCCTCGGCCTTCCAGCCAGTCGAATGGCTCGGCTTAGGCCCAACCATCCACTGCAGAGGGAGAAGAGGGAGATTCTACAGGAATGGTCAAATCTCTTGCAAGGAAGACGCTGAGGACTCAGAAGAGGTGGACGTGATCACACGCAGGGTTCCGGCCCTCCCCCGCTTACCGCCTACAGGAGCCTGGCCGACGGCTTCTTGAAGTGCTCAAACGCAAGCTTGGTCACCTGCCGGCCACGGCCGGTTCGATCCAGAAACCCGGCTTGAATCAGATACGGCTCGTAGACATCTTCGATCGTGCCCTTGTCTTCCTGGACCGCCGCGGCCAGCGATTCCACGCCGACCGGTCCGCCATTAAACTTTTCGATAATCGTGAGTAGAATCTTTCGGTCCATGTCGTCGAACCCGGCTTCGTCGATGCCCACCCACGTCAGGCCTTCCTGCGCGACTTGCTTGGTAATGCGGCCATCGGCCTTGATCTGGGCATAGTCCCGGATCCGCTTGATCAGCCGATTGACGATCCGGGGCGTCCCGCGTGCGCGACGCGCAATCTCCGCTGCTCCTTCCCGATCGATGTCCACCCCAAGCACTCGGGCCGACCGCGTGACAATGGCTTGGAGTTCCGACGGCGAATAGAATTCCAAGCGGTAGACCAGCCCGAACCGATCCCGAAGAGGCGACGTCAGCGCGCCGGCCCTGGTCGTCGCGCCCACGAGGGTAAACCGAGGCAGATCGAGTTTGACCGTTTTGGTCGCAGGGCCTTGGCCGATCACCAAATCCAGCTGATAGTCTTCCATCGCCGGATAGAGCGCCTCTTCGACGGAGGCGGGCAGACGATGAATCTCATCGATGAAGAGGACGTCATATTCCTGTAAATTGGTGAGAATCGCCGCCAGATCACCGGCATGGGCGAGCACCAGTCCGGAGGTGGACCGCAGGGCCGCCCCCATTTCTTTGGCGATGATATGGGCGATGGTTGTCTTTCCAAGACCAGGTGGGCCATAAAAGATAACGTGGTCGAGCGAATCCCCTCGTTGTTTGGCCGCCTCGATGGAAATCCGAAGCGACGCTTTCATTTTATCTTGCCCGACATAGTCGTCGAGCGTCTGCGGGCGCAGTACGTTCTCCAGCCCCCGCTCGTCGTCCATCACACGGTTTGTCAGTAATCGCTCGGTCATCCCGGCGTAGGCCTACTTGTTCTCAGGCATCTGTTGATACTTGGGCGGTGGTGGCACCGCGCCTTGCCCCGGCGTCGCCGTGCTGCCGCAATCCGGGGGACAAGTCTTTCCTCCCTGCTTCGGGTCCGGGAGGGTCGTGTCCATTTTCTTCAATTGACACTGAGTCATCCGCCCGCCATCTTTCGTGCCGCAACGGGACGGGACGGACGAGCCGCCGATCTCCGCGTAGCCTTCCGGACAGGAACCGCACACCGCCAGCATGTTCGCCCCGAGCGGCACACATTCCACGAGTGTCGGATCACCCTCTTTACAAATTTCCGTCGACTGCGTGACGCCGGTGGTCGCATACCCATCCGGACAGCTGCCGCAGGTCATCCTGATACTCTTCGGTTGATCTGCATCTTCCGCGATTCCGAAAGGGGGAACAGTCCCAAGGATGAGTACGGTTCCCACGCAGACGATGCTCATCAGTCTTCCGATACGAGCCGATGTGTGTGCAACCATGCGCTACCCCCTTGCGAGCTCCTTGAGCCCTTCGCGGATTAACTGTTTCAGTGCAACCGGGCCTGCGGCGGCTTTCGTTACCCGCTTCAAGGCCTCTTTCGCGTCTTGTGGGCGATAGCCTAAGTTTACCAGAGCAGACAGCGCATCCTCGAACGGCCCGTCGGCCCCCTCTGAGTCACGTGTGGGGGCCTGAACGGAAACCGGATGAATTTTCCCGACTTTGTCTTTCAACTCGAGCGCGATACGGCTTGCGGACTTCTTCCCGATTCCCGGTACAGTCGACAATTTCTCAACGTCTTCGGTCTGAATCGCATGGACCAATTCTGTCACAGGTAAGCTGGACAGCACACTGAGGGCAAGTTTGGGACCAATGCCCGACACGGTCGTCAGGAGCAGAAACGAGTCCTTCTCGCTCTTCGAGAGAAAGCCGAACAGTTGGATCGCATCTTCCCGAAGATGGGTGTGAATATTCAGTGCGGTGACGTCGTCGAGATTGGGGAGGGCGTAATAGGTACTGAGTGGGATGTGCACTTCATAGCCAACTCCCTGAACATCCAGCGTGAGGTGAGTCGGAGCTTTGAACGCCAACCGCCCCGTCAAAAAGGCGATCATCTCATCTCGTGACCCCGGTAACAGCGGCGGACCCAGCCGGCCTATCCGGCGGTGACGGCCACCTTCTCCATCACTTCGTCGGAGATATCAAAATTCGCGTGGACTTTCTGTACATCGTCGTGCTCGTCCATGATTTCCATCAGTTTGAGCATCTGCTCGGCGGGTTTTTCATCAAGGTGAACGGTATTCTGCGGAATATATGTGATCTCGGCGAGCACGGTCTCGACCTTGGCATCGGCCAACGCCTTCTTGACCGCTTCAAAATCGTGGGGATCCGTGATGATCTCGAACGACTTGTCGCCGGCTTTGACATCTTCGGCTCCAGCATCAAGCGCCAATGAGAGCAGCCGGTCTTCATCCACCTTGTTCTTTTCGACGGTCAAGAGGCCTTTTTTGTGAAATTGCCAGGCGACGGCCCCCGCCTCCGCCATATTCCCGTTGTTTTTCGTAAACAGGCTGCGAATTTCTGCCACTGTGCGGTTGCGATTGTCGCTGGTGATTTCCAACAGCAGCGCCGTGCCTCCCGGCCCATACCCTTCCAGCGTAAACTCTTCATATGTGACGCCGGGCAATTCGCCTGTTCCAATGTTTCAGAATCGGTCGACGGCTCAAGCCCCTCCGTCACCAACAGCGCTTTGGCTGCCGCCAGCACCGCGCGGTACGACTTGTTCACGGAGACGGAATACTGGTGGTTGTCCACCAGAAGCTTCGCCTGGTAGAGCTCCTGATCGGCTTCGAGAATGCCGTTTTCGATCATTTCCAGAGCCCCGCCGGCGCACTCGCCCGGTCCAAGATCTTCGAGAATAAACTCTTCTTCTCCCTCCCAATCGTAATAGTAGGTCGGGTCATCCTCATAGGCCGGAACGATCGTGTAGGGGATCAATTCGTCTTTCAATTTGTTTTTCCCCACACGGACGATGAAGCCCGGAAGGCCTTCGTTCGCCAGACGGTCGCGGCGATAGACCTCGATCAAATGAGTGAGCGCCGCCGGCACCGCTTTGGCCGGCAGTTTGACCGTCATCTGGCCGATACGGGGCGTGCCGTTGACGGAACCGCCCAGATGCAATTCATAGTGCGGGGCGACATGGTTCCCCAGGCGTTTCCCGACCCCGTGCAGGCCGATCGTAGAAATGTGGTGCTGCGCGCAGGAATTGTGGCAGCCGCTGATTTTCACATCGACGCCCGCCAGGTCCTCCGGCACCCGGCCTGCCGGAAACACCTCGGCCAGCGCACGCGCCAGTCCCTTGGAAGATGTAATGCCCAATCCGCAAGTATCGGTCCCGGGACAGGCAATAATATCCTCGACCAATTCGGCTCCCGGATCGGCCAAGCCGTGCAGGGACAGATCGTCGTAGAGCGCCTCGACCTGACTCTCGGGAATCCACCGGATTACGAGATTCTGATTGATCGTGGTCCGGAGATTGCCATTGGAATAGCGCTCCGCAAGATCCGCCACAACGAGCAGCTGCTCCGACGTAATGTCGCCCATGAACAATTTGATGGCTGCGGTGGCGTATCCAGCTTGCTTTTGCGGCACCACGTTTGTCCGTTTCCACATCTGAAACGGTGTCTCATGCCCGATGTAACCGGCAGGTCCATTTCCATTCGTGGCAGCAGGGCTCGATCCGTTTTTAGCCGGCATGATCAGCGCCGTCGGTTCATCCTGATGTTGGAGTAGCCGAATCCCCTGATCTTTGGGAACACTGTGACCCATCGAGGCATAGGCCGCTTCCCATCGACGCTTGAATTCCTCGAACCCCAATTTATCGATGACGAACTTCAGACGGGCCTTATTCCGGTTCTTCCGATTACCCAGCGTATCGAACACTTTGATGACCGCTTCAATACTCGGAATCAGCTCATCCATCGGCGTAAATTCGCGCAACAGTTGCGCGACGCGCGGCGCAGACCCGAGCCCGCCGCCGGCTACCATACGGAAACCGATAGCTCCGTCCGCCCGTTTGGCGGCCAGAAGCCCGACGTCGTGGATAGGAGTCAGGGCGCAATCGTGTGCGCATCCCGAAAAAGCGATCTTAAACTTCCGCGGCAAACTCTGATTGAGCGGATTACGCAGAAGATGGTAGGCAATCGTCTTCGCATAGGGAGTGACATCGAAGACTTCGCCCCGGCAGACACCGGCTAAGTGGCACGCCGTGACATTACGCACCGTATTGGCGCAGGCTTCCCTCGTCGTCAGTCCGACTTCGGCCAACCCCCGCATGATCGCCGGCACGTCCTTCAGCTCGACGAAATGGAGCTGGATGTCCTGACGCGTCGTGACATGGCCGACCCCTGTGGCGTACCGGTCAGCTAACTCCGCAACTTGGCGGAGCTGATTGGCGGAAATCCCTCCGAACGGAATTTTGATCCGCACCATCTGCACACCAGGCTGCCGCTGCCCGTAAATTCCGTGCTGGAGACGGAACGGCCGGAAAAGATCCGGGGAACCATCGCCGGCGATCAGCCGCATGGCCTCGGCTTCAAAAGTTTCGATTTCTTCTGCAATGGAAGGCGGAATAGGAACCGTCTTGATGTCCACTGTCTTCAGGCGTTGGGGAGTCATTGGCGCATCTCCTCTCACTCACGTTCCCGCAAAACACTCTTTAGCGGATGCCGATCGTTATCCTAATTTCTAAATGTGGTACATCGGGTTACGGTGCTGTTCGATCGCACGCTGGCGACTGGCTAACTCATTGATCGTAATTCGATGGAGCACATCATGTTCGGCTTCGGCCACTTGCTTCCAGACATCCCCAAGCAACAGTTCCTGTTTGGGAAGATGCCGGTCGAAGGCCGAGTCTCGATGGACGGCAGGATGAAGCACCGGTCCATCTAACACTTCGAGAATATCTGCGACCGAAAGAGCCGATGGCTCTTTGAGCAGGAGATAGCCGCCTTGCGCGCCCCGGAGACTATCAATAAGCCCTGCCTTCTTCAAGGAATGGAGAACCTGTTCGAGAAATTTGATTGGGATCGCCTGCCGTTTTGCTATGGCTCTAGCCTGAACTGGAACATCTTTTCCATTCATCGCCAGGTCAATAACCGCCATGATTCCATATGTTGTGCGTCGAGACACTTTCATTCTTTATTATTCCCGTAGGAATTGATCTATATGTACCTCTTTGCCGACCAGGCTGTCAAGTGACGGCTCACCCGGTTGATTCATAGCGTTTCCGCAGCACGACACAATTCGCGACTCCACACGTCACGGCTCGCATCTCGTCCTTCAACTCTGCTCAGGGCCATGAATCTGCCGAACGGTGACGCGCGAAACCTGCTTCGCCGGGAGGCGCGCGCATCCATGCACACCGGCAGCAAAACCAACGTCACGATGCATTCGATCACACAGTGACCGGAAAGCGAACGGTTCTTCGGAATTCTGATCGAGCACTACGGTGGGGCCTTCCCCGCCTGGCTCGCCCCCGTGCAGGCGACGGTGATGAATATCACGGACAATCAGCGGGGCTACGTGGCGGACGCGGTCGCGCAATTGAAAGCTGCCGGATTCCGGGCCGAAGCCGACCTGCGCAATGAAAAAATCGGATTCAAGATCCGCGAAGCGGAGAAGGCCAAGGTGCCGTTCATGCTGGTCGCCGGGGACCGCGAAGTCCAAGGCGGAACTCTGTCGGTCAGAGGCCGGAGCGGCGCGAACCTTGGCAGCATGACGGTCGCCGGCGTCATCGACCTCTTGCGTACCGAGGTCTCACGCCTCCGGCCAGACGTTCACCCTATGTAACAGGAGGTGGCTTATCGTCCCCAAACTGCGTGTGAATCGTGAGATCCGGGTCCGAGAAGTTCGAGTGATCGGTCCTGAGGGAGAGCAGCTAGGCATTCTTCCAACACCGGACGCCTTTCGCCAAGCACAAGAAGGCGGATACGACTTGGTCGAAGTGGCCCCCACGTCGGTCCCTCCGGTCTGCCGGATCATGGACTATGGCAAGTACAAGTATGAGCTGAGCAAGAAAGACCATCAGAGCCGACGCCATCAGAAGTCCACGCAGGTGAAGGAAATTAAGCTGCGGCCGCGCACAGACAAGCACGACCTGGAAATCAAGGTTCGCCAAATGAAGGCGTTTTTGGAGGAAGGGAACAAGACAAAGGTCACGCTCACCTATCGCGGGCGAGAAATGGCCAACCAAGAGATGGGTCGGGCCGTGATGCATTCCGTGATCGAACAGCTGGCGGATTGCGGCACGATCGAATATGCTCCCCGCATGGAGGGACGCAGTTTGATCATGATCGTGGCGCCCAAATAACTGATGTAGTCTAGGATGACGACCGATTAACAAAAGGAATGAGTCTCATGAAGATGAAGACACACAAAGGGGCCAGTAAACGGTTTGCAAAAACGGGAAGCGGCAAGATCGTCCGCCGCAAGGCGGGCAAGCGGCATTTGCTGTCTCACAAGAGACACGACCATAAGCGCCGCCTGAGCGGCACGGCGGTCGTCGATCCCACGGTCACCGCAATGTTACGCAAGCTGCTTCCTCAGTAAGAGCTCGGCACAGGGAGTTTTGTAGAACGCAAAGGAGAGAATCATGCCTCGCGCAAAAGGTGGACCCAAGACACGACATCGGAGAAACAAACGGCTAAAACTGGCCAAAGGACAATATGGGGCGAAGAGCCGGCTGTTCCGTTCGGCGACAGAGAGCGTCGATAAGGGGCAGACCTACGCCTATGTGGGACGGAAAGACCGCAAGGGCGACTTCCGCCGCCTCTGGATCGCGCGCATCAGCGCCGCCGTGCGGGCCCAAGGCCTGAGCTACGGCCGGTTCATCAACGCCCTCAAGAAGGCCAACGTATTGCTGGACCGCAAGGTCCTGTCCGACATGGCGATCAAGGACGCCGCCGGATTTGAGAAGCTCTGCGGCCTCGCCAAGCAGCACATGACGCCTGCCACGGCGTAAGCTACCATA
>JABMDG010000012.1:60807-62323 GCA_015904045.1 Nitrospira sp.
CCCGCCTCCAGCACTTGGGCCGCATTCTCAGCCTTCACCCCGCCATCGACTTCCAACAACGCGTGGCTGCCGATCCGGTCGAGCATCTGACGAACCGCCTTCACTTTGGCCAAACAAGATGTAATGAACTTCTGCCCGCCGAATCCCGGGTTGACCGACATGATGAGCACCAGATCGACGTCGGCAAGAATCTCTTGAAGCGTATGGACCGGCGTGGCCGGATTGAGCGTCACCCCGGCTTTCACACCAAGTTCCTTGATCGATTGGATCGTGCGATGCAGGTGTGGACAGGCCTCCACATGCACGGTCAAATAATTCGCCCCGGCCCTGGCGAATTCAGGAATAAACGCGTCGGCATTGGTGATCATCAGATGCACATCGAGCGGCAACTTCGTGACCTTCTTTAATGACTCGACAATCGGAGGCCCCACCGTCAGATTCGGCACGAAATGCCCGTCCATCACGTCGATATGTAAGAGGTCCGCGCCGGCCTGCTCGACTGCGGCCACTTCATCGGCCAGCCGCGCAAAGTCTGCGGAGAGAATAGAGGGGGCGATCTGGATCGGCCTGGGCATCAGGAAATCTTCCTCAGTCGAGTTGCGTAGAAACCATCCATCCCAAGTCGATTGCCCATGGTCGAAAGCGCCCCCTGAGGCGTCACAAATGGGAGAGCAGCGGAAGGAAGCCACGGCACGACGGATTCGCGCATCCAGCCGGGATGAGCGCGGCAAAACTGCTGAATCACGTCTTCGGTTTCTTCCTGCTCGGTCGAGCACGTACTATAGACCAGCACCCCGCCGGGCCGCAAGACAGGCGCCACCGCTTCGAGGATCTCCTTCTGAAGCTGATGGTGCCGGGCGAACATCGCCTGATGCTTGTTCCACTTGGCTTCGGGATGGCGGCGCAGCACACCAAGCCCGCTACAGGGCGCATCGAGCAGAACCCGATCGACCGATCCATCCGGCGACGCAGTGGGCCGGTCCGCACGGCCACTGCCCTTGCTGATGATACCCGACATCTCCTGTGACTTTCGCGCATCTCCCATGGTCGGCGCCACGATATTGACTCCCAAGCGGCGACAATTGTCTTGCAGGCGATCGAGGCGAGCCTGTTGACGATCCAACGCAAAAATATGTCCGTGATTCTTCATCAACTCCGCAAGATGTGTCGCTTTGCCTCCCGGCGCGGCACAGGCGTCCAGAATCTGTTCGCCCGGCTGCGGATCGAGGAGCGGCGGGATCAGCTGAGCTGCCTCATCCTCGACATAGAACTCGCCCTCCTGAAAGCCGGGCAGAGCTGTCACGGGGCCGCTTTTTTCACAAATGACACCGACAGGACTGATGGTTGTTGGAAGCGCCGTGAACCCCAGCCGGCTGAGCCGATCCAGGAATAGGTCTCTCGTCACACGCAGCCGGTTCACTCGTAGCGTAAGAGAGGGAATGTCACTGGTGGACCGGCAGAGGGATTCGGCCTGCGCCACTCCCAACTGTTGAACCCATCGCCGACAAAGCCAGAG
>JABMDG010000120.1 GCA_015904045.1 Nitrospira sp.
GCTCAGCGGAGGAGTCGCTAATCTGCTGGATCGCATGTTCTACGATGGGCGTGTGGTCGATTTCATGAACCTCGGCATCGGCGGCTTCCGCACCGGCATCTTCAATGTGGCCGATGTCTGCATTACCGCCGGTGTTCTGCTGTTGATCGCTCAGACAGTTTGGCCTCGACGGGTACCGTCTGCTTCTGACCTGCAGCGCTGAATGTAGCAGCCGAGGTAGGAAATCTGTTCCCTACCTCGGCCGCAGTGGATGCATGCCTAGTTGAGCGGAGGCACCACTCCCGCAAACGTCAGCATGTCGGTAATACGAAAGTCTCCGGGCGTTGTGGACGGCAATACCGGAGTCCAGCCCGGTTGCGCGGCCAAATAGGAAGATTCGTCCGCTTTCAGCAGGCCGACGAACACTTCACCGACGATGCGGCCTCCGACCGGCCCCAAGCGAAGCCCATCTTCCATGAGCTCCGCTTCCTTCAAAATGTACAACCACAGCGGCGTGTTCTTTTCCATGCCGAATGGCGTGAGCATCTCCAACTGTGCAGGGCTCAAAGCCGGAACGCCCATTCTCCGGGCGATCGCTTGGCCTGACGGGATTGCGAAATTGACGTGGCGCATCAAATTCCGCGACGCCAACGATTGGACTCCATCTGACGGCAGACCCGGGGCCGGCCCACGCGAACCCGGAAGCAGCATCACTACGCTGGATAGTTTGGAGTCGATCTTCTTGTTCGGACGGAAGTTGCCGTCGCCGAAATTGAAGAATGTTTGCCAATCGACGAACCGGCGCGCTGCGCGCTTTCCTCCGCGGAGGTCGATCGGGTCCGGGTCATTGGGGTCCTGCGTATCGTCGAAGAGGAACGCAAAAAACGGTTTCTTGTTCGGATCCGCCGGGTCCTGGTCCGGGCCGAAATTCAGACGATAGCTCGGCCGAATTTGCGAATGGCCGAAGCGGTAGGCCGCGACCGAGAATTCGATGGGAAGTTGAGGATTCTGTAACCGCTTGTCCCGTGGACCGTCGAAGGTATCGCATACCCGATAGTAGCGAAGTCCTTTCTGAAGAATGTCATCAAGGCGTGCTTGTCCGATCGTCAGCGGAAGAAATTCATGCACGATGATCCACTGATAGTGCCAACGGACCTGACGCTGCGCCATTTTGAAGATCTGATCAGCCGATTTTCCCTCATTGGCGGGATCTGCGCGCAGATGGTCGACCACCGCGTTATGAAACCGTAGCATCGCCAAGTGGAACTGAGCGAGGACCACATGTTCGTCGTTTCGGCTGTCGCCGAGAATGGCGTTATTGCCGGCGTCGCGGGGAAGGTCGAATCGGACGGCCCCTTTGCGGGAGACGAGCTCTGAACCCGGAATGGCCTCCACACGTAGCTTGATGTCGCCCGAGTTCGTATCGTACAGCTCTGGAGAGCTATCCGGCCCATCACCGTACACACTATCCAAATCGAATGCCGCGGTGCGAAAGTTGGTCGTACGCCCGGGGTTGCTGGGTGCGAGCAATGGCGATCTCGGATCGAGCGTGATGTCATGGTCCAAGAACTGGCCGAAGAAGGTCACGCCTGCAGTCATGTTGGGATTGTCGGGATTGTTCGGACTGAACTCGCCGGGATTGGTGATCGACTGCACAGGATCGGTCAGATTATCCATCGCGTCGATGAGCCCGCCTTTTTCGCCCAACTTCTTTGCTAGGTCGCGCGCC
>JABMDG010000121.1 GCA_015904045.1 Nitrospira sp.
CTGCTTCGAAGAGAACGGAGAGAGTGGCTCCGATTGACTTCTGATGGAACGCGAGCCGTTTGGCACGGCCGAGGTCCTGCAGGATCTCGGCGCGCTTTCTGGCGCCGGCGGGTGACGTGTTCTGTATCATGCGGGATGCAGCCGTACCTGGTCGTGGTGAATAAGGGAACACATGCAGATAGGAAAAGGGCAGGTCGGTGGCGACCGCCAGAGTGTTGCGGAAGGCAGCCTCGGTTTCGCCGGGGAAGCCCGTCATCAGGTCGGTTCCCAACCCCAAGTGAGGAATTTTTGCGGTGGCGTGCTCGATCAATCCGACATAGGTTTTGACGGTATGGCGACGGTTCATGTTCTGTAAAATATGGTCGTCTCCGCTCTGTAACGGGATATGTAGGAAAGGGCAGAACTTCGTTGAACCAGCCAGGAGGTCCAGCAACTCGTCACTGACGGTCGTCGGCTCGATCGAGGAGATACGGATGCGGTCGAGGCCTGGTACTTGATCAAGCTGGCGAAGCAATGAACAGAAATCATGGTGGGTGTAGCGATACTGCCCGATGTTTACTCCTGTCAGCACGATCTCGCGGTATCCGCGCGCGGCCAAACTGGCCGCCTCTTGAAGAATATCCTCCAGCCGTCTGCTCCGCTCATGTCCCCGTGAGAAGGGAATGATGCAGAAGCTGCACATGGCGCTGCAGCCATCCTGAATTTTTAACGGCGCCCTTGTGGAATCCGGCTCTCCAAAGTACGGCAGGTCGAAGTCCTCCCGCGCCATCGTTCTGGTGTGACGGATTTCCGGAGCTGTGCGTTTCTGCAAGGCATGGGAGGGGGGTAAGTAGGACGGCAAGTCGAGCTTGAATTGGTGGCCGACGATGAGATCGATGCCCGTCTGTCGCTTGAGCCCCTCGAGTCCCGCTTGGGCGTAACAGCCGGTCACGGCGACGAATGCATGGGGAGAATGTTTGAGGGTTTTTCGGATCAGGTACCGCGATGTACGCTCGGCCTCTTCCGTCACCGCGCAGGTATTCAGCACGAGCAGGTCCGTCGGCCGGCCGAATTCGACCAGTGCGAACCCTCTGCGGCGGAGCCCTTCTCCCAGCACAGCTGTTTCAGCGTGGTTCAACCGGCATCCTAACGTGTGAATCGACGCGCGTGCCTGTGTCATGGCGGACATTATAGGGAGGTTGCAACGGTTCCGGCAAGGCTGCGCCTGCGAGACGAGTTGTCGTCCGGATCGTCCTTTGATTGCAGAAATACTGCATGCTAGGATGCCCGCAGTTCCTGCGATCACGTTGCCGCTTGTGGGGATAGAATGGCGCGCCGGCCTGAGTTTGTTCTCATGCTCCTCCTCCTACTGACGCTGGGTAGTTCGCTTCCGACGGGGGAGGCCAAAGGTCTCCTTCCTGCCGAGCCTGATGTCAGTACCCGTGTCGATGAACTCTATGATCACGAAGCCCGGCTCTTTATCACCCTCTATTCGCTGGCAGGGAACGGCCAAGTCGATTACGTGACGGGCCGCTTGGTTCGGGAGTATGCCCGTAGCGCCTACGGGAATCCCGTGTATCAGACCGAAGCCCAGCCGCTGTTCTATTGGTGGAACCACACGATGTGGAACGATCCGGAACAGGATGGGGTGAATGGCAACGAACGCGTCTATCAAGAGAATACTGAGTTCGATATCTCGCGCTACAAACCCTGTCTCTTCAACGGCCAAACTTGTTAGTCTCTCCACTGGTCGGTGAGAGTGTCTCCCGCAAGCTTTTGAGATTCTTCTGAGAAAGTACGGGGCCCGATGGTATTCTGCGTTCCATCTGGCAGTCCAGGGCTGTGCTGACAGCCGGGTTTCATCATCTCCTTTCGATGTGAGTATTCCACGTGAACGAACCTCCCACCGGTATGGCTGCATTGATGAATCGGCGTCTCGCCGTGATGTTGCCCTTAGGCTTTGCCTCCGGTCTGCCGTTGGCCCTGACCGCCGGGACGTTGCAGGCGTGGCTGACAGTGGAGGGAGTCGATCTGAAGACGATCGGCATCTTCACTCTGGTCGGACTTCCCTATACGTTGAAATTCCTCTGGGCGCCCTTCATGGATCGAATCGTGCCACCGTGGCTCGGGCGGCGGCGCGGCTGGATGCTGCTCACCCAATTGTGCGTCGCGTTGGGTTTGGTGCTGATGGCGATGACCAGCCCGCGCACCCATCCGGAACGGTTGGCCGCGTATGCGCTATTAGTGGCGTTTCTTTCCGCGTCGCTGGACATCGTTTTCGACGCCTATCGAACCGACACGCTCCAGCCGCACGAACGAGGTCTGGGTGCGGCGGTGTGGGTCAATGGGTATCGCATCGCGCTCTTGGTGGCCGGCGCCGGCGCCTTGTGGCTGGCCGACTCTGTTGGCTGGCCCACGGCGTATCTGACGATGGCGGCTGTCATGTTGGCGGGCGTCGCCATCATTATCGCGAGTCCGGAACCCACTCGGCTCGCCGATCCTCCTAAAAGTCTCGGCGAGGCCGTCGGAGCGCCGCTCCGGGAATTCTTTTCCCGGCCACAAGCGCTGGGGTTCTTGGCCGTGATCGTGCTGTACAAGCTCGGCGATGCGTTCGCCTCTTCGTTGCAAACGGCGTTTCTGATCGGTGGATTGGGATTTTCGGCGACGGAGGTCGGAGCCGTGAAAGGCCTCGGCATTTTTGCCACGCTATTCGGAGCACTGCTCGGAGGCGTCATGATGACGCGGGCCAGCCTCGTTCCATCGCTGCTGCTCTTCGGCCTGCTGCAGGCTGTGTCCAACCTAGGGTTTGCCGTGTTGGCGGCGGCTGGGAAAAGTACGGCGATTCTGACCGCAGCGGTCGTGATCGAGAATGTGACGGGTGGCATGGGCACGGCCGCGTTCGTTGCGCTGGTCATGTCGCTCTGTGACCCACGGTACACAGCTACTCAATTCGCATTATTGTCTTCCTTGGAGGCGTTGGGCCGGGTCTTTGCGGGGCGTCCCTCGGCTGGTCTTGTCGATATGATGGGATGGGCCCAGTTCTTCGTTGTGACGATGGTAGTGGCCCTGCCCGGGATCTTGGCTGTATGGTGGCTTCGGCATCACCTCAAACAAGAGCAGAAGGGGAGAACGCAGACATTGTCTCAGGCCGTGTAATCACGTATATGCCCGGCGGATCAGGTATCTTGACGTCCGATCTGTCACAAATCTTTCCTGCTCTCATAATAGTGGAGTTCTAACGAGGGGACTATGAGTCTTGCCCGGTTAGCCTGGATGGTAGCAGTACTGACCGGGGCAATAGGCTTGGCGCTGTCGAATCCGACGACGGACGACTATTTACAATTTGTCGAACGGGAATTGAATGGGGCGCTTGACCGGATGGATCAAGGCACGCCTTCCCAAGAGCAACAGGTGATTCGCCAAGTATTTCGTGCTCAGGGTAAGAAGCTCATCGAGGGTATTGTCCGGCCATCGACGGTTCGACACAATTGGGGGTTGCTGAGCCGATATGAGACCAGAGTGGCTGAGACGAAGGTGGTCGTCGTTGGCATCGGGGGGCAGTTCGTTCCAATCAAGGGTGTGGATGAGGCCACGCTGAAAATCGGACGGATGGCCTTTTAGGATGTTCAAGAACGAAGAAAATGCCTGGGTACGGCCCTGTCATCGCAGTCGTTTCTGGGGATAACTCTCCTGTAACAGGACGGAATAACGCGTTAAGACTCACTCAACGGCTATCCACAGCTTTCCCTCGCAGTTCACAGCCCATCCACAATATTTAGTGTTGACAAAAGATTGAGATAGCTATATGTAGTCTCCTCGATCGAAATCGATCACTTTCCATGAATGTATGACAGCCCCCGCCGCTATCAGAGTATGAGCCGTTCGACATGCCTGAGCTGATTGTCAATCTGCCTCTGGAAGGAGGAACGCTGTGAGAATTGAGCGGAGATTTACCCGTCGAGGACAAGGTCCATATGACGGAATTACATTCGTCAAGCGTTCGTCCGAGATTCGCAACCCGGACGGATCCACCGTGTTCAAACTCGACAATATCGACGTGCCGGAGCAATGGTCCCAGCTGGCCATCGATATCCTGGCTCAGAAGTATTTCAGGAAGGCGGGCGTGCCGCAACACGATCAACAAGGGCAGCCAATGACAGGGGCGGATGGCAAGCCCGTGCTCGGAGGAGAGCGCGATGCGCGCCAGGTTTTCGACCGGATGGCCGGCTGCTGGACCCATTGGGGCAAGTCGTACGGCTATTTCAAAACGCCGGAAGATGCCGAAGCCTTCCATGACGAAATGTGTTACATGCTGGCGTGCCAAATGGCCGCCCCGAATTCGCCGCAATGGTTCAATACGGGACTCCATTATGCCTATGGCTTGTCCGGTCCTGCACAGGGGCATTATTACGTCGATCCCAAAACTCAGGAAGTGGCCAAGGCCTCGAACGCGTTCGAACACCCTCAGCCCCACGCCTGTTTCATCCAGTCGATCGAAGATGATCTGGTGAACGAAAACGGAATCATGGACCTTTGGGTGCGTGAGGCGCGGCTGTTCAAGTACGGCTCAGGGACCGGGACGAATTTCTCCAAACTGCGGGGAGACGGTGAAGGGCTTTCCGGAGGCGGGAGGTCGTCGGGACTGATGTCCTTCCTCAAGATCGGCGATCGGGCTGCCGGCGCCATCAAGTCCGGAGGGACGACTCGCCGCGCAGCCAAAATGGTCTGTTTGGACCTGGATCATCCGGATATCGAAGAATTCATCGATTGGAAAGTCATTGAGGAGCAGAAAGTCGCGGCGATGGTGACGGGCTCGAAAGTCTGCGCCCAGCGTCTGAACACCGTGCTGAAGGCCTGCCATGCCGTCGATAGCGAGGGAGGGCTGAAGCTGGATCTCGATTCCAAGACAAATCCGGTGTTGCGGGATGCCCTGTCGTCTGCCCGGCGGGACATGGTGCCGGAAGCCTATATTCAGCGGATGTTTTCTTACGCGAAGCAGGGCTTTACGCATTTCGTCTTTCACGAATACGATACAAACTGGGACGGCAAAGCCTACCAAACCGTTTCGGGGCAAAATTCGAACAACAGCGTCAGAATCCCGAATGAGTTCTTCGCCGCGCTCGAAGCGGACGGCGATTGGCAATTGAAGCGCCGTACCAACGGCAAGGTCTGCAAGGCCGTCAAAGCCCGCGAACTGTGGGATCGGATTGCATGGGCCGCGTGGGTGTGTGCCGATCCAGGGACACAATACGACACGACGATCAACGAATGGCACACCTGCCCTGAAGACGG
>JABMDG010000122.1 GCA_015904045.1 Nitrospira sp.
TACGACGCCGAGAAGAAGACGATCCACGAAAACTATCGGAGCTGGATTCAAATCTTAGATAACGACATCAGAGCCAGACTGACGGCAGCAGGAAAGTGACTTCCCCGGCCCCCGCCGACTTCATCGGCGGGGGCCGGATCTCTCACGCTCCGTCACGCTCCTGCTTCACCGCACTCTTGGTACACCTGTTCGGCAATCTCTCGGACATCCCGCGTTTATCTCGAAGTGGAACGATGCGCCGTTCTGCGGAAAGCATGAACGAGCCCCACGGGATACATTCCCCGACTGACGAGCTTCCACGAGACCATCCGCACAATCTTCATGATGTCCAGGATGGGGCGGAAATGGCTCAGCCTGGGCCCTGGGCGTCGGGTGACACTGACCGCCACGCTCTGGATCTCACACCCACGTCGAGCCGCTTCGATGAGGATCTCGCTCTCATAGACGAAGCTGCGCTCAGGACCGTGCGGAACCTTGACTGTACGCAACAGGTGGGCGGGATAGAGACGAAACCCGGACTGGCTGTCTTCGATCGGTCTCCCTGCAGCCCAACCGATCCAGAAATCTGCGATGCGATTGGCAGCATAGCGCCAGAACGACGTGCGTCGTTGCTCGCGCCTGCGCGCACCCACGAGAAACGCGCTCGGATCCTCCAGCGATCGCTTGATGAAGGAGGGAATCTCTTCGGGCGCATGTTGACCGTCTGCATCCAGCGTGATGACGCCGGCCGCTTCATGGGCAAGCGCATGGTCGAAGCCGCGCGCAAGACTGCCGGCTTTGCCGCAATTCTGCCCGTTGCGTAACAGGGTCACGTCCAACTCGGTCAATGCCTCGGTCGTCCCATCCGTCGACCCGTCATCCACGACGATGACGTTCGGGCAGTGCCGCCTTGCGCGCACCGCCACGTCACGAACGGTCGCCGCCTCGTTATAGGCCGGAATGACCACCCAATACGAACTCATCACTCGATCCTCGTTAAGCATTTCTCGCGATAACAACGCAGGATGGTCAAAAAGGTCTGGCAGCAAGGCCGCAGCGAGCGAAGGGCCGAGGCGTACCCTCTGGGGTACGTTGAGGGTCTGAGCGATGCGAGAACGCAGCTGGCAGCCTTTTTCACCATCCTGCTACGCCATGCCTCCGTTGATGCCAATGACTTGTCCGGTGATATAACCGGCCTGCTCGGATGCCAGAAATGAGACCAGCGCCGCAACTTCTTCCGGTGTGCCGACTCGCTTCATCGGGACAATGGTTTCAATCTGCTCGGGTTTGAACGAGGCTCTGGTCGCCGACGATTCAATCAGGCCTGGAGCGACCACATTGACGGTGATGCCTCGCGACGCCAATTCGATCGCCAGCGATTTGCTCGCGCCGTGGAGACCGGCCTTGGCGGCAGCATAGTTGGTTTGGCCGCGGTTGCCGATGACGCCGGCCACGGATGAGATGGAAATGATCCGCCCCCACCGTGTCCCGATCATCGGCAGCAACAGTGGTTGGGTGACATTGAAAAACCCATGAAGCGACACATCGATGACGTTCGTCCATTGCTCTCCGGTCATACCGGCCATGGGCGCGTCGTCGTGCAGCCCCGCATTGTTAACGACGAGTTGGATCGGCCCGTCTTTCAGCAGCGATTCCAGCATCCGGCGCGTGGCGACCTCGTCCGTGATGTCACACACCACACTCGCTGCAACCCCGCCATGCACTTTGATCTTTTCCGCCACCCGCTCAGCCGATTCGCCATGCCGGTGCCCATGCACCACGACAGAATAGCCGTCTGCTGCCAGCCGCTCGGCGATCGCCGCGCCGATGGAGCCGCTCCCTCCTGTCACCAGTGCTCGTCTCTTCGTCATCCCGGCGCCTGTGTGAGAAAAATCGAAGCCCGCCCTGTCAGCACTTCTCGGCCGTGGCATGACACAACGAATCGGTACATAAAGCTCCGGTTGTCCGCGAACAATCTGTCCGCACCGATCGTGAGTGTCCCCTGGCAATCGTCCAACCGGTCGGCGCCGAACGCCACGTCGCGCACGCTTCCGACATAGCCGATCGATCCGCCTGCCGGCGGCCGTCCATCGAGCAATCCGACATGGACTCCCATCGCCTGGGCGGCATATTCCAACCCCGCAACCACGCCAAGCAGCCCGTTCTTCCGCAGAGGATTCGCCGGATCCCGATGCGACTCAGCACAGCAGCGGATGGTGGAGGCATCCCATGACTCGACGCAATCAAGCAGGCACATCCTCCCTGCGTGGGGAAGCAATGACGCCAGTTCATCTTTGGTCAGAGACGGCATGGCCCCAGTTCCATTATGAGCTGCTGGCTCTCCAGCAAGCCGAGCCTGACAGTCTGCCGTCCTCCCGCCGCGATGGCGCGTAAAAGCGGGAGCGATCGAGCGGCAGGATTGTCTTGCCGGACCCCTTCCAAGACCGGATCTACAAGGCCGCATGTGCCGACCACGTCCCCTTCCTCGAGCCGCACTCGCATAACGGCGGACGAATGATCCGCTGGGGGAGCCAACACGAGCGCCACGGCAAATCCTGTCGTAATCGGCCTGGCCTGGCTGAGCGGAGATGGCACGGCCAGATCATAGGCCACCAGCAGAACCGGACATCGTTCCACACGCACCATCGTCACGGCCTCCAGCAGCCCTGCCGCGAACGAATCGTCGTAGCAGGACAGGGCCGTCGAGGACTGTTGGCTGGCTGTGGCAATCCCCCAGTAACCGGCGGCTGCATTGTGCACCGATTGATGAAACAACGTGGGGGACACCGTTCGCTCCGGCGTAGCCAGCGTGCGACAGAGTTTGTCAAATACGCCCATTTCACCGCCGGAGGAAGCAAAAACCGTGGGGACATCGCGTGGGTCTAGTCCGGACTGGACCATGGCTTCTTGCGCGACCTGCACCGCCCACCGAACACAATCGCTGCTGCGCCGCCGCTCGTTCGGCGGAAGCATCGTCGCATCCGGATCCGGCACCACATCCGGCCGAAAGGGGGTGAGACCGGCCAGCACCGCACGTCCGGCTTCCCACCCGATAAGACCGGGGGCTAAGAGACCGACGCCTCTGATCGCAATGTCCATCACAGTTTTCCCAGCACCAAGCTGCAATTGTTTCCGCCGAATCCAAAAATATTGCTCAGCACACAGGAGACGGAGCCGGTCTGATTCTCGCGAAGGATCCGGCTTTTCAGCGAGCCGTCCACTCGCCGGCAATTGAGCGTCCCCGGCATGAATCCGTGCGTCAGACACAGGGCGGAGATGACCGCTTCCGTGATGCCGGCGGCGCCCAGCGTATGTCCGGTCCAACCTTTGGTCGAACTGCATGCGGGACGCGCGCCGAACAGCCCGTACACAGCCTTATCCTCGACGGAATCATTGGCCACCGTGGCCGTTCCATGCAAATTCACGTACTCGACTTGTTCAGGACGCAGCCGCGCCCTGATCAGCGACTCCTTGATGGCCCGCATGGCGCCCACGCCTTCCGGATGGGGGTGAGACATATGATAGCCGTCCGCGCTCTCACCGTACCCCAGCAGCGCCACCGTTCCCCTCCCTCCGACCTTCTCGCTCGACTCCAGCAAGGCATAACCTGCTGCCTCGCCCAGGGACAATCCATCACGGTCCTCGTCACAAGGTCTGCAGGGCCCGGTGGACAGCAACTGCAGCGCGGAGAACCCATACAAGGTCGTATGGCACAGGCTGTCGACACCGCCAACAATGGCGGCATCGCACAAGCCGGCCTGGATCAACCGGGCCGCCGTTGCAAAGACTTTGGCGCTGGAGGAACAGGCGGTCGAAATCACCAGGGCCGGTCCTTTCAATCCCAGGCAGGTCCGCACGAAATAGCCCAACGAAAACATATTGTGCGTGTAGCGATAGCGCGGGCGGTACCACTCAGGGAGCTCATCGGTCAGGGGGTCGCGTACGCGGTACGCGTGCTCGGTTTCGAGAATCCCGGAGGTGCTGGTCCCCATCACGACGGCGATGCGGTGCGCTCCATACCGCTGTTTCGCTTCCGCCACCGCGACCATGAACCCGTCCTGCTGCAAGCCAAGCCAGGCCAGTCGGTTGTTCCGGCAATCGAAGGGTGCCAGGTCATGATCGAGCGAAAATTCTTCGAGGCCGGCCACTCGCCCAATATAGGTTTTCAGCGTCACATCCTCGAAATCGCAAGGGGTTAATCCCGATCGGCGGGTGCGGAGCGCCTCCAGCACCGGGCCGACTCCCCGACCGTTCGCTGTTACAAGAGTATAGGCGGACAGGAGCAGCGGGGCCATCGGTTGTATGCTAGGCGGCATGGGGGGCCCTCCTCGCCAGCAAGGCGGCGAAGACCAGACAGGCCAGAGATCCGCAGGCCGCGGTCATGCCGATCGCATGAAGCACGGGAATCTTCGAGAACGCCAGCACGCCGAAGACGAGGATCGTCGTGGTGCCGCAGACGAGCAAGCCGAACGTAGTCCTGGCCCGGTCGTCTTCCGTTCCCTCCACCCGATTGAAAAAGAGGGCGTAGTCGAGCCCCAGCCCAATCACCAGCAAAAAGGTCGCCACGTGAAACAGCGAAAGCGGTTCTCCCGATCCCCGCAGCACGGCGGCCACCACGATCAGCGCACACACAATCGGCGCCAGGACGCGCCCGACGAGCACGATCGACCGTAGCCCCAGCGTCAGAGTGAGCGCGATGGCCGCCAGCCCCCATCCCAGTAGCTGCAACGTTCGATCGCGGTAGGCCGTCATCAGCTGGTTCGATTCTTCCTTCAGATCCACATACCGCACGGACGCCTCTCCCCACTGTTCGACGGTCGAAGCCAATTGCCGCCGATCGGCTACCCCGCGAAGCGGCGCGACCGCCACCCATCGATCCTGTTGCGAGAACATCAACGAGTCCAGTTTCATCTCCATCATCGTTCCCGCGAAGGTGTCGCGATCGACAAGCTGCCGGCTGCGGGCTGCCTCGACGGCCGACACAAACGGGGTGAAGAGTCCGGGGGCAAACGGCAACCCCTTTGACGCGGCGTCAAGATTGCGTTCCAGAACCGCTCGCTCAGGCAAGGCCCGCTGCCGCTCTCGTTGCATTCGATGGCTGGGCAGATAGCGGGAGACGATGTCATATCCGGCGAGCGCCCGACTCTGCGTCAAATGGTCCAACTCCGGCATGACGGCTTCCGCCTTCACCAAGACATCCTCGACCGTCGGCCCCTCGACAACCAGGAGATCCCGCACGTCCGGCGCGCCCAGTTCCTGACGCAGCCGTTGATCCACCTGTTTCTTGTCGTC
>JABMDG010000123.1 GCA_015904045.1 Nitrospira sp.
CTGCCACCAATTTTTCTCCTCTCCCCAACCTGACCGATGGTATGATCGTCCATCAGCCGATGTATATCTCAAGGAGTATCCAATGGCCGGATTAACCCGTACGCAACGCGCCACGAGACGCAGCCGTTCGACGTTTCCCGATCGGTGGAACCTGACCCAGCTGGTCAAAGACCCAGTCGTTGGCATCGATTCGCTGTTAGCCGACCTGGAATCGAAGGCCACCAAGATCGAAGCCGCGCGGGGGACGCTCGCCCCATCCATGTCAAGCCAGGATCTCCTCGCGCTGTTGCGTCTCAGCGAGGAAATTGCCCAAGGCTCCTCGCGTCTTGGCGCCTATGCCTACCTTCGATTTTCCGAAAACACGAAGGACTCGGCTGTGCGGTCGCTGAAAACACGGGTGGAGGAACGGCTGACAGGCCTGAACAATCGACTGCTCTTTTTCGAGCTCTGGTGGCAAAGTGTCGATGACGCCAATGCGGCGCGCCTGATGGCCGACGCGGGTGACTTGCGCTATCACCTGGAAACGATCCGGCGCTTCAAACCCCACACCTTGTCCGAACCGGAAGAAAAGATCATCAATCTCAAGAACGTCACCGGCCGGAGCGCGGTCCACACGTTGTACGACATTGTGACGAACGCATTCACCTTCACACTGGGGGTCGGCGGTAAGAAAAAGACGGTCAATCGTGAAGAACTGATGACGTACGTTCGAAGCCCGAAGGCCTCGACACGACAGGCCGCCTATCAAGAGCTGTATCGGGTCTTTGCCACCCAACGCGACTTGTTGGGGGAAATCTACAAGACGCTCGTGAACGATTTGAAATCCGAAAACCTCGGGCTCCGCCGATTTTCCGCTCCGATCACCAGCCGCAACCTGAGCAACGACGTGCCGGACCAAGCCGTCGATGTACTGCTGGCGTCCTGCGCGAAGAACGCCGACATCTTCCAAACATATTTCACGTTGAAAGCCAAGATTTCCAAGATCAAGCCGATGAACCGCTACCATCTCTACGCGCCGCATCGGACGGAGTCGAAAACGTACAAGTATGCTGACGCGGTCACGATGGTGCTCGACGCCTACCGCGGGTTCAGCCCTCGCCTGGCCGATTTGGCCGAACAAGTGTTTCGTGATCGGCACATCGATGCCCCGACGAGGCCCGGCAAAATAGGCGGCGCCTACTGCTACAGCGTCGTCCCCGGCATGACGCCCTATGTCATGCTCAATTACACTGGGGAAGCTCGTGACATCGCCACGATGGCGCATGAACTCGGTCATGCCGTCCACGGGATGCTGGCGAAAGACCACTCTGTCTTCACCTTTCACTCGACCCTCCCGCTCGCGGAAACCGCGTCCGTCTTCGGCGAGCGCATTTTGTCCGATGCCCTGATGTCTCAGGAACGGAACAAGTCCGTGCAACAAGGGCTGCTGGTGAGCCAGTTGGACGACATGTACGCGACCGTGCTGCGGCAGGCCTATTTCGTCCGCTTCGAAAAGTTAGCCCATCAAATGATCGCGGACGGCGCGACAGCTGACCAATTGGCCAAGACCTATGGAGAAGAGCTTCGGCAGCAGTTCGGGAAGGCTGTGAAGGTACCGGATGAGTTTCAATGGGAGTGGCTGACCATCCCCCATATTTTCGCTAGTCCGTTCTATTGTTACGCCTACAGCTTCGGCAATCTGCTCGTGCTGGCGCTCTACCGTACGTACAAGGAACAAGGCTCGTCATTCGTCCCGAAGTATCTGGATCTCCTCGCAACCGGCGGCTCGCAATCACCCCAACAGATTCTCGCCACCGTCGGCGTCGATATGACATCCGACGCCTTTTGGCAATCGGGGTTCGATACGATTCGAGAAATGGTGGAACAGTTGGAAGCGACGATGTGACCTTGATCGTTACAGGTAATGCCCGTTGTGGCAGACAAATGTTCCTGTAGCACTTGGCCTTGCGGATGGTATCGGTGTCGTTTGCGACCAGCCTCCCCATCACTGTTGAATTCGAACCTGACTATTCGCCGATCACTCATCCTGTGATGGCGTTGATTTCATCCCGTTGCAATTCCCGCCATTCACCCGGTTTGAGATCCCCTAACCGAACCGGCCCGATTGCGATGCGCACCAGACGCACGGTCGGATGGCCCACCGCCGCCGTCATGCGGCGGATTTGGCGATTCATTCCTTCGTGGATCGTGAGTTCCAGCCAAGCGGTGGGCACGTGCTTACGAAACCGGATGGGCACGGGCCGCTCGGGCAACGCTGGCTCCTCGGCCAACAGCCTCACCTCCGCCGGCCTCGTTCGTTTTCCACCGAGCGGCACGCCCTGACAGAGGCGTGCGATGGCATGGTCGTCGGGAATGCGTTCGACTTGTGCCAGATAGACTTTCGGCAGTTTGTGCATAGGATCGGTAATCCGATGTGCAAGTGCCCCCTCCGAGGTCAGGATCATCAGTCCTTCACTGTCCTGATCGAGACGCCCCGCTGCATAGACACCGGGCACGGCGATGTACTTCGCCAGAGTTGGCCTGCCTCCCGGATCAGTAAAACACGGCAATACACCGTAGGGTTTATTGAACGCGATCGCGCGTATGGGCATAATCGTGGTGGGGCTATTGCCGATCAGTTACGCAATCACAGGGTTGAAGAGCCGGATAACTACTTGAATCACTTGGCTGTTTTCTCCGGCAAGCCGTTCAACGTCAGGCCTCTTACGGCGCCACTCTCGGTGGGTTGACAAAACTCCGATCAAGGCCTATACTGATAATGCTTCTCATAATCGTCGGAAGGAGCAGACCATGTATATGTGCCTCTGCAAGGGAATTACCGAATCGGATGTCCGCGAGGCAGGACGCGCGGGGCTGGTCATGCCCGGCCAGCTGAAGGCCAAATTCGATCTCAAGTGCAACGGTTGTTGCGGGCGCTGCGCCAAGAACATCCACGAATTTGTCGACGTCGCCACTCAGGGAGTTGCTGCCTCCTGCCACACTACTGCAGACCTGTAATCCACCCTCAGCCGCCGCCGATCCCATGCAACACACCGGCACCGCGCACTTCGCCTTGGACAGCATCCACACGCATCTAGTTTTGACCTTGAAAAACGGTCTCTGCGCGGGAAAGATCTCACTTACTGGGAAGAAGCTCGACGAATAAGTTTGGCAACGTCCGCAACACGTTGGCCCAGAGCTTTAGCATCGGCAAGCTCCTTCTTATCGATCCCCGGACTGTCGCCTTCTGTCGTAGCCGACGCTCCAAAGGCTCCACCACCGCTCACCACGATCATCTGGTTGCCCAGCATGGCGGCGAGCATCGTCAGCATCGTGACCTCCTTGCCACTGGAAATCTGCCCACCGGTCGCAAACGCCGCACCGACTTTGTTTTTCATCTTGAACTCGGGGAACACGCCGAATTTGAATTGCCAATTGTCAAAAAACGTCTTGACCTCCCCCGACATGTTAGACCAATAGACCGGCGATCCAACGATCACGGCATCCGAAGAGAACAGATCCTCCGCGGTAACCTGGCCCACACGTTTGAGCAGCACCGTTGTGCCGGGGACCGACTTGACTCCCTCGACGACCGCTTCCGCCATTCGCTCGGTATTGCCCGTCAGCGAGTGATAGGTCACAAGCACCTTCACGGGCACGGGCGTTTCCTCCGCCCATGACCTCGAACCGAGGCCACCGAGAGTGGTGAAAATGAGAACGGCTGTGGTGAGAATACGGCCTGTATTCATGACGGGCGCCATGAATCTGAAGCAATGCTGGATGTCCCTACCGCCGGAATGTCTCTTCTTCCATGTGCTCTTCAACCGATACTTCCGTCAAAGTGCCCCGGTAGCTGCACCGGTGACAGCGGATTCGCCACTCTTCGATCCATTTTTCCTGCACATATGACTGACGGCAGGTAGGACAGACAAAGACCCCTTTTTTGTACAGTACCCGGCGCTTTTCCTGCATAAGTTCCCCGCAACGATCTGATTGGAGAATCGCACAACGCCCGACGGGATTGCAAGAAGACAGTTTCTTGACTCGGCGGGACCTGCTCGTTACGATGCGCCATGATCATTCCACCTAGTCCCATCGGTCGACTGCCATCGGCGTTGCTGACAGGCATTCTGCTTGTCTTCGCAGCATCGCCAGGCACCGCTTCAGATCCAGGTCTTATCTCGATTCGCACTCCCTCAGGCAGTACCATCCAAGCGGAAATCGCCGACACCCCGTTCAAACGCGCGACCGGCCTCATGTACCGAGATCATCTGAAGAAAGACCACGGAATGCTGTTCGTATTCGGCCAGCCGCATGCCTGGTCATTCTGGATGAAGAACACCAAAATCACGCTCGACTTAATTTGGTTGGACGACAAAAAGCGGGTCGTGCATATCGAGCGGAATGTCCCCATCTGTACCAAAGCCGACGACTCTTGCCCACAGTATCGGCCGACCAGCGAAGACGCCGTATTTGTCTTGGAGATTGCAGGCGGCACGGCGGCCAGTTACAAAATCGAGAAGGGCTCAACGCTGCAATTCACGAAGTCGTAATCGGAAACGCGTTGGGATAATTGACGTGACGGCTATGGGCATACCTGTTTCTATGATTTCTCCTGCCAGGACCGGATACGCCGCGCGGTGATCACACCTTCCACTCGTTCGATGGCTTTCAGTACGCGATTTAAGTGCGCTGTATCGGCAATCTCGACCACAAAATCCAACTCCGCCTTCCGATCCTCGCGTGTGATGATTTCCGCGCGACTGATGTTGGCGTGACATTCCGCAATGGCGGAGGAAACATTCGCCAGCACCCCGGTCTTATCCGCGGCAATCACCGCGATCTTCACCGGATGGTGCCCGGGAGTGGCGATATCCCACTCGACCTCCACCAGCCTCGCCCGATCATAATCCAGCGCCTCCAAGTTCGGGCAATCGACAGCGTGGATCGTGAGACCCCGCCCGCGTGTGATGTACCCCAAAATCTTGTCGCCGGGGACGGGGTTGCAACAGCGGGATAACTGCATCAACAAATCCCGTGCTCCCTTGACCTGAATCCCTTTGCTTAGACTCTTGTTGCCCGATACTTTTCCCGGACTGGTCGGCTCTTCAACGGGAGGACTGACGGATGCATGAGCTGCCAGCTTCCCCACGACTTGTGCCGTCGAGAGATGTCCGAAACCGACGGCGGCAATCAGCTCATCGATCGTCCCATATCCTTCATGTGTTGCGGCATCAAGCAGTTGCTCGGACTTGAACGCCTGCGCGGGAGCCATCCCATGGCGGCGAAACTCCGCCTCCAACAACCGTCGGCCGATTTCGAGGCTCCGCGTCTGTTCTTCGACTTTGATCCAATGTTTGATTTTTGTCTTGGCACGCGATGTCCGCACGAACTTGAGCCAATCTTTGTGCGGAGTCTGGGTGGGTGAGGTCAGAATTTCAATGGTATCGCCACTCTCCACTTCGTGCCGCAACGGAACGATCTTGCCCTTCACCTTGGCACCCACGCAATGATCACCCACTTCCGTATGTATGGCGTAGGCGAAATCAATCGGGGTCGCCCCCTTGGGCAGCTCCTTCACCGAACCCTTCGGAGTAAACACATAGACGACGTCGTGGAAGAGCTCCAGCTTGACTGAATCCATGAATTGCCTGTTGTCCGGCAAATCCTTCTGCCACTCGACGAACTCTCTCAGCCA
>JABMDG010000124.1 GCA_015904045.1 Nitrospira sp.
CAAACCACGGGGGCGTTGACCGAAGTCGGCACGGAAGTGGCGGCCGGCAGCGGCCCGGCCTCCGTCACGGTCGACCCCTCGGGGCGGTTTGCCTATGTGGTGAATCAGGGCTCCAACGACGTCACCACCTTCAGCATCAACGCAGCGACCGGGGTCTTGACAGAAGTCGGCACCGAGGTCGCGGCCGGCACCTTCCCGATCTCCGTCACAGTCGATCCCTCGGGGCGGTTTGCCTATGTTGCGAGTAACGCCTTCAGCAACAACGTCACCACCTTCAGCATCAACACCACCACAGGCGCCCTGACCAAAGTCGGCACGGAAGTAGCGGCTGGCAACGGCCCGGTCTCGATCATGGTCCTGGGCCGCTACCAATGAGCCACATGCGGTATCCGTGCACCCACCGGCGGCCAAGGGGTCGAAGGACGAGATACGAGCGATAAAGAATGCTGCGGCGTGTCGGCGGTTGTCGTAGCAGCGTTTATGAATAATGCGGGCTAGGGGCTTGTCCCTGGCGCGGTGCCGGTGTTGCCAACTCCTAAGTCCCCCTTCGACACGTCAAATGAGAATCGGTACTGCACCGCGACGTATTTTTGAATGAGTCCATCCCGATCCAGGGGCTGGTCCTGTTCGTAGTAGACTGCCACCTCAGAGGTCCACCACCGCAGTGCCAATCCCACAATCCAGTCCAGCTCCGTCGGGTTGGCCTGGTTCCCGCCGTCCCGATCCGTGAATAGGTTGACGTCCCCATAGACCACGACCTTGTTCTTGTAGAGATCGAGATCGGCATGCGCGACATAGCGGAGGAGCGCGCGGCCGCTGTTGTCGGGGCGTGCGAAATAATTCTTGTTGTGGAAGAGCCAGCCGCCTCCGGCATAGGCTGTCAAATTTTGATTCGGCAGGAGTCGCCGCCAAGCAGGAAGATCCTGTACCGCTTGGAATTTGGCGGTGAGGAGCACATCGGCATATTCTTGTGTGATGCCTCGACGATCGAGGGGGGCATCACGTTCATATTGCAGACGCCAGCTCATGTGGCCGATGACGCCGGTCAAAGCGTACGTGCCATCCCACTCACTCAGCTCAATCCAGCCATTTGTCCGGTCGGAGAAAAAGTTCTGATCTGTGTAGAAGGTCAGGTATTGTTTGTAGAGGTCCGTCTCCAGATGGAGCATGTGACGCAATCCGACGAGCCCCGAATTGTCCGGTCTGGCGGCGAACGAGGGATTTTTGGCAAAGACCCCGGTGAGGAGATAGCCGGCGAACAAACTTTCTTCAGCGTCTCGGCCGTTGCCATCAGCGTTGTCCATGGAAGGAAGCGGCCGGCCATATTTTTCCAACGCCAGCGCCTCGGACGGCCACAACAGGGCCGTTCCGACGAGGGACCAGAGCACGATAGGGCGAAGGAGTTTTGTCATGAGGCGGCGAAAGAGTATCACGATGGCCGGGGCCGGGCCTGTCAGATCAGCGAGAGAAGGCTTCGCCTAGGGCACACAGGCGTCGAAAATCTCCTCGCAATCGTTCGATGCATCGAAGGTGGGTGGTACAAAGCGGTACCGGACGTCGACGACACGATCATCGGCTAGGACGACCG
>JABMDG010000125.1 GCA_015904045.1 Nitrospira sp.
CTGGTCCGGAGATCGTCGATGAGCCGCTGGTGGACGCAGAGCGTTTTCGAGAGGGGGATTTCTGTTGCATGACCGATTTCTTGAACCATCCAGGTGTTCATTGGCGCCTCCATCTCAAGGGGCGTTGACTCTATTTCTCCCGACTCGTTGCGAGATTTATCCATTTGAGATATTTCGGCCACATATCCCACATTATGCAACGTTGCAGAACGCACCCTAGCACAGCCGGTTCGGGAGCAGAACTAGGGAATGTACCAGTCCTGCGTTGAAGGATGGATCTACGGACCGGCCAAAACACGAGGACTCTCGGGAGTGGCGGGGTGAGCGGCCTCTACTCGATATGTTCTGCCGGAATCCAGAGTCACGCGAATCTGTCCCGTACGGCTCAAGTAATCGATTGCGAGAAACACCTGGTTCCATGTGAGCTCCGGGCAGAGCCCCACAATTTCTTCCATGGAGCAATCGGTGCCGAGCTCCTCCAGGGCGGTGTGAACACGAGAGATGGTCGTTGAGACGGCCATAGGGCACCCCCTTTGATAGGTCCTCGTTGTACGAGGCGGATGGGAGTCTAGGTGAAATCGGCAGGAAGGAGAACTAGGGGAACTGCTAGACAAGCCAAGAAATATTACCAGGGCGCACGATGGCCGACGATAAGCCTTCCGACCAATCTGAGGAGGAACACGAGAAGATACCCGGTAACCGGTGGGCCATGGTGCCGGTCCGCTTGCGCGAGGAGAGCGTTACAGACTCACCAGACCTTCGGCCACTGCATACTTGGTCAGCTCGGCGGTCGAATGGAGATCCAGTTCCTCCATAATCCGCGATTTGTGGAATTCCACGGTCTTCACGGAAATATTCAGGAGCGTGGCGATATCCTTGGTACCCTTCCCTTCCGCGATGAGCTGCAACACTTCACGCTGCCTCGGCGTGAGCGCGGTCACGGGCCGCTGATGCACCGGCACTTCCGGCGGATGCAACGTAGCAGCCAGCACGTCTTTCGTGATCAGCGGCGTCATGTAGTGCTGCCCTCGCATGACCGCTTGTATAGCCTGTTTGAGTTCCGACGCGGCGGACCGTTTGATCAAGTAACCGGAAGCGCCGGCCTTGAAGGCCTCCGTTGCGTACGTCGGTGTCGCATGCATGGTGAGAAAGATCAGTTTGCTGTCAGGCACGAGCTTGGTGAGTTGTCTGGCGGCATCCAGCCCGTTCAGCAGCGGCATGGAGATGTCGAGCAAGATCACGTCCGGGTGCAACTTCTGCGCTTCTTCCACCAGCGCGCGGCCGTCTTCCACCGTGCCGACGACCTCGCCCTCGGCTTCTACCAGTTTCCGAAGCCCGGCCAGGACCAGGGAGTGATCGTCTGCCATCAGGATACGAGGGCGCGTCATGCTTCCTCTTTCTTGACCGGAATCCAGGCGCAGATCCTCGTCCCTTCAGCCGGCCTGGAATGGACGCGGAGGAATCCATGCAGCAGCCGCAATCGTTCCTGCATACTAGTCAAGCCTAACCCTTTCTGATGGGCGCTCTTGTCGCTCGCGTCAAATCCCTTGCCGTTATCTGTCACGGACAGGCCGACTCCCTTTGATGAACCACTCAGCTTCACGGTGGCCTCGGTGGCACAGGCATGTTTGGCGATGTTCTGAAGGCTTTCCTGCAATACGCGGAAGAGACAGGTCGAATGGTCCAGCGACAGTGAACCGGACACACGATTCACCTTCAACGACACAGAAAGTCCTGTCCTCTTGGTGACCTCGCGGATGTGGTCTTCGATGGCCGGCTGCAGGCCCGCATGCTCCAGGAGCGATGGATGAAGTTTGTAGGCGAGGTTATGGAGGTCATCGGAAAGCCGCTCGAGTTGCTCACGAACCGGCTCCAGGGATTTTCCGATCAATTCAGGCAAGAGAGGCGGCTGTTGTTCAAGTGACACCACCTTAAGGACCAGCGCAGCCAGCCGCTGGCTGACATCGTCATGCAGCTCGCGCGCAATCCGTTGCCGCTCGTCCTCCTGAGCCTTGATGAGCTTGGCAGTCAAGTCGTGCAGTTGCTTCTGCTGGAACTGTAGCGTCTCCTCAGTCCGCTTACGCTCATTGATATCGGTAACAATGCCGCCGACCCCGTAGACGTGCCCTGATTTATCCCGCATAGGGAATTTCACAGCAATGGTTGTGTGGGGACCGTCGACGTAGAGGGACGTTTCCTCGAATTCCATGGCCGTTCCGGCTTCGAGTGTCGTGAGATCATGGAACCGGAACTGATCGGCCTGTGCGCGCGGAAAAAGCTCCTCATCGGTCTTACCCACAATACTGTTCTGATCGAGACTGAAAGCTTCCCGGAATCGGCGGTTCGCATAGAGATACCGCCCATCCATTGCCTTGATGAACGCAAGATTCGCCGCATGGTCCAGGAACGTACGAAACCGTTCCTCACTCTCGATCAGCGCCGCATTGGTCCGTTCCAGCTCCTTCGTTCGTTCACGGACTCGACGCTCCAGCTCTTCCTGAGCGCTCCGCAAGGCTTCCTCGGCGCGTTTGCGCTCGGTGATGTCGTTGCCGATCATTAACAGGCAGCGTGTCTTCCCCAGCATGACCACGTCAGCGGAGATGAGAAACCGGTTCAGGCCGCCGTGTTTCATCCGCACCGGCACTTCAAGATCCCGCACCGACAGTTCAGATGTGAGGCGCTCGATCAATCGAGCCCGGTCTTGGGGGTCGGGCCAAATGCCTGACAGGAGGGTCGTCTGCCCGATTACTTCATCCCGCCGAAAGCCGAATATCTCCAGGCAGGCGTCGTTGATATCGAGGCAGCGACCGGTCTTCAATTCCGTTACC
>JABMDG010000126.1 GCA_015904045.1 Nitrospira sp.
TGCCGTTGGCCGCACCGATCGGGTCCGGCCTGGGCATCCGAAATCCCTATAACCTGAAAATTCTCATGGAGTCCGTCACGGTGCCGGTCATCGTCGATGCCGGTGTTGGGACGGCGTCCGATGCGGCGCTGGCGATGGAATATGGGGCCGATGCGGTGCTCATGAACACGGCCATTGCCGGTGCGAAGAATCCGCTTGCGATGGCGGAAGCGATGAAATACGCCGTGTGGGCAGGCCGATTGGCCTACAAGGCCGGTCGGATTCCCAGAAAACTCTATGCGACGGCGAGTAGCCCGATCGAAGGCATGCTCTAGAATAGTGCTGAGCGATGAGTGCTGAGGTCTGAGTTGGCTGTTCGGAATTCATCCCTGACTCAGTCCTCAGCCCGCAGTCCGTACCACTGTTGATCCCATGCCTCCCGTTAATTTCCGTCTGCTCCTCGTTACCGACCGGACTCAAACGGGAGGTCGATCCCTTTCATCTCTCATTCAACAAGCTGTCAACGCCGGATTGCCCGCCGTCCAACTTCGGGAACGTGATCTCTCTGCTCGCGAATTGCTTGCGCGGGCGCGCGAGATCCAATCGATGACGGCGCCGCGCGCCGTTCCGTTGATCGTGAACGATCGTGTCGATCTTGTGGTGGCCATGAACGCGGACGGTGTGCATCTGCGGGCAAACAGTTTGCCGGTGTCCGTTGCGCGCCGGTTGGTCGGACTCGATCGTCTCGTCGGTGTCTCGACACATTCTATCGGCGAGGTAGAACAAGCGAGTCGTGATGGGGCGGACTATGTGCTGTTCGGTCCGATTTTCGATACGCCGTCGAAACGGTCGTTTGGGCCTCCGTTGGGATTGGGAGCACTGGCTGAAGCATGCCGTCACTCGGCCATTCCAGTGTTTGCCGTTGGCGGTGTCACGAGTGCCTCGGTGCCCGATGTCCGCCAGGCCGGCGCTCATGGCGTCGCCGTGATCGGGGCGATTCTGACTCGCGACAATGTCGCTGCGGCGACGCGTGATATGCTGGCGTCGCTGATGTCGTAACTGTTCGTCACATCTCTGCATTGTTTCGCGCACGATCGCGCACTCTAGTTGACCACCCCTAGGTCGGGTGTTAGAATCCGACACGGATGCACAATGTGCTCTCACCGCCGTTACGGGCGAATCGCCGAGTGGAGGCATGGGAGACAGCAAGGGACGGTCGAACCGATTTCGGTCGCTTCGGGATTCCGTCAAGAAAATCACGCAACAGTTGTCCGATGGTGACGCGGACATGATACACAAAAACGACGAGCATGCGCGGGAAGTCGACAAGCTGCGCGTACAAATCCAGTCGATGGAGGAGGAAATCCGCCGGCTGTACCAGTCACGCCACCAACTCGAACAAGCCAATAAGCAGAACGAAAAGCTCGTTGCCACCCTGCACGAAGCCAAGGCCCAGATCGAAGCCCTGCGCGCGGAAGTGGACAAGCTGACGGCGCCGCCGTCTGCGTACGCGATTTTTTCCTGCCTCAACGAAGACGGTACGGGCACGGTTTTCGTGTCGGGACGGAAAATGAAAGTCAGCCTTCATCCCTCCATTAAGACTGCGCAGCTGCGGAAAGGGCAGGAAGTCATCCTGAACGAGGCCCTCAACGTCATCGAGGCCAAGGGGTTCGACAGCCAGGGTGAGGTCGTCCGCCTGAAGGACGTGCTGGAGGGGGGGCGCGCACTCGTGACGCTCAATTACGACGAGGAAAAAGTCGCGGAGCTGGGTGACCCGCTCCTCGTCGAACGGCTGAGCGTCGGCGACCATCTGCTGTACGACCCTCGCTCCGGGTATGTGATTGAAAAATTGCCCAAGTCAGAAGCGGAAGAACTGGTATTGGAAGAGGTCCCGGACGTCGATTATGAACACATCGGCGGCCTCCAGAAAGAATTGGAGCAGGTCCGCGACGCAGTCGAATTGCCCTTCCTCCATCCGCACATTTTTGCTGAATACAAACTGAGTGCGCCCAAAGGCGTGCTGCTCTATGGGCCGCCGGGCTGCGGGAAGACGCTCATCGCCAAGGCTGTTGCCAACTCGATTGCCAAGAAATTGGGCCATCGCGCGGGGAAGGAGATTCGCAGCTATTTCCTGCACGTGAAAGGGCCGGAACTGCTCAATAAGTACGTCGGCGAATCTGAACGGCAAGTGCGCGAGGTCTTCAAGAAAGCGAAAGAGCGCGCGGAGGACGGCCATCCGGTGATCGTCTTTTTCGATGAAATGGACGCGCTCTTCAGGACTCGCGGCACGGGGATTTCGTCCGATATCGAATCGACGATCGTGCCGCAGTTCCTCTCCGAGATCGACGGGGTTGAGCGGTTGCGCAACGTGATCGTGATCGGGGCGAGCAACCGACAGGATTTGATCGACCCCGCCGTGCTCCGCGCCGGGCGGCTGGATGTGAAGGTCAAAGTCGGACGCCCGGACGCAACCGCCGCACGGGACATTTTCTCGAAGTATGTGTCGGCAGATCTGCCGTTCGCTCAGGATGAGGTGGACCGTTATGGAGGCGATCGGCAGGCGCTCGTGGAGCGGCTGATCGCGAGGACGGTGGAGACCATGTATGCCCCGAGTGAAGAGAACAAATTTATTGAAGTCACCTACGCCAACGGCGAGAAGGAAGTGCTGTATTTCAAAGATTTCGCCAGCGGCGCGCTGATCGAAGGCATTGTGTCACGCGCGAAAAAATTCGCCGTGAAGCGGGCAATCGCCCAGGAAGGACAGGGCCTCCGGTCGGACGATCTGGTGCGGGCCATCCGTGAAGAATTCAAGGAGCACGAAGACCTTCCGAATACGACCAACCCGGATGATTGGGCAAAGGTCGCCGGCAAGAAAGGCGAGAAGATCGTGCATCTTCGGACGATCAGCGGCGGGCCAAGCGAATCCCGCCAGATTGAAACCGTCACCACCGGGCACTACCTCTAACTAAATCTCATGCAGGAACAGACCTCGACGAATCGCGCACGAGTGCTGGGTACGGAAACGGAGTTCGGCATCGCGGCGAAGGAGCGTGCTGCGGCAGATCCCGTGACCGCCTCCATTGCCGTCATCGGGCACTATCGGGGACTGCCTGCCCCAAACGCGATCTGGGACTACGAAAACGAGAATCCACTCGTAGACGCCCGAGGATTCGAAGTCGATGGGGAGCGCGAGCGGCCCAATCCAGACTACAACCGGCAACTCAACAAAGTCCTCGCCAACGGCGGGCGGTTGTACGTCGATGGCGCCCATCCGGAGTACTCCACGCCGGAGTGTTCGACTCCACGGGAGGTGGTGGCGTTCGAGCGGATTGGAGAACGGATCCTCGCGCAGAGTCTTCAGGAACTCGCGAAGGTGCGGGGGAGCGAACAGTATCTCTTGTACAAGAACAACTCCGACGGAAAGGGCAATAGCTACGGGTACCATGAGAACTACCTGGTCTCGCGGGCAGTGCCGTTCGAGAAGATCGTCCGGGTGCTCACGCCGTTTTTGGTGACGAGGCCGATCTTTGCCGGGGCCGGAAAGGTCGGCGCGGAGAATCAGACCGCTCCAGCCGAGTATCAAATCTCCCAGCGCGCTGATTTTTTCGAGTGCCTGGTCGATCTGAACACGATGGTCAAGCGGCCGATCATCAATTCACGCGACGAGCCGCATGCCGATTACGCCAAGTCTCGCCGTCTCCATGTCATCGTGGGCGATGCCAATATGGCGGAGGTCTCCACCTATCTGAAGGTGGGAACCTTGGACATCGTGCTGGAGCTGTTGGAAGCCGGTGCTGAGTTGCCGCAGGTGGAACTGGAGGAGCCGGTTCGGGCATTCAAACAAGTCTCGCGCGATCTGGAGATGAAGCAAACGATCAAGCTGGCGGGGGGGCGTCCGACGACGGCGCTGGCGATTCAGCGCGCCTATCTCGCGGCTGCGACGGCCTCGTACGCCGCGCGCGGTTCAACGCAGGCGACACAGGAAGTGCTCGCCCGCTGGGAGGACGTGCTGAGCAAACTCGAACGGGACCCGCGGCTGTTGGTGAGGGAGTTGGATTGGGTGGCCAAGCGCCATCTGATTGAATCGTACATGGATCGGAAAGGTTGCGGGTGGGACGATCCTCGCACCAAGCTCATGGATCTTCAGTACCATGATATCCGTCCTGAGAAAGGGCTCTTCTATACACTGGAACGCGGCGCGCATATTGAGCGGATCGTGGAGGAAGCAGAGATCCGGCAGGCCGAATGTACGCCGCCGCCCGGTACCAGAGCCTATTTCCGGGGCCGGTGCGCCGCCAAGTTCGCCGCGTCACTGTATGGCGCGAGTTGGACTTCGGTGTTGTTCGATGTGGGCAACGCGACCATCAAGAAAATCCCATTGATGGACCCCCATCGCGGGACAGAGGCGCTGACCGGTGGATTACTCGATGCGGTTGAGACAGTTGATGCCCTCATTGAGAAGCTGAAGGCCTGACACGCCAACCCTAGATACCTTATGAAACTGCCGTATTTCCCGAATCACGACGACTCCAGCTTTTTCAACTTCGTGACTCAGTACCATCCTGGGTTGATGCCGGGCGGCCAGGGATCAATGCCCTCGAATCAGCCGGATCGTGCGGGTGTTTCACTGGCGGTGCCTCAGGCCACCACGGTGTTGGCCATCAAGTATCAACAGGGGGTGGTCATCGCCGGCGATCGCCGGGCAACGGAGGGATTTCAGATTGCCGATCGCCGTATTGAAAAAGTATTCAAGATCGATGAATACTCTGCCATGGCGATTGCCGGTGCCGCAGGGCCCTGTATTGAAATGGCCAAGCTGTTGCAAACCGAGCTGGAACATTATGAGAAATTGGAAGGGATGCCGCTGTCCTGCGAAGGCAAGGCCAACAAGCTCGGACAAATGGTCAAAGCCAACCTGCCGATGGTGTTCCAGGGGCTCGTCGTGATGCCTCTGTTTGTCGGGTATGATGCGGCGCGTACGGAAGGGCGCATCTTCAAGTACGACATTACGGGAGGGCGGTACGAAGAGTCGGATTACCACGCGATCGGCTCGGGGGGCAAAGATGCCCGGAACACCATGCGGGAGCATTTTCAAAAGAATCTGTCGGAGGCGGATGCGCTCAAATTGGCGTTGACGGCATTGTACAATGCTGCCGACGATGATGTGGGTACGGGCGGTCCGGATTTCGTCCGCGGGATCTATCCCACGGCTAAATTCGTGACGGCGCAAGGCATTGCCGATGTGCCGGGCGATCGGATTCGCGCGGTGTACGACGGCATGATCGACCTGCGACGATCGAGGGAGACGTAACCATGCCGTTGCCGTACTACGTCTCTCCAGAACAGATGATGCAGGACAAGGCGGAGTATGCCAGGAAAGGCATCGCCAAAGGCCGTTCGATTATCGCGATGGAATATGACGAGGGCGTCCTGCTGACGGCGGATAATCCGAGTGCGTCTCTCCACAAAGTGTCGGAAATCTATGACTGCATTGCATTCGCCGGTGCGGGCAAATACAGCGAATTTGAGAATCTCCGGAAGGCCGGCATTCGGCATGCCGATCTCAAAGGTTTCATGTACAGCCGCGAGGATGTGACCGGCCGGTCACTGGCGAACGGGTATTCCCAAAGCCTGGGCACCGTGTTTGGCCAAGACGCCAAACCGCTGGAAGTTGAAATTCTCGTGGTGCAGGTCGGCGTCGACGCCCAGCCGAATGAAATCTACCGGATTTCCTTCGATGGGAGCATCATTGACGAGAGGAATTTCTCCGTGATCGGGGGGAAAGCCGACGCCGTCCAAGCCGTGTTGAAGGAAAAAAGCTCGAGTGAGCCCCCGTCCTTGGCCGCCGCGTTGTCCCGCTGTGTCTCGGCGCTGGAGCAGACCGCCAATCTCAAACTGGCCCCCGAAGGGCTCGAAGTGGCTGTCTTGGAACGCCACCGAGTGGGTCGAAAATTCCGCCGTCTGCCGGTAGGCGACATTCGCCGGCTCCTCTCCGCCTGATCCGTCCCGCTCAATCCTTCCCCATCTGTTGAAGAACAGGGGATGGCCGTGTATCCTTTGGCAGACCAGGTGGCCATTCCGGCCCAGCCATAGGCGAGGCGGTGCAGCC
>JABMDG010000127.1 GCA_015904045.1 Nitrospira sp.
AGGATCGCGACCCGATCGTTTCGACGGACGTGGGCCAGCATCAGATGTGGGCGGCCCAGTACTTCAAGCTGGCCAAACCGAATCGTTGGTTGACGTCGGGCGGTCTCGGGACTATGGGGTTCGGGTTTCCTGCGGCCATGGGCGCACAGGCTGCCTTCCGTAATCGACTCGTCCTCTGTATTGCCGGAGACGGCAGTATTCAAATGAATATGCAGGAGATGGCGACGGCGGTTGTGAGCAAACTGCCGGTAAAAATCATCATTCTGAACAACCGATTCCACGGCATGGTGCGGCAGTGGCAGGACCTGTTCTACAACGGACGCTATGCGTCGAGTGATCTCGAAAACACGCCGGATTTCGTCAAGTTGGCGGAAGCGTACGGTGCGGTCGGATTACGAGCCAATACCGTGGCCGATCTCGACGGTGTGTTGAAAGCGGCGCTGGAGACCGAGGGGCCGGTCATCGTGGATGTCCCGACCTATCGGTTTGAGAATTGTTATCCGATGATTCCGGCCGGCGGCTGCAACCATGAGATGATTCTCGAAGATCCGCCGGAATTGAAACAGAAGCAAGCCGGTGGAACGAAAGTCACGCCGCAAGACAAAGACACGGTATTGACGGCATAGAAGGGAAGTGCTGAGTGCTCAGTGCTCAGTGCTGAGAGAGATGGAACACATTATTTCGGTGACGGTTGAAAATAAGTTCGGCGTCCTGTCCCGTGTTGCGGGGCTATTCAGCGGACGAGGGTTCAACATCGAGAGCCTTTCTGTCGCCCCCACACTCGATCCCTCCATGTCGCAGATGACGATCGTGACATCGGGCGATGAACGGATCATTGAACAGATCGTCAAGCAACTCAACAAGCTGATCGACGTCATCAAAGTGGTAGACCTGAATGAGACGGAATTTGTCTCTCGGGAAACGGCCATCATCAAGGTGCACACAAAGGATGCGGATCGGGCGGAAGCGCTTAGGATCGTGGATATTTTCCGGGCCAACGTCATCGACTCCACACCGGGCACCTATACGATTGAAGTATCCGGTGATCCCAAAAAGATTGAGGCGATCATCAATCTGCTGCAGCCTCTTGGGATTAAGGAATTGGTCCGCACCGGTCGAGTGGCCGTGGCCCGCGAACCGGTTCGTCCGGTTTCCGTGCAAACCAAAAAGGTCGCCCGCGAGTAGCAAGGGTCGTGGGGCATACAAGCGGTAAAGAATAGGCGCATGTCGTCAAGGAGTTCAGGATGAAGATTTATTACGATAAAGATGCAGACATTCAGCAGATTCGCAATAAGCAGGTGGCCGTTATCGGCTACGGCAGCCAGGGCCATGCCCATGCGTTGAATATGAAGGAGAGCGGCGTCAATGTGGTGATCGGTCTGCGCGAAGGCGCCTCCTGGAAAAAGGCGGAACAAAGCGGCCTGAAAGTCATGCCGGTGGCCGATGCGGTGAAGGCGTCCGATGTGGTCATGATCTTGGCCCCCGACGAAGCGCAAGCCGCCATCTATCGGCAGGACGTGGCGCCTAATCTCAAGGCCGGGGCTTATTTGGCGTTCGGCCATGGCTTCAACATTCACTTCGGCCAGATCGTTCCACCGGCTTCCGTGAACGTATTCATGGTGGCGCCTAAAGGACCGGGCCATCTCGTCCGTTCCGAATACACGAAGGGCAGCGGGGTGCCCTGTTTGCTTGCGATTCATCAGGATCCCAGCGGTACGACCAGGCAGGTGGGGCTGGCCTATGCGAGCGCCATCGGCGGCGGGCGGGCCGGTGTCATCGAAACGAACTTTCGGGAAGAGACCGAAACCGATTTGTTCGGCGAGCAGGTTGTGTTGTGCGGGGGGCTGACCTCATTGATCCAGGCCGGGTATGAAACGCTGGTCGAAGCAGGGTACTCTCCGGAGATGGCCTACTTCGAGTGCTTGCACGAGGTGAAGCTCATCGTGGATTTGATTTATCAAGGCGGAATTGCCAACATGCGGTACTCGATCAGCACGACTGCCAAGTACGGAGACATTACCCGCGGTCCCAGGGTCGTGACCGAACAGACCAAGCAAGAGATGAAGAAAATCCTCGGTGAGATCCAGAGCGGCCAGTTTGCCAAAGAATGGGTTCTGGAGAATCAGGCCAATCGTCCCGTCTACAATGCGTT
>JABMDG010000128.1 GCA_015904045.1 Nitrospira sp.
TATGTGTCCGTGTTTGCGGAGGCGAAGTATATCCATGCCGAACACGACGGGCTGAATTCGGATCGGTTCAACCGGTCCGGCCCTGCCTTTTCCGGTTCGTTGTTTTCAGGGCAACTTGTGATGAATCGCTATGAATCCACGATCGATACGATCTTGGCCCATGCGGGCATGTCGATTCACTTTGACATCAGGCCGTAGGTCTGTTCCTCGTGAGAGCACAAGCTCTCCTCTCTTGATGCGGTGGAATGGGCCATGCGCTAGAACCCGCTCCACCGTTTCTGTTTGATTCAATGTGATCGGCGCTGCTGGGAAAGCCGAACGCGAATCAGCCGAACACCTGTCCGACGATACAACTCCAAATCAATAGGTCCGCTCCCGGGCCATTCATGGCCAGGCGACATCTTCAGGCCAAACGTTGTGAGGAAGATCGCCTGGTAGATCAGGTCTGCGTGTTCGGGGTATCTCGGTTTGGTGAGGAGCGGCGGATTGGATGTGATTTTGAATGGGCGGTCGCATTGACACGACGTTCCAACAGACCAGTCAGCTGTTCCTCGATGACGCGGTCCAGCCGGTGCCGAGTCAGTGTCGGGAATCGAATGAACTCGACGCCAAACCGGTTCCCGTGAGACCAACGGATTTTGCCCAATTCGATAAACAATGAAGAAGTGGGATCGGGCAAGATGAGGCTCAATCTGACGTAGCTTCCCTCCAATACGGTCCTGTCACAGGTCACGGAACAACCGGTCAGTGAGAGGTCGCCCACGGTCCCTGCGCCGACGAAGGGAGCTCCTCCAAAAACCACCGGGTAGGTGACCGGATACCGGTGGTACGAGCGGAAATTCGTTTTAGCGTCGGCCATCTGGCTGCTCCTGACTCCTGCCTAATCTATCGCAGAAGACTCGACCGGTCCTATACCTCTGAGGAGGGGCTGGATCACCCATGATGAGAGAGCATGAAGCGCACAGTCAATTGGGGGTACCCGGCGCAGAACTTACGGCAGTCCGCTGGGCTTGTCCAGAGGAGCAGGGAGTGGAGCAGGCCGCTCTAACCGTTCGAGCACATCTTGCTTGAGTTTCGTGGGCTCTTCGATTCGGTTGTCGCGTTGCAGTGTGTTGATTTCCTTTGCCTTTCTGGCATTCAGCTCGACCATATCCATTTCGTCCCGCACAAGATGAGGGGTCAAAAACACGAGGAGATTCAATTTCTCCACAGACCGACTTTGGGATCGGAACAGCCATCCCAGCATGGGAATATCGCCCAAGAATGGGACTTTTCTCTCGCTGAGGGTGACGTTGTCGCGGACCAACCCGCCGATGACGAGCGTCTGCTCGTCATGAGCGATCGTCGTGGTTTCCATCGAGCGTTTTGTCGTCGTGGGCCCCACCGGTATCGTGGCCGTTCCGGCGCCGATGGTTTGTGCGACATTCTCCGCGATGGCGGTAATCTCTTGTTTAATGTCGAGGCGAATGAGGTCATCCTCAAGCACTTGTGGAGTCAGTTCCAGCGTGACGCCCACGTCCTTCCGCTCAATGGTCACCAGTGTGCCGCCCGTAATCCCCTGGGACTGACCGGTCGGGAAGGGCCGGTTTTCCCCGACGACGATCTTGGCTTTCTGATTATCCGCTGCCAGCACTTGGGGGGTGGAGAGAATATTCGTATCGGTCAAGTTCATCAGCAACTGCATGAAGGCGCGAACGTTGATCGTATTCAACACCGTGATGCCGCCGCCTGTGGCGCCGTCTGCCGCAGCTCCCCCGATGATACGCGCCACTGACGCGAGATCTTCCGGCGCCCGGTTGATCCCGCCGATGCCCTGCAAGAACCCGGATTTCCCAGCTCCGAGCACCTGTGTGGGATCGGTGCCAATCTGTCTCAAGCGGTCCACTTGCACTTCGAGGATGACGGCTTCCACGAAGACTTGTCGCCGTTTGACATCCAGTTCCCGAATCACCGACTGCAACCGGCCATATGCGGTTTTTGTCGCGCTGATGATGATGGAGTTGGTGGGTTTGTCGGCGAACACCTGAACGGGCGCTTCGAATTCCGTGAGGGGTCTGATCGGCGGTCTGGTGCCCGGAGTGGGTTGTGCGACTGTTTGTGACCGGGCCACCAGGTTGGTCAAGACGGTCGCCAGGTCCGTGGCATTCGCATTCTTGAGTTTGTAGACGAATACGCCACGCTCTGGAGGCAAATCGCCCATTTGCACGATTTGATAGACGTTGCCTTTCGGGACCACGGCGATGCGGGCGACTTCCAGCGCCGAGACGAACATGTTGTAGGCCTGGTCCGGAGTCACTTTCGTGGGGGAATAGACGGAGATCTTCCCCCCTTGTTTCTTGATGGTTTCGTCCAAGACAAAATTTTTCCCAGTCAGCTCGCTGATGAATCGGACGAAGACGGGGATATCCACTTCATTGAAATCCATTGCGACTTTAGTTGTGGGTGATGCCGTAGGGTCTGCCGGATAGGCCAGGGAGCTGAACGTGAGGAGACTCAGAAGGAGGCAACTGATTGGGAGGCCAATGGCCCTCCGCACGCTCTGCAAGAATCTGAAAAGAGGGGGAAAACGCACCACTGCCTCTTAAAAATGATGGCCACTGAAGGAGACGCCTGTATCAGACCTTGATCTGACCGTACCATAGAGATCACCAATGAGACAACCAACACCGTGTATTCAAAGCTAAATAGCTTGAAGGCAAATCTTGTGGGATAGGGCTACGTTCCGGTCACGGAGCAGGTGGTGGACTCGTGGTGCCTCCTGCACACGTATCAAGAGTGTCGGCTGCGAGCGAGCTGTGTCGCTGTTCCCCGGTCGAACGGTCCGGGATCAAGCGCGCCGGAGATTGGCAGAGCTTGCCGCGTGCTGCACTCATGGCCAGGGGCTTGCCGAAATGTTCCGCCACCGCATGTTGCAGCAACAGCCAGAGGTCGTCGTCGAGTTGGTTATGGCCTTCGACCAAGGTGAGGAATTCCGCCAAGGGATGGCGTCCTTGGGCCAACGCTGTTGCTTCTGGATGGACATCGGGATCCTCCGAGGCACGGAGCGTTTCTCGAAGGGTCTTCGCTTCAGCTTGGACTTCTCCGAGGGGAGGGAACTCCGGTTGCTCGCGATGGATCAACGAGAGAATGTGGTCGAGGATCGTCAAGGCGCGCAGTCGGACTTTTTCTCCTTGGGCTCTTTTCCGTTGCGCCTCTGTGACCGCCTGCAGCAGTGCCTCCAGGTCCTTGACCGATCCAATGTCTTCAGGATTTTTGGCGGACGATTGGCCCAACAGGCCGACGAGCTCGATCGCTTTGCCACGGAGCTCTTCAAAACTCCGTCGGGTCATCGTGATGGCGTCGATCAAGTCTTCGGAAGGGAGCACCCCGAATGTGCGGACTTGCTCGGCGACGTCAGTTAGGCGCTGGCCGAGGTGTTCAATTGTCCGGGTGACGTGCAAAAAATCCTGGGATAGGTCTGTACGCAGCGTCTCCATTGGGTCCCTCCAGGTGAGTGAGAGATGGATGTGGATGTCAGACACGTGAGAAGGCTCATCGCGGGTGGGGGAAATTGAACGTGACAAGAACTGTCCGTGGATTGTTCATGCCAGAACATCAGCCGAAGTACGGCGGCGCGGGCATTGGTGTCGCTGCCCGGTAGCGCATTCATTTGTCAGCACCATCTAATTGCCAAGCAGATCGATGAATCATGAGATGAGACCACTCCCAATAGTAGAATCCGGAGGAAGTCTCTACTATACGAGGTAGACCGTCAATATGGCCCTACCTTGTTTTTTGGCCCTACGTCCCCGACCAAATGGCTCCACTGGGGGATAGCCTCATATACATGCGAATCGATTAGGTGCGTGAAAGAACGACGTATGGTGGCACAAGTCATGCAATTAATCTTCGGCCCCTGCGGTTATGAGCGTGGGAAGCCGATAATGATTATGAAAGGCTGAAGAGCATTTACCGGATGGATCCCAAAGTCGTACAGGGCAAAGTTCACGCATTCGCGCAACGGCTGCTCCAGGAGGCGGATGGTGACCCCGTGCGGGCATTGGGGCTGCTCGTGCTCGTGCTTGATGGGGCTGAGGTTCAGTCTCCGGAGGATGCCCAACGGTTAGTGGCTCAGGTCCGTCAGGTATTGGTGCCGGAGCGAATCGAGGACGTCGGGAAGCCGGTTCAGCATCTTGCCGGTGAGGTATCATGGGAAGGGATCCAGCACTGCTTGCGCTGTGCCAAGGTCTTGGCCAGAAATTGTCATGACCGGGGAACGCCGTTTGTGGCTGGGTATGTCTATGAGATTGGCCCGCGATTGATCTCCGACGAATGTGACGATTTCGAAAGCTGTGTGTAGATGTAAATGCCCGATTATAAACGGGACGCACAAGAGATTCTGGGTCAACCCCGAGACCTCGATCACCGCCCTCTCCCCTAGTTTCCTCCCAACCTTTCCGGCTTGTGTCTGCCTCTCCCTTGATCGGCTGGAATTGGCTCCTGGCTTTGCTTCCAATACGAGCGAGATCTGCTAAGGTTGTAACGTGCGTACGGACAAGAAAGCATCGAATAAAGCTGAGAAGAGGTCGAGCCTGCGTGGTTTCCGGCAGGATACCATGGGGTACGGCAAGAAGACCGCGCTGCTCGAAGAAGCCATTACTCAGATGAACGCGGGGAAGTACGGTCGCTCCTCGGCCGTACTCAAGGAGCTATTGGCGCTCGATCCCCACAACATGGAGGCCAGGCGCCTCTTTGCCACGCTTCATCTTCGGCTGGGGAGCCTGATTCCAGCCAGGCAGGCCTTCGACTCCCTCATCGATGAGGCCTTCGAGCGGCAGGATTACTGGCTTGCGGAATCCCTGTTGCGAGAATATCTGGCAGCCGGTCCACGATGTGTGCCGTACTTGGAAAAACTGGGTTTGATCCATGAGCAGAAGGGAGAGATCGTCGAAGCGGTAACGGAGTATGGCAAGGCGGTCGAGATCCTCATCGAAGATCCTGATCTGGACAATCCCGGCCGTGCCGCGCAACTGTACAAGACCATAGTAGATCTTGCGCCAGCCAGTCCGGTCGCTCTTCGTCTGGCCGGTTGTTTCGACGCACACACAGGGGAGGTGATTGCCCGCCCGCCGACGCCGCACCCTGAGGAAGAAGCCGCGGAGGAGAGCGAGTTTTCAGCCGCTTCAGAACCATCGGCCGGATCGCTTGGGGATCAATCCCTTCCATCTGGGATGTCCTGGGAACAAGTCGATCGTGCGGAGGAGAGGCTGGACGATGGAGGATCCATAGCCGTCGAAGCGGCTCCGTCTTCGTCAGAATTTGCCTCCTCTTCAGAGTCCGGCGCGGTGCTGCAAGAGGAATATGGTTACAATGATAGGGAGGTGGCACTATCCGGTGCCTTCAGCGACGGGGGCGAAAGGGTTGATCTCGAATTTGAATCGACTCTGGCCGAATCGGAGGTCTCCGGATCAGTCTCAGCACCGGGATTCCAAACCTCGGATGGATTCCAAGCCACTCAAGAGGATGGTGTCGTCCAAGAGGTTTCGCCTCCCATGCCATGGGAAGATATCCGGGAGGGAACGACCGACATTCCGGACCAGATCGGAACGGAATCGCCCGGTGAGTCTCTCATTGTTCCTGTGTCAGACCAAGAGCCGGGCCACTTCTCTCAGGACATGTCCAAGACCGGAGAATTTTCTTGGGACTCTGTATTCAAGAACGTCTTTAAATCCGGAAATGCCCCGCCAACAAGTGTGCCCACACCCGAAGCCGCACAGGGCAACGCGGCTCCCATCGGAGAACAGGCTTCTGCGGCGCTGGCTCCGGTCTCGATGCGGGAAATCGATCCTGGGACAATCGAAATCCCTCTGGCCAGCCGAGTGCAGTCCCTGCCAGGCGAGGCTGGAGAATCGGCGGCGGCCCCCATGCCTTGGGATCATGTGCAGGAATCCACCATCACCATTCCCGCACCGCACACAGACGTTCCAGCCGGTGACTCTCCCGTTGATCAATCAGCCGTATTGCTGCGCGAGGCCGAGCCGGTCGAGGCGTCGTATCCGGAACCGGTTAGTGAGCAGGGCCTTCCGCTATCCAG
>JABMDG010000129.1 GCA_015904045.1 Nitrospira sp.
GAGCCGGAGCAGATACGGGAGGGTCGCATTTGTCAACGCGAACGTCGACGTGCGCGGCACAATACCGGGCATATTGGCCACACAGTAATGCACGACTCCGTCAACGACATACACCGGATCGGAATGCGTCGTCGGCTTTGTCGTCTCGAAACAGCCCCCTTGATCCACGGACACATCGACGATCACGGCCCCAGGCTTCATCCGGGCGACGATAGCGCGCGACACTAACTTGGGCGCTTTCGCGCCGGGAATCAACACCGCCCCGATCACCAGATCCGCCTCGCACACCGTTTGTTCGATCGCCGCGGCACTTGCGGCGCGCGTCATAATACGCCCTCCATAGAGATCGTCCAAATACCGCAGCCGTTCCACATCGAGATTGAGCACGGTCACCTGTGCGCCCATCCCCACGGCGAGGCGGAGTGCCGAGGTTCCCACGACACCGGCGCCGAGTATTACCACATGGCCCGGCTTCACACCGGGCACACCCGCCAACAGCACGCCCTGGCCGCCATGAATTTTCTCCAAGTACTGCGCGCCCACCTGCACCGACATCCGTCCGGCGATTTCGCTCATCGGCTTGAGCATCGGCAAGCTTCCGTCCTTGGCCACGGTCGTTTCATAGGCAATGGCCGTGATCTGTTTCTCCAACAACGCCTTGGTCAACTCGGGAAATGCCGCCAAATGCAGGTAGGTAAACAGCGCCTGGCCTGGCCGAAACAGAGGACACTCCGACAGCAAGGGTTCTTTGACCTTCACGATCAGATCAGCCCTCTGAAAGACCTCTTCTTTTGACCCGGCGATTGACGCCCCCGCCTGGCGATACTCGCCATCGGCAAACCCGCTCCCTTGCCCAGCGGATGGCTCAACCCACACCTCATGCCCGGCCCGGCACAATGCCGTCGCTCCGTCCGGCGTAAGGCTCACACGATATTCATGGTCTTTGATTTCTTTGGGAACACCGATAATCATCGCGCACCTAGGGAGCCGGTCTGAGCGGTTGGCCGGTGACGATTTCATAGGCCTCGCTCAATGTTGAGACTTCCGTGACTTTGATGGATCGTGCCATTCCTTTATCGATAATAGCAAAGGTCTGTTGTCCCGCCGGTATGAGCAACTCATGAAATTGCGGCAAGAGACGACAGCCCTCGATCTTATGTTCCAACCCTCCGACAGGCCCGACAACGAGATCCATATCGATCGTTCCGGAGAAGCACACATCCTGCCGTAGCACATCGCCCAAAATCGCCGAAGTCACCGCCACTGCCCAGGCGGCGCTCGCGCTTGGCCCATCGACTTGCTTTCCGCTGTGAAACGATCCCGCCACCATGGGCATGGTCAATTGCACCTGAAGGAATCGCGCATCGAACCGTACCGCCTTGGCAGCCGCCAGCACCGCTACACCCAAGGCCTGCCGGGCTTCATCCATGAAATGATGATCGGTTGTGATCAATGGGCCAGTGCCAGCGGGCACATACCTCACATCTACTTGCAACAGCTGAATATCACCTTTGTTCGGGATATTCCAGCCTTTGGCACGCCATTCTGGAGCCAAGTCACGATAGCTCACGGCCGAAATTGTTCGCGACGCCGTTGAAAAAGGCCGGGAGGACAACTCCTGCGCCGCTGTCTTTCCCTGTACAACCGCCGGATCAGCCCGCTTCGGCTGTGCTTGGAGTTCAGCGGCACTGCCTCGGTTGGGAAATTGGATCGACTGGAGTTCCGAGGAGGCGCCCAGCTCACGGCACCCGGTCCCACCTCGATCCTGAAAGCGCACAGTCCCATCCGGTTGGGTACATTGCCAGAGTCCTCCATATCCATGCTCAACCATGAAGAGGGTCAGTACCAAGATCCCGGTACGGGTGGCTTGACCTCCGATGTTTCGTCGTGCCGTGATCATCATAAAAATATAGCAGAGCCTGTGCCGCAACTGGACACGTCAAAAACCCGTGGTGTAAGATTGCTCCCGCTGCAACCGATCCACAAGAATCCGGAAGGAGAGCGCTATGGACACGGGAACCTGTCAGGGCTGCGGTGCGTCGGGCGGCCCGCTCATGAAGTATTCGCTGGGAAAGGATTTTTTCGGCCGGCCCTACGACCGCCTGTCTCCCTCGTCCGATCAAAGTCCCAAGTGGTATTGCACCACCTGTTCGATGCACAAGAACTTGCAACGCGACTTCCGGGACATCCGCGCCGAATACGACAAACTGAGTGCCGGGCAGGGATCCGAGTTGGCCAAGGGTGACGAATTTCTCCGCGCGTCCGTGCGGCTGCAGGAGATCATTACCATTCTGGAGACCGCACAGGGTCAGTCACCGTTGCTCGCCGGGCCGGATGTCAGGCTGCTGATGGAGCGGCTCAATACGGCCACCATGCCGGTCTAACGCTTCGTACCATGCCACCATTTCAGCGCCATATTTTTGTCTGTACTAATCAACGGCCCAAGGACGACCCTCGCGGCTGCTGCGCAAATCTGGGCTCAGAAAAGCTCCACGCTCACTTTAAGAGTGAAGCCAAACGCCTGAATCTCAAAGGGGTTGTGCGCGCCAACAAGTCCGGCTGCCTGGACCATTGCGAACTGGGACCCAGCGTGGTCATCTATCCGGAAGGGGTCTGGTACTGGGTCGG
>JABMDG010000013.1 GCA_015904045.1 Nitrospira sp.
GTGGATTCGCAGAGCTGCCGGTTCGGATAACCGAGGATGGGCAACTGAGCGAGCGCCGCGTCATAACTCGAGTCGGAAGGCCCGTTTCTGACTGCGCCGTCATGCACGGAACGGAGCATGGCCTCAGCGGCGCGGATTCTCGCGCTGGTCAAGTCCAGCGAGAGCGCCGTGAGATGTCCGGCCTGTTTGATGCGTTCCAACCGTTCCAGGCCGGCCCAGCAGAGCAAGTTGGTAAAAGAATGTTCCTGCCAGCCGTTGCGGATTTCCCAGAGGCCGGCATCCGGCTGGCCGATGCTGCGCGCGCAAAGCTTCGCCAAATGGGCCAGGAGTCCGTCGAGATCGCGGGTGCGCAGATCGACATACCGTTCATCGAAGAAGATCGGCGTGAAGGTCAGAATCATTTCCCCGTAGGCGTCGTTCTGCACTTGATCCGCCGCCTGATTCTGGCTGCGCACCGGGGTGCCGTTCTGATAGCCGGCCCAATTCGAATGTTCGGTCTCAGGAAGAGGCAGCCCCTGGCTCAAGGTATAGACCGGGCGTAAGCGGTCACGGGAATGTTCATGGGTGTGCGCAATGTTCAGGAGAAATTTCAGAAAGGCTTCCATTTCTTCGAAGTGGCCCAGGTTATGAAACGCCGTCAGCGAAAAATAGGCATCGCGCAGCCAGCAATAGCGATAGTCCCAGTTGCGCTGCCCGCCCGGTTGTTCGGGAAGGCTCGTCGTCACAGCCGCCAGGATGGCGCCGGTGTCTTCGAAACAGTGGAGTTTCAAGGCAAGGGCGGACCGGATCACTTCAGGCTGGTGCAGAAGCGGGACCGAGCAGTTTTTCACCCAGGTGCGCCAATAGCGCGTGGTCTGTTCCAGAAAGTCGTGGGTGACTTTGACCAGGTCATCCTCGATGCCGAGTCCCCAGGTCAGGCCGAAGTAAAATTTTTGTGTCAGCGCAACCGGGGTCTCCTCGCAGAGGTAGGTCAGCGGCATGTTGGTCAGCAGGCGGAGCAGTTCGCCGCGGATTTCATACCGCACATGGTTGCTGCCCCGCACAGGCTGCACCGGAGTCTTCTCCCATCCGGAGACCGGACGGCAGCTGATGCGGATAGCCGGGGTGCCCTGCAGCGGTTCGACCAGTCTGAACAGCGCGGCCGGCCGATAGATGCGACCGTATTGCTCAAACCGAGGACAGAAGTCGGTGATCTGGAAGGCATCGCCATTCGTCAAGGTGACGGCCGTAAGCAAGACATTCGTATTAGGAATGTAGCGTTGTTGGATAGAAACTTCGGCGGCATGGGCCGTGCTCGTGATCGAGAAGTGCCCGCCCTCGGGATCGAGCAGACGTCCGAATACCGGAGGACTGTCCGGTCTCGGAGCACACAGCCACTCGACGGCGCCGTTCAGTCCGATCAGCGCCGACGTATGACAATTGCCGATGAGCCCGTACGGATACATGCGTTTACCATAGGCGATTTTCAGGCCGATGTAAATGAGAGGTGATTTATGAGTTTGTCGCTTCGATTCTTGTTGCCGCTGGTGCTGGTCCTGACCTCCCTGGCCTATGCGGTCATCCCCCTTGTTGATACCCTCACGTTGAAATGGTTTGTCCGGGATATCGAGATCCGCGTCCAACTCATTGCCGGAACCATGGAGGGCCCGCTCACCGAGCTGATCGCCTCGGAGTCCAAGGCGAAACTGATGGCGTACTTTCAACGGGTCATCAAAGACGAACGGCTCTTCGCCATCGGATTCTGCGATCGAAACAACCAATTGGCCTATAAGACGCAGACCTATCCCGATTCGGTTCCCTGCGAAGGCGCCACCGCCGTCACGGCCGGCCAGACGGCGCTCGTTCGGCTGGAGCAAGGCGCCGTCCATGTTGCAGCCGTGGGATTGGAAGCCGGCGGCGGAGGGACCGTTCCTGACCGCGCCGTCATGCACGGAACGGAGCAAGGCCTCGGCGGCGTGGATCCTGGCGCTGGTCAGATCGACCGTGAGCGACGCAAGATATCCGGCCTGTGCGATGCGTTCCAGCCGCTCCAAGCCGGCCCAGCAGAGCAAGTTGGTAAACGCATGTTCGCGCCAACCGTTGCGGATTTCCCAGAGGCCCGCGTCGGGCTGGCCGATGCTGCGTACGCAGAGTTTCGCCAAATGGGCCAGGAGTCCGTCGAGATCACGGGTCCGCAGGTCGAAAAATCGTTCGTCGAAGTAAATCGGGGTGAAGGTCAGAATCATTTCGCCATAGGCGTCGTTCTGGACCTGCTCCGCCGCCTGATTGTGGCTGCGGATCGGGACGCTGCTCTGATAGCCGGCCCAATTCGCATGCTCCAGTTCAGGAAGCGGCAGGCCTTGGCTCAGCGTGTAGACCGGACGCAGGCGGTCGCGGGAATGTTCGTGGGTGTGCGCGATGTTCAAGAGAAACTTCAGAAAGGCCTCCATTTCTTCGAAGTGGCCCAGGTTATGAAACGCCGTCAACGAAAAATAGGCGTCGCGCAACCAACAATAGCGATAGTCCCAGTTGCGCTGCCCGCCCGGCTGTTCCGGGAGGCTTGTCGTCAGGGCCGCCAAGATGGCGCCGGTGTCTTCGAAGCAGTGGAGTTTCAACGCGAGGGCGGACCGGATGACTTCGTGCTGGTGCAACAGCGGCACCGAACAGTTCTTGACCCAGGTGCGCCAATACCGCGTGGTCTGTTCCAGAAAGTCGTGGCTGACTTTGACCAGGTCATCCTCGATGCCGAGTCCCCAGGTCAGGCCGAAATAGAATTTCTGCGTCAGGGCGACCGGCGTCTCTTCACAGAGGTACGTCAACGGCATGTTGGTCAGCAGGCGGAGCGGCTCGCCGCGAATCTCGTATCGGAGATGGTTACTGCCCCGCACGGGCTGAACCGGCCTCTTGTCCCAACCCGATACCGGACGGCAGGTGACGCGGATGGCCGGGGCACCCTGGAGCGGCTCGACCAGTCTGAACAGCGCCGCCGGCCGGTAGATCCGTCCGTATTGTTCGAACCGAGGACAGAAATCGGTGATCTGGAAGGCGTCGCCGTTCTGCTGTGTGACGGTCGTGAGCAGCACGTTTGTGTTGGGGAGGTAGCGTTGTTGGATGGTGCAATCGGCGGCCACGCTTGTGATGGCGAACTGTCCGCCATCGGGATCGAGCAACCGGCCGAACACGGGCGGGCTATCCGGTCTGGGCGCGCACATCCAGTCGACGGAGCCGTTCATGCCGACCAGCGCCGACAGATGGCAATTGCCGATGAGTCCGAACCGATACATGCTTCTCACCTTAGGCGATTTTCCGGCTGAAGTAAACGAGAGGTGACGTATGCGATTGTCGCTTCGATTCCTGCTGCCGTTGGGCCTGGCCCTCGCGCTGCTTGCCTATGCGGTCATTCCCCTCGTCGATGCCCTGACCTTGAAATGGTTCGTGCGAGACATCGAGATCCGCGTACAACTCATCGCCCGCACCATGGAGGGTCCACTCTCCGAGTTGATCGCGTCGCAGTCCAGGGCAAAACTCCAGGCCTACCTGCAACGGATCATTCAAGACGAACGGCTCTTCGCCGTCGGGTTCTGCGATCAGAACAACCAGCTGATCTACAAGACGGAGACCTACCCCGATTCGGTTCCGTGCAAGCAGGCGGCCACCATCCAAACCGGACCGACGGCCGTCGTTCGGCTGGCGCAGGGCGCCGTCCATGTCGCGGCCGTCGGATTGGAAGCCAGCGGCCGTCCACTGGGACGACTGGTCTTGTTGCATGACATGAGTTGGGCCGAGCGCCGAAGCAGTCTCACCAAGTGGTATCTGTTCTATTTGTTTGCCGGTATCGGTGTCGTCATCTCGCTCGTGACCGTGTTGGTCGCGCACTTGAGTTGGCGTGGGTGGGTGGCGGGTGTGCGAGGCATGCTCCGTGGCGAAGGCCTGATCGGCTTGATCCGGGATCAACAACAGAAGCCGGAGCTTCAGCCTGTTGCCCAGGACTTGCGCGCGATGATCCATGAGCTGCAATCGGACAAACGCATGCGCGATGAACGTCAGATGAGCTGGAAGCCCGCGACACTCAAGACAATCTTGCGCGACCACCTGGCC
>JABMDG010000130.1 GCA_015904045.1 Nitrospira sp.
ATACGTGGCCGACATATAACGAGGCCGGATCTCCAACGCGCAAGGCCCCAATGTGGAGCGAGATACCAATCACACCCTCCGACATCTTGGCTTCGTCTGTACGACCAGGAATCTCTCCCGGTTGATCTGCAGCATGAAGCGGACCGATCACCATGAGACTGAACAACATGCCGGCTATGAGAGCCGTACTTCTGTTTCTCATACATGTCCCTCCCCTTACATAAATGGTTGAAGCAAGAACACTCATCTGCCGGCTGGAATTCATGAAGTATAGCGCCGGCATGATCAAACTAGATTCACGCTACTAGCTGTACATGAGAAATAGATTAGGTGGGCATTAGACCTCACTCAGCTGTCGCCTTCTGCGACAAGAGGTTGGTGACGGCTGTAGAAAAAAGCCACCTTTGTCGATCGGTTGTTCGTATCACGCGACGGAACCAGTGAATGTCCAAGGCTGATTGATAGGTTGCTTGAACCCGTCCCGCGGTTCTCTCCTTGCACCCGTCAAGGACTGATTGGTCGAAGAGGTGGCCTCTTTGTCCAAAGAGATGACGGGTTGGCTTCGACCATGAATAGAAAGGTATGGCAACAGAAATGAAATCGCGCTGGTGTACGTCGGTCTTTCTCCTCTGGATCCTGACAATCACTGTTCTGGGGTGGTTCTTCATAAAGGGATGGACGACGACGGGAAGTGACGGTCGTGTGGAAATACTTCTGGCGCCTGTGGAGCGCGATCAGATCCTCGCGGAGATGCGGCAGCTCTTGAAATCGGTGGATGGCGTCGTGAGGGGGCTCGGTGAATCACAGCCGGATCTTCAAGCAATGCAGGGGGCTGCGCGCGCGGCGGGGATGGGGATGGCGGCGGATGTGGAGCCGGCCATCATGGCCAAGCTGCCGCTCCCGTTTAAGCAGATGGGGATGGCGATCCACAACGACATGGATGCACTGGCCGATGCGATCACGCGGAACGAGACTTCTCAACAGATCTTGCAGCGGTTGTCGAGCATGACGGCCCGCTGCACGGCCTGCCATGACATGTATCGATTCTCAGTCGATCGATAAACGCGCAACGTGTGAGGCTGATAGAGCATTCGTCGCCCTGAATCCTTTGTCCTTGCGGTGTCTCACACAGGCAAAGAGGAAAGGAGGGCGACATGAAACTCAATGAACGATTGCGATTGATTGCGGGGGTCTTTGTGCTGGGGGCGGTCGTTCTCGGGGCCACGGTGCATCCCTATTGGAACTATTTCGCCGCCTTTGTGGCAGTGAATCTCATCCAATCGGCCTTTACTGGCTGGTGTCCGATGATGGCGCTCTTGCGAAAGCTGGGAGTGCAGGAGTAGCAGCACGATCTGCAAGGCTGAGATCAGGCTGAGCGAGTCCGAAGGACTTGTGACAGCCGGCAGCATACTGTCGGTGTCTCAGCCCTGTGAGAAAGACGAAAGGGAGTTGGCCATGTCCATTCCGCTGGTTCTCGATGGAGCCTTCGACAGCGAGCAGGCATTGCGGGACATGGTCGTCGCGCGGAAGGTCTGTTTCGATCACGCCCCGTTCTATGTGCAAGACGGGTCGGGCCGCATCGTCCAAATCGGCTTTCAGCTCAACCTGTATGCCGCCTTTCAGGATGCCAGGCATGTGCCGATCGGGGAAGACCCTGAGCTTCATGAGCTGGTCGGAGAACTTCATCGTCTTTGCCGTGTGTTCTTTCAATCGTTGGATCTTCTGAAGCCCTGCCAATATCCGGACCCTCCGATGCATCGCGTCATGTACTCTCCGGAGCGCCGGTACCGGGCCGAGGTCTGTCTGCAGATCCCTATCTTCGACCGTGCACACTATGGCGCAAAACCAGATCGCCGACTTGAAGAATTGCTCGCGACGGCCGAATGTCTGCTGTTGCAGTTGGGGGCCAAGCGTGGACAATGGGAAGATCAGGCCTGTGCAGCGCCGCGATCCTGCGTGGGTTGCGAGGATCATGCTCAAGCGGCCATGGGAGGATGAATGAGCCGGCCGATGAGTCCGGTCGTTCGCCTCGCCCATGCCCGCGGTATGTTCCGGCGCCCACATTGACCTCCTGAAAAGAGTGAGAGAACATCGCGATCCGGCGGGGATAAGACAGATGAAACGATGGCTCATGGCGGCGTTGCTGTT
>JABMDG010000131.1 GCA_015904045.1 Nitrospira sp.
AGGGCAACTGTGGCTCCTGAATGGGGTAACGACAGGGGGCGATCCTATGCCAGGCTGGAGTGAATAGCAAGGAAGATTGGACCGTAGTGGTCTTGGTGGTGAGACCGGTTCAGAATTGCTAACTCATTGAAAATAACAAGAAAAGGCTTGCGGCACCGGCGAAAAAATCTGTATGATGAGCCTCCACAATATAGGGGCCCGTGCACGGCCCGAAAGAATGCTGAAAACCGCTTTAAAACGCTATTTTCTGACCGGTCTTCTGGTGGTGACTCCGATCTGGGGAACCGTCCTTATTTTGAAGACGCTGTTCGTCACAGTGGACGGTATCTTGGGCGATATCCTCGCGCGCTGGGCCCCCAACCATTACGTCCCTGGAGCCGGTGTCGCGCTGCTGATTGTCTTGATCTTTTCTACCGGGCTGTTCACGGCCAACTTCATGGGGCGGGCGATCGTCAAGATCTGGGAAGATTGGTTGAACCGCTTGCCGTTGGTCCGGGGGATTTACTCGACGTTGAAGTCAATGATGGATATCCTGTCGTTCTCCGATCGAGGATCCTACCGCCGCGTCGTTTTGATCCAGTTTCCCAAGAACGGCCACTACTGTTTCGCGTTCGTGACCGGAGTGACGAAAAGTGAATCGTCGGTGTTGGGTCGAGAACCGTTGGTTCACGTGTACGTGCCGACCTCGCCGAATCCGACCTCCGGGTATTTTCTCCTGGTCCCCGAACGCGAAGTCACGTCGGTCGAGATCAGTGTCGATGAAGCCATGAAACTGATCGTGTCCGGCGGACTCTATTCCCCGTCTACCCCGCTCGCGCCGCTGCTCAATCCCGATCCGAAGTGGAACCACGTGAAGCAGCCGGATGCGGGTGTGCCCATCGTATGACGTGCGCTGCCGGACAACCGCCATGCGGAACTTGACGAGCGAGCACCTGAGATGAAACGGCCGACGAGCAAGCAGGCGACAGCATCGCAGATCCAGGGCCTCGGTGTGGTGATCATGGCCGCCGGCCTGGGCACACGCATGAGGTCCAAGCGTGCAAAGGTGCTGCATCGGGTCGCCGGCCGTCCGATGGTGCTGTACGCCGTTGATCTGGCACTGCAAGTGGCCGGACACAGGATTGCGGTTGTGGTCGGTCATCAGGCCAAGGATGTTCAGCAGGTCATTCAGACGGGAATTGCGGGGAGGACGGGGGCCGAATTGGTCGCCGTCGTAGAGCAGGCAGAACAACTGGGGACTGGCCACGCAGTGCTCCAAAGCCGTCCGGTGTTTGCCGGAGCCAAGGAGCCGCGTCCGACAAATTATCTGATTTTGAATGGCGATACTCCGTTGCTGAAAGAACGGACGGTGCGCGAACTGATGCGGGTCCATCAAGCGGAAGGGGCGATGGTGACCATCCTGGCAGCTGCGTTGGATGACCCCACCGGCTATGGCCGTGTCATTCGTCGGCAGTCGGATGGCGGCCATCAGGGCGGATTGGCTTCATCCGAAGTGCTCAGAATCGTCGAAGATCGGGATGCGACACCGGCTGAGCGGGCTGTCAAGGAAATCAACGTGGGGACCTACGTGGTATCCGGCGAGTTTCTCTTTGCCGCGCTGGATAAATTGGAGCCGCACAATGCGCAGGGCGAATACTATCTCACCGATATTGTGCGCATGGCGGTGACGCAGCGGCAGAAGGTTGTCGCGGTGACAGTACAGGATTCAGACGAGGGCTTAGGCATCAATACCAGGCGGCAGCTGGCGGCGGCAGAGCAGGTCGTTCGACAGCAGCTTCGCGAACGATGGCTCGACGCGGGCGTGACAATGTTGGACCCAGCTTCCGTCTGGATCGACGCGGGTGTGGTGGTAGGAAGGGACACCGTTCTGCACCCATATGTGACGCTCGAAGGCACGACCCACGTCGGCGAAGATTGTGTTCTCCGGTCCCACTCGAGGCTGACCGATTGTCGGCTGGGTGATCGCGTGGAAATTTTGGACCACTGCGTGTTCCGTGAATCGGTCATAGAAGACGATGCGGTGCTGGGCCCCTTTGTCCACCTCCGACCCGGTGTATCGGTACGGCGAAAGGCCAAAGTTGGTAATTTCGTCGAAATGAAGAAAACAGACCTGGGAGAGGGGGCCAAGGCCAATCATCTGAGTTACCTTGGCGACGCGACGATCGGGAAGGGGGTCAATATCGGTGCCGGGACAATTACTTGTAACTATGATGGAGTTCACAAGCATCACACTACGATCGGGGACAATGTGTTCGTAGGGAGTGATACGCAATTGGTGGCTCCCGTCACCGTGGGAGCCGGTGCAGTGATCGCCGCCGGGACAACCGTGACACAAGATGTCCCGGCCGATTCCTTGGCTATTGCCCGGGCTGCGCAAGAGAATCGTGTGGACTGGGCGGCGAAGCGCCGCCTCATG
>JABMDG010000132.1 GCA_015904045.1 Nitrospira sp.
ATTGCTCGATCACATTCCAATATGTTCCCTGCCCCCTCTGCCGCCGGAAGAATTCACTCTCCGTCAGTGTGCCGCCCCGTATCTCACGCAATCGGTTGACGATCTTTCCGATTCGGCCTGGAAACGCCTCCGTCATACGCTCCAAGAAAACCCGCTCAACGCTGCCGGATAATCTGAGCAGGGCCGCACAGGCGGTGCGTGCGCCGGCCTTATGCGCGCGGTCCAACAACTCAGGGATATCGTCCTCGTTCAAGCCGGGAATCACGGGGGCGATGGAAATTCCTGTGGCGATCCCTGCATCCGCCAGTGCCTTCAGGGTCTCGAACCGCTTGATGATCGACGGCGCATGCGGCTCGACCCTGCGGGCCACCTCGTCAAAGGCAAAAGGAATACTGAGGTAGACCCGCACCCAGGCCTCTTTGCTCAGTTGCTTCAAAATATCAAGATCCCTCAGCACCAAGGCGCCCTTCGTAATGATGCCGATCGGATTGCGATATTCCGCACAGACGGACAGACAGGCCCTGGTGAGGCCATACGTCGCCTCCAACGGCTGATAGCAATCCGTGTTCCCTGAGAAGACGATCAGCTCTCCGCCCCATGACTGCCGGTTAAATGCGTGCCGCAACAGCCGAGGCGCATCGTCCTTGACGATGATCTTGCTGTCAAAATCCGTTCCCGCGCCAAACCCCCAGTACTCATGCGACGACCGCGCATAACAATAGGCGCAGGCATGAAAACATCCCCGATAGGGATTCACGCTCCATCGGAAAGGCAGGTCCGGGCTGTCGTTCCGGCTCAGAATTTCGCGTGTCTTGTCTTCATAGACGGTCAATTTGGCCGTGCGAGCCGGCTCCAACAGTTCGCGATATTGGGATTCAAATGGATTGGGCGGGTTAGAAACGGTTCGCATGCTCCATCCTGTTCCTTGCCCCCACTCGCTGTCAATTCACCCGGTGTAGTCGCCGGCGCCATCCGACTCAGCACGCACCGGTTTCGTTGACTCTCCATAACTCGGATGCTAGATTCCACACGCCTTTGCAAGGATGCGTCATGCACGATCCAAAAAACCTTCGTGACAATTTGGACTTGGTCCGCACATCGCTGGAACGGCGCGGGCGGGACGTTCCCTGGGACACCATCCAGAAGCTTAGCGACGAACGGCGGACCCTGACCACACAGGTCGAGCAGCTGCGCCACGAGCTCAAGAAGGGCTCCGACGACGTGGCACAACGCCGCCGGGCTAAGCAACCTGCCGATGAGGCCATTGAGGCGATGAAGCAGGTGGGAGAACGGATCAAAGAAATTGAAGGGCGTCTGCGCGACACGGAAGAGAGGTTGAACAGCCTCGCATTATGCATCCCGAATCTCCCCCATCACACGGTTCCGCAGGGAACCGACTCGACACAGAATATCGAAGTGCGCCGGTGGGGCACCATCCCTTTCTTCTCCTCTCCCCCCAAACCTCATTGGGAGATTGGGGAAGCCTTGGGGATTCTCGATTTCGACCAGGCCGCGAAAATCGCTGGGGCTCGGTTCGCTGTGTTAAGCGGGGCTGGCGCCAAAATGGAGCGCGCCTTGATCGATTATATGCTCGATCTTCATACCACCCAACACGGCTACCGAGAAATCCTTTCGCCCGTATTGGTCAATCGGCAGACGATGACCGGAACCGGCCAGCTGCCCAAATTCGAGGAGGATCTCTTTCGATTGCGCGATGAAGACTGGTTTCTGATCCCCACCGCCGAGGTGCCGCTGACCAACCTCCATCGTGAGGAAATCCTCAGTGAAGACCGCCTACCCATCCGATACACGGCTTGTACTCCCTGCTTCAGACGAGAGGCGGGTTCTTACGGCAGAGACACCCGCGGTCTGATCCGCCTGCATCAATTCAACAAGGTGGAACTCGTGGCCTTCACAACCCCTGATCGTTCGTATGACGAGCTCGAGCGATTGACCGGCCATGCTGAGTCCATCCTGCAGAACTTGAATTTACCCTATCGGGTCGTCACCTTGTGCGCCGGCGACATGGGATTTTCGTCCGCGAAGACCTATGACCTCGAAGTCTGGCTCCCTTCGCAGGGGCAGTATCGGGAAATTTCATCCTGCAGCAATTTTGAATCGTTTCAGGCCAGACGGGCAAACATCAAATATCGATCCGGTGTTGGGAAGAAAGAGGCCAAACCAGACTTTGTCCATACACTAAACGGGTCAGGTCTTGCGGTTGGCCGAACCCTGGTAGCGATTCTCGAAAATTACCAACAGCCGGACGGGTCAGTCTTGATTCCTGAAAGATCCTGAGATCTCCCTCGACCTGAAACGAATGAATCGTAAGGTCATCGGTCTTGCCGCTCCTCCCAAACGAATAGCCGGCGCTGACACGGTGTTCAGTCACGCCATGTCGGGCGCCCGTCCCCGTTTTCAGAGGGGCACGG
>JABMDG010000133.1 GCA_015904045.1 Nitrospira sp.
GGTCGGACAATAGCGTGCTTGTGATCAGAGCAGGCCTCATGGCACATGAACGTGGCTCGTGTCCGATCCCAACACAGCCTCTCCCGATCCCAAGCTCTACTCACCCGCCGAGGACATCACTCTATCGACCGCGATTCAGGTAATACGATCCGCCCGACGACGAGACAGGGACATGGAGACTGTCCACATTTTGTTGCATCTCCCTCAGTGCTAGCCCGACCTGTTTCTCCGGGCAATGGCGCAGGGCATGGATACTATCCCCCATCCACAACCGAAGGCCTTTGGGGGAGGATGAGTTCAGTGTCAAAACATAGGTGCGCGTTGTCGTCTTCATACGATCCTCCCTGATAATTGGACCCACCGCTTCACGCTCGAACCGAGCCTGAGACAACCGGCCATCTTCGCTTCCTGCTATGCCGTCCGAAATACCGCAAGGAGATCCGTCAATGCCATGGTCTTGTGTTTCAGCACAGCCCGCTCTGCTCTCAGCTCATCCAGCGTACCGGGCTTTGCGGCTCCATCACCGATACAGGCCGTGATAAGCGCGCGAACCCGATTGCATTCCTGATCGACCTTTGCTTTGACCACCTGATTGCCAGCCAGCATGTCCAGAACCGCAGTCCTGGTCGAATCGATATGCGCCTGCAATTCGGCCTCTGGATAGTTGATACGTGCCGCCTCGCTCACGCAGCGGTCCATGCTTTGGGCCAAAAAGAGATACAACCTGGCTAGCGTGTCCGTGATATCGATGTGGCTATGAACGGTGGATTGGGCATTCATGTTTCACTCTCCTTCACATTGAAGACGCTATTGCGTCCTTTGAGGCAACTGGCTGCCGGGCTGCGGAACGGTTCCCCCTGGCAAACGAATCTACGAACCGGGAGTCACGTGCGACACTGCAGCTTGAGAACACTCCATCGGGTCGCAACGGCGGAGACTGCGGAATCGGTTGGGCAGGAAGGAATACCGCACGCAAGGGTTCAGACACCCTGCACGACTCAACCGTCAGGGAGGAACCACCTTGACCGCGATCCCCTCTCCCTTCGTCACTTTTCAAGCCTACGAGCATTAACCATTGCTTGTCAAGTTATATCTTGCACTCAGCTTTGTACTCCAATATAGTTAACTACTTTTATTAACCCTTCTCCAAGGACATTGCTCATGGACATTGCCCTCCTTATCAGAAATAGGCTGGAAGAGTTGGGGTTGGGGCAACGGAATCTCGCGCGCGCAGCCCATGTAACTGAATCGTACATCTCACAGCTGCTCACACAGAAAAAACTCCCGCCGGCCTCGAACCGGACCGACATGTATGAGAAAATGGAACGAGTATTGAAATTGCCGCACGGACAGCTTGCCAAACTCGCCGATCAGCAGCGCCGCGAACATCTCAGAAAGCGGCTCGGAGACCAGCCGACCCCCTTGCTGCACAACGTACGCGAATTGATCCTTCGCAAGTGCCATCCCAGAAAGACCAAGCAGATCCGCGAGATATTCGAAAAGCAACACTTCGGCGAACTCGAACGGTTCGTCACGCAGAAACTGTTGGGTGTCGTCAAAAGTGTCGCTCGGCAGGAACTCGACAATCCGGCGTGGATGCGCAAGGTCGCCAGACTGAGCAAGAAGAGCTATCCGCAGATACGCGTCACTGTGTTGGAGTTCTTGGATACGACGATCTTCGATCTCTCGAATGAGAACTGCATTGCGTTCCTCGATCCCTTGATCGAATCCTGGAATATTGACCTTGCCACCTTTTGCATTGAGATTGTGTTGAACCGCAGAGTGGCGCCGGGGCACCA
>JABMDG010000134.1 GCA_015904045.1 Nitrospira sp.
GGGGATACGGCGTAGTACTCTTGGCCGCCACGTTGAGACCTCCGGCGAGCCCGATCAGCTGATCGATGTAACTGCCGGGCCCCACGGTAATCAGCGGCTGACTGTTGAGCACATAGAGCACACGCACCGGCGGGACTCCTGCCATGCGAGCCTTGATCGCAACGAGTTGCCGCCGCACCTCCATCGTGAGGGCCGCGGCCTCCGCCTGATGATCCGTCATCCGCCCGATGATCTCGATTTGCGAAAAGATGTCATCGACCGTCTGGCCGGAAACAACAAAGAGCGGAATGTGCAGATGGTCAAGCGGGGCAAGCAGCTCCGGCTTGAGAAATTCTTTCGGCGCCAGAACCAGATCCGGTTGCAACGCGACCAGCGATTCCAAGTTCGGATTGGCGTAGCCGACCTTCGGCTTCGTGGACACTTCGGGAGGAAAATCGCAGAACTGCGTCACGCCGGCGACTTGACCGCCGGCCCCGATCGCAAACAAGATCTCCGTGATGCTGGGGGCCAGAGACACAATGCGGACCGGCGTCTTCGCAAGCGAGATCTTGCGCCCAGTATCGTCCACAAACGAGCGTGACGACACATGCGTCATGAACGGCATGCCCGTCAGAATTCCTTGCTGCCGCCGTTTCATGTCAGCTCCAACCTCTTCAGACTGAGCACCCACGGCAAGCACCACGACCAAAAACAGACCTCGCTGCATCAGGGCTCTGTTGCATTGCCGCTCACCATCGACCCGATCAGGACGTTCAAACAGGCAGCCCGGCAAGGCCGCAGCGAGCGAACAGCCGAGGCGCACGTAGTTGGGTGCGTCGCAGGCTCTGAGCGCCGCGAGAACGCCGCCGGATGACTGTTTCAACGTCCTGAAAATAAAAAATCCCCAAGGCCTGAGATAGACCCTGAGGATTGCTCCCGCATCATCATCCTCGCCTGTTCCCCAGCCCTCGAGGGAACAACGGTCAGCGCTCCGGGCAGGTCTTCTGGCTCGTGGTTCACCCTACTCCCCGCGCCTTCCCATCTGGCGAGGTGAATCGTCAATCGTTATTCGTCAATCGAGGAGATCTACTCTTGCGATTAACGGTTCACGAATAACGAGTCACGTCTACGAGACAGTGGCTCTTCCGGGTTTCGTCCCCACTTACAGCGGCGGGACCGCGAGGGCCTTGCACCCTCTTCCCTTACCCAGGCAGCACAATGTGGCAGGCACAATAGGAGAGAGACACAAAGCTTGTCAAGTCCGGGCCAGCAAGAGACAATTCGGCCTCGACTATGCGCCGCCCGACCGGCTCCTCGATCGGTCCGCTTGTCAAGGCTCGCCCGCCTGTGGTAGCATCCGCCGTTCTAAGAACATCGACCAGACAAGAAGGAGTACGAGCCGTGGCACTTCAGTGTGAACTCTGTCAAAAAAAACCGACCTCCGGGAACAATGTGAGCCATGCCAACAACAAGACCCGGCGCGTCTTCAATCCCAATATCCAGACCGTGCGCGCGATCGTGAACGGCGCTCATCGGCGCATCCGCGTCTGCACCCGCTGCCTGCGTTCAGGATCGGTCAAAAAGGCGGTCTGACACTTCTCTCCGTTCGCCCCTCCAGGCAACGTTCAACACTGCACCACTCTGCGTGAGACTGACGGGAACCGTGCGTGATGGGTACGCCTCTCATCGCCTTGTGATCGGAACAAGTAGAAACCAGAGTGGGCTGAGCACTTGAGGGGTGTATCCGACGGCGCAATAAAGAACGGCTGCGCCGGAAGACACTTGAGGTGTGTATCCGCTCGCAACAAATACGATGAGACGATAAAGAGCTCGCGGTCGGGGCAAGCAGCAGTGCGAGAAGAAACCACTTGTGGGTTATATCCGGCGGCGATTATGAAGAAAGGCTTCGCCGGATGAGCCGCCGGGTCACACGAAGTGTGGTATGGAGCGGGCGGCGGGATTTGAACCCGCGACAACTTGCTTGGGAAGCAAGGACTCTACCACTGAGCTACGCCCGCTCGCTTGGAGCCATCCTACGCGGAGCCTCTTGGGCAAGTCAAGAAA
>JABMDG010000135.1 GCA_015904045.1 Nitrospira sp.
ACATTGGCGACAGCGAGGCGGTCTTTTTTTCGATAGAGCCAGAGAAAGCTATTGGACATCTCCGGCAGTTCGGTCGCCAGCGGCGCAATGAGCAGCGCAAGGATCAATGGCGAAACCGCAAACATGCCGGCCATCGATTCCGCTGCGCTGACGAACAGATGCGCGCCTAAAATCAGTCCGGCCAGCCCAACGAGCGCTTGTAGCCCGATCATGATATGCGATGGCGTGGCGGCAGATTTGGCAAAGATGAGAGGTTCCAGCTGGCCGCCTGGTCCTCCCTCCTCCTCGGGCGCGCTGAGTTTCATCCTCATATATGAGCCATACAGAAGGATAAGTCCGATCGCCGCAATGATGTGCGCGAGCCGAGAGGGAATGTAGATGCAGGCCAAGGCGACGATATACCCGACGGTAAAAAACGCCAGATCGGTGACGACTTCTCGATAATTGAGATGAAACTTCGCTGCGCGTTTGCCCATCCACGTATAGAGCAGCAACAGGAGCGCGAGAATCGGTAACACCAGCGTGCTGAGCATGAACGGCGCCCCGAGAATCGCGCCTAACCCGACATCAGTTTCATCCTGGCTCTCCCCAAAGAAAATGGCGATAATCGGAATGGACGTTTCCGGCAAGGTCGTGCCGATCGCTGCAAAGATGCTGCCCACAGCGCCTTCCGATACACCGAGCCGTTTGCCGAGCCATTCGACGGCGTTGGTGAATAGCGCACAGCCGCCCAGCGTTACGGCAACGGAGGCGACAAACATGAGGACATAGAGCAGGGTGGTCACGAATTGCCTCGCAAGCTGAGCCGTAAACAGTGAAAGGGAAAAAGTAAACCCATGGTCGGTGTGTTCTTATGACGACCGATGACGTTTGGCCTGCATGCCGTCATAGGCACGAGACGCTGTTTCCATGACATTCTTGAGCGGGCGACCGGTTCGATCGGCGATGTTCTTGCAATCGATATATTCCGGTGCGGCCTTCTCCCACCCAGCGCCTATGGCGGCGATCTTGATGCGGACCACCCCGCCGAGCACTTTGACGGAGACGAAACGCCGAGGGAGGATTCGTCGGGCCACTTCCTGCACGCGCACCCCCAGGGCTGTGGTTTCCTGGAATATGACATCCAATACGGCGTCGGCGCGATCGCGCGCGACGAGACAACTCAGCACCACACCCGGCCGGCTACGCTTCATAATGGCGGGAATCAGGACGACGTCCACCGCGCCGACCGCAAACAGCCGCTCCATCACATGTTCATACGTTTGCGGATTGAGGTCATCGAGATTCGTTTCAATCTGCATGACATGATCGGTCAGGCGTCCTGCTCGGGGGGATTCCTCCGAGAGAAACACACGCAGTGCATTCGGCCAACCTTCCGGATCTCGGTCACCGGCGCCGTATCCGACCACCGCTGTTTCTATCACAGCGTTCGAGCCGAACTCCGATGCCAGCGTCCGAAGCAACGCCATGCCTGTCGGCGTCGCCAGCTCACACAGGCACCGGCAGCAGTCCGTGGGATGTCTGAATCGTGCCGGACCCCACGTTGACGGCGGATGCCGTCACTCGCGTGACCTGTAAGAGATGGCAGCCGAGGATACTGCCGACCACGTCGATGAATGAATCAATCACGCCCACTTCATGAAAATGGACATCATGCGCCGCCACTCGGTGGGCCAAGCCTTCCGCTTCGGCCAATCGGTCGAACACGGCGCGGCTCTGATGTTTCACCGGATCGGGCAGGGTGCTGGCGGAAAGAATCCGTCGAATGCGGGATACGGTGAGGGGACGGTCAAACCCTCGCTGGATGACGACATCTACCTTCGTGGCATGCAACGCGCCGCGGTGCACGTCGCGTTTGCGTAAGCTGTACCCCTTCAGCCGAAGGCGCTTGAGCCCGCTGACCAGCTGCGTCCAAGACAAGCCGGCGCTGACCAGCGCACCCAGGATCATGTCTCCGCTGACGCCTGAAAAACAGTCGAAATGAAGATGCCGTCCCACTCCGTCCCTCAACTCGCCGAGCAACAGCGGCCCATCTTACCGAAGCAGCAGGTCAACGGCAAATCGCCGGCACTGGCTCATTGACAGCCGATGATGGCTATGCTATCCCCCAGTTACGAATGTATGTAAAAAGTCCCACCGTGTTTGCCACAGTCGCGCCGCGGATCTTTGCATGAGGATCTCGCCGTCGTCTGTGGTACGACTTCAGACAGTTCTGCGAAAGGCAGTCCCCTGGGCTGGGGTTCTCGGTCTGTGCGTCTCGATCCTTATGCCCATCGATGGCGTGGCCAAGCAGAAGTCAGCCAGGCCTCCCCGTCCGGAACCGGAACTGAAGATCATCGAATTGAACATCGCGCCGACGCCGTATACGCCGGGCAACGGTTCGCTTCAATTCAATGTGACCGTGCAACTTCCCAGGGAAGTCGAAAGCACCGCGCTGTTGGAGGTGACGTCCCTCATCAGCTCGCCATCGAGGACGTCCCTTCGCTTTCTCACTCATCGCCAGCCCGTGGAAGTTTTTCCGGCAGTCGCGGGTGAACACGAGCGACCCAAGGTGTCCATTGCGTTGTTATGGGACGGGCAAGACCATCGCAAACAGCTGGCGAGCGCCGGGACCTATTCCTATGAGGTTCGGACAAAGTTGCTGACAAACGGGGACAAAGGTCCTCGCACGACGATGGTCGCCTGGCCCAAACGGGGAACCGTGAAAGTGAAATAAAGAGGGAGGGACGCGTCTCGTACTGTACGTCCTACATGCGACGTTTCACGAGCGACGCCTCACCGAGAACATTGATTCGGTGTGCCAGACAGCCGGCCCCGAATCCATTGTCGATGTTCATCACACCGACACCCGCCGCGCAAGAATTTAGCATGGTCAGCAGCGCAGACAACCCGCCAAAGCTGGCGCCGTATCCACGGCTGGTCGGAACCGCAATGACCGGGCACTGCACTAAGCCTCCGACGACGCTCGGCAATGCTCCGTCCATGCCCGCAACGACAATGATGACCCTGGCATCGAAGAGCCGTTCTTTTCTTCCCAGTAACCGGTGAAGGCCTGCCACACCGACGTCGTAGAGGCGCTCGACACGGCTCCCCATGACTTCCGCCGTGACGCGGGCTTCCTCGGCCACCGGCACATCCGCCGTACCTGCCGACACGACGAGCACATGGCCCAGCGGTTTCTGTGAGGGAGGGTGGATGGCGACGATGCGCGCGTCAGTATGGTAGCGGGCCCGCCGATCCAGCTTGCAGATGGCGCGTGCCATGATCGGCTCTGCGCGGGTCGCAAGAAAGGGGCCGCGCTTCTTGATGAACGATCGAGTAATGGCGACCACCTGTGCAACGGTTTTACCCTCACAGAGCACGACCTCGGGAAATCCCTGCCGTAGAGACCGGTGATGATCGAGCGAGGCGAAGCCGAGGTCTTCAAAGGGCATAGACCGCAGCCGCTCACGCGCCTGGGCTACTGTGACGCGTCTATTGCGGACAAGAGTCAGCAACTGCTCAAGCTGTTCTGGATTCATGCCTGCCCCTTTTCCATTTTTGCGTCGCGTTCCATCAAATCGCTGACGGCTTTCCGGCACGATTTGTGTTCAAACAGCACGGCGTTGATCTCCTGGGTAATAGGCATGTCCACACCATACTGCCTGGCCAGCCCTAACGCCGCATGGGCTGTCCGTACACCCTCGGCGACCGCCTGCATTCCACCCACGATGGCCTCCAGCGCTTCTCCTTGGCCGAGACGAACACCGACCGAATGATTCCGGCTGAGTGTGCCGGTGCACGTCAGAATGAGATCACCGACACCGGAGAGTCCGTAAAACGTCCGCGGGTCCGCTCCCATCGCGGTGCCTAATCGAACAATTTCAGTCAACCCGCGTGTGATCAGGGCCGCGCGCGCATTGAGTCCGAGTTCCAAACCGTCGACCACACCGGCCGCCAGCGCCATGACATTCTTCAATGCACCGCCCAACTGGACGCCGACCAGGTCAGTGTCAGCGTACACGCGGAATACGGGTGACATCAAAGCCTGCTGAAATTGCTGAACCAGTTGCTTGTCGGGGCCGGCCAGACAGACCGCAGTCGGAAGTCCAGCGCTCAATTCGGTTGCGAAGCTCGGTCCGGAAAGTGCCATGAGCCAGCCGCGCATCGAGGCAGGGAGGACCTCTTCCATCACCTGAGTCATCAGCTTGGCCGTGCCTTCCTCAATCCCTTTGGTCGCACTGATCAGCGGAATCGGCTTCGAGAGGGAGTCGGCCAATGTCTTGAGGACCGGTCTGGTGACATGTGAGGGAACCACGAAGAGTATGCCGTCGCAGGCACTTGTGGCCTCAGCAAGGGAAGAGGTTGCTTTCAGATTTGTAGGGAGGGCGATGCCTTTGAGGAACATCGGGTTCTGATGAACGCTGTTGATGGCATCGACCACGGTT
>JABMDG010000136.1 GCA_015904045.1 Nitrospira sp.
GATGGACGAGATGAGGATCAATATGATGAACAGCGTCACTCGGAAGGCCGGCATTGGTGCCGTCACTGCCTTCGGAGTTATCCTGATTGCCACCAATGCCGGAATAGTCTTTGCTCAAGGCGGTCTTCCTGAAGGGTTTAAAAAGGGAGAACTGGCTGCTGAGCCCTCCGCAGAAATGATCGAGGCGGGGAAGCGGGTCTATTTTACCAAGTGCGTGTGGTGCCACGGTGTCGATGGTGCAGGCGATGGACCGGGCGCCGATCGCCTCTGGCCTCGCCCGCGTAATTTTAATCAAGGGACATTCAAGATTCGCCACACGGCCAGCGGCGAGTTGCCGTTGTTTGATGCAAAAAAGCCGGTTGCCGGTCAGAACGATCTCTTCGAGACTGTGACGCACGGATTGCCCGGTTCAGCCATGCCGCCATGGGAAGGTATCCTCTCGGAAGAGCAGCGGCTTCAGGTATTGTCTTTCGTCACCACGCAACTGGTGAAAGATCGTAAATTTACGGACAAGCAGTCTGAAACTCAGACTATTCTTCAGCTCGCCGAACTGAAACCGAAAGCTGCGAGCGAAGAGAGCAAGAAGCGCGGTGCAGAATTAATCGTCGAAAAGAAGTGCGTTGAGTGTCACGGGATGGAAGGCCGGGGTGACGGCAATGCCTTCAATCTAAAGGATGACTGGGGATTTTCGATCCAGCCGGCCAATTGGCACAAGTGCTGGAACTTCCGTGGAAGCCGCCAGGATCCCTATAATGTCGCCAATATTTTCCGGACCTTCTCCACGGGCGTCAACGGCACGCCGATGCCGTCGTTCGCTGACAATACCTCAGTGGATGAGCGATGGGACATTGCCAATTTCGTGAACTCCCTCTGTGAAAGAGATGCCGAAGGCAAGCCGCTTCCGATCGATCCATTGTCCGATAAGCCGAAAATCAATTTCGTCATTCCCTCCGATCCTGTTGAGGGAGACATCCCTGCCGATATCGAACATGAAGCCTGGCAGAAGGCGCCTAAGCGGTACGTCGCAATGGGCGGACAAATCACTCACAAGCCTAGAAACTTCGTCAATCGGATCGACGATATTTGGGTTCGTTCACTCTATAACGATAAGCACATCGTGTATCTCGTCGAGTGGGACGATAGAACGAAGAGTGTCGCGGAAGGGAAGCTTCCGTGGGCTCCGACGCAGGTCAATATCGATATCAAGGAACAGGAGCCGAAGACGGGGGAAGAAGGGTCTATCGCAGCCAATCAGAATAAGTACGAGGTGTATAACGATGCCATCGCGATCGAAACAGCGGTGAAGTGGAAAGAGCTGCCTTCTCCGATTAAGCCGCGCTACCTGTTCGGCACCAACGAGCAGTTCCCTGTCGATATTGTGAAGTGGGAAGCCGATGGATCAGTCCGGGCGTTCCTGGGAACCGGATGGGATAAGGACTTTGTCGAGCGCGATACCTATGAGGAGAATCTGAAAGTCCTCAAGGGTGAATGGAAGAACGGCCGTTGGTACGTGATGATTCAACGTCCGGTGGGTAATAAGAAGGATCAGGACTACGATGAAGATACCTTCTTCGAAGTTGGACAATACATCCCGACCGTCTTCTTCGCATGGGACGGGCATAACGGTGATGCAGGACGGAAGATGGCCGTGTCGGCGTTCTATTACACGTTCATGAATCCTCCGATTCCACAAGAGACGTACATCTATCCGGTCGTGATTGCGTTCGGTGTTGTACTGTTGGAAGGATGGATTTTGACCCGTCGCGCCAATAGGAAGAAGGGCAAGACGCTCTAATCTGAACGGGACGATTATTGGAAAAGCCGATGGAGGGGGTGGGGAAACTCACCCCCTCTTTGTTTTTGAAGGAGGCGCGTTGTCGAAGATGCCATGATTGGCGATGTGACAGGAATTCTTCTCGCCGGTGGCAAGAGCAAGCGCATGGGAGAGGACAAACGATTTCTCCTTGTCGGGGAGCAAACTCTGTTTGAACGGACTCTTGCCGTACTCCGATCCATTTTTCAAACGGTTTGTGTCGTGATCGCGCAAGACAGCCCGCCGTTGGAGGCGGAGGTTCCGGTTTTTCGTGACCTCGTAGCCGGTTGCGGCAGTCTGGGAGGGCTGTATACGGGACTCAAGCAAGCTCACACAGAGTATGTCTTTGTCGTTGCCTGTGACATGCCCTTTCTCAATCCAATATTGGTACGTTATATGGTTTCTCTCAGAGACAAGACAGACATCGTCATGGTTCGATTGGAACAAGGACTGCAACCGACGCATGCGCTCTACAGCCGGCGATGTCTTCCTGTAATCGAAGGGATGCTGCATACCCGTCAGTTGAAGATCCAAGATCTCGCCACGCACCAGTCGCTTCATACCCGGCTCGTGGCCGAGAGCGAATTGCGGAAGATCGACCACGAGGGGCTGTCGTTTATCAACGTCAATACGCCGGCGGATCTGGATGCCGCGCGCATGCGGCATGCGCGTGGAACGGATCCCGCTTCGTCTGCATAATCACATGGCACGTACTGTTATCATTCTCCACCCCGGCGCTCTCGGAGATGTCGTGCTGGCGGTGCCGGCGATGAGGCGTTTTCTGGCGCGGTTTCCACAGCATCGTAGTCTTCTCATTTCGAACGAACCGATTGGAGGGTTCCTGCTGGAGTGCCGGATGGTCGATGCGTGGATACCCGTGCAAGGTGCTGCCTGTACGGACCTCTTTGCCGGCTCTGTCCCTGCCTCAACCGAACTCGGGTGTTGGCTCAACGAGTGTGATTGTACCGTTGCTTGGATCAATGACGAAGGAGGGACTCTCGCGGCTGCGCTGCGATGCTGCGGGGTTCGGGAGATGATAATTCAATCACCCTTTAGCCATGAATTGCAGGCTATGCATCAGGGCGATCGCTTTTTGGAAACGATCGGCGAGGCGGTAGGGAACGGCTCGCTCGATGGGCAGATGCCGATCCCCTCTCATCTTATGGAGCAAGGACAGGTCCATCTTGAACGTATGGGGATTCCATTCGATCGGCCCATCGTTCTGATACATCCCGGCAGTGGAAGCCGCCGGAAGTGTGTTAATCCCGAAGTCCTGGCCTTGGCGATAGAGCAATTCCAACGTGAGGATATGTGCCCGCTCATTCTAGAAGGGCCGGCCGACCGGAAATCCGTAGCCGGTTTATCCAACCTGGTTCCCGCCGTACCGGTGATTGCAGGAGGGGATCTTTCAATCGTCGCATGCCTCCTGGCGAGATCCGTTCTCTACATCGGGAATGATTCAGGGATGACTCACTTGGCGGCGTTGCTCGCTGTTCCAGCCATTGCATTGTTCGGTCCGACGGACCCGGAACGATGGGCGCCGAGAGGCCCCCATGTGACGGTGTTGCGGGGAGTATTCTGTGTCTGCTCATCCTGGGAAAGTGTCGCAGTCTGTTCGGGGAAGCCATGTTTTGCCATTTCGGCCGAGGTGATCGTTGCGGCCGGTAAGCAGATGGCGAGATCGATAGACACAACCCATCGAAATCCTTCGCAGTATGCCTGTAGATAGCAAGTTAACTTGTCCGGTGGATGGAGCACATGATCTGTCCGGTTCTTCCTGTCGCGGATCGTTCAGTCGCCCGCTGCATTTATTTTGCGCACACCGTGGCCCCAGGAGCGACGATCGGTCGGGCACGAGACCGAGGGGTCGGGTCCTTGTGCCGCGCGGGCGTGGCGTCGGGGTTGATCAGCTGCCCCTCGGTCGTATAGCGCGCCAGACACCGGGGGCCATGAAACACGGCCAGCGTGCCATCCGGATACTCGTGGACCCGCACGGTCACCTTCACATCATGGTACCGATGCCGGTCCTGGGGAATCTGGAGACTCCGGCCCTGGTACCGTACGGTATTGTCGTTGGCCACCACGCGCTCCTCCTGCACACAGAGGATTTCGGCGAGGGAGGTCCCCACCCAGGGAATGAACGCCGTGCCGGCTTCAGCGGCCGGCACCGCAAACCGCTGGTTGTAGGCTGGGACAAACCGGGTGCGGAGGAATTGATTCGCCGCCGCCATGTCCGTGATGCCGGCCTGCGCCAATTCTTTGGGCAGCCGATCTTGGAGGGTGCGGAAGGTCCGTTCGGATCGACCCCGGGCTTCCGGCGAATAGGCGGGAATCAGCGTGATCCCCAACTGGTGCAACGCCCGGTGGACCTGAGTGGGCCGCGTCTTGTCCACCTTCCCCCCGGCCTCCTCGGTGTACCAATAGTGGGTCCCGCGGTCGGTATAGAGGGAACTGAACAGCCCCTGCGCCGCAATGACGTCGCGCAGCCCCTGGAAACTGCTCATCGTCCCCTCTTCCTCGAT
>JABMDG010000137.1 GCA_015904045.1 Nitrospira sp.
GGGAGTGGTTCTGGGTGACGGTGCCACGGACTTGCCTGAGCAGGTCCAGCCCGGAGAGGAGGGGAAGCTCCAGGTCTAGCAGGACAAGATCAGGCTCCTCCTCCTGGATGACGCGAAGCGCCTCCTTTCCGTCCATTGCGGTTACCGGGTCGTGTCCCATGAAGCTGATACGATTCTGCAAGCTGAGGCGAATATCAGGGTCGTCGTCGACGATAAGGATTTTCGCTCGCATCGTAGGCGTGTCCTTTCTAGATGTGTGCGGCGCTGCTTTGGGCAGCGCCACGCAGATCTCACCAAACGCTCATGTCATCCGGCCTGAGGCATTATCCGATCCAACGACCGGGAGGGTGAAGTAAAAACGTGACCCGCCTCCGGGTTCACTGTCCACCCAAATGTCTCCGTGATGCATCGTGACGAGTGTCTTTGTGATACAGAGCCCCAGCTGAGCGCCCTGTGACGCGGGCAGGGCTGACGGTACCCGCGAAAACTCATCAAAAATGCGCAAGCGATGGGCTGGGTCGATCCCACAACCTGTATCGGCGATACAGGTCCGCACGAACCCTGATGGAGAGATGCAAAACTCGACAGTGACCTGGCCGCCTGGCGGGGTGAATTTAATCGCATTTCCGATGAGGTTCCACAGAACTTGTTCCAATTTGTCGCGGTCGCCTTGAACGGGGGGAAGCGACTCGGCCGACGCCACGGCGAGGGACACCTGTTTCTCTGCGGCGACCATCCGTAAATTGTCAGCCGTGCTCGTTGCGATCTGGTGGATGCAGACTTCCTCCACGCGGAGCTCAACTTTCTTGGTATCAAGGCGCGACCAATCGAGCAATTGCACGATGATTCTCCCAAGCCGGGCGACATTGTGCTGAATACGTGCGAGATAAGTATGTTGCAGGTCGGTCAGCGGCCCCGTCACGCCGTCCAGCATATTGTCCGCAAAGCTCCCGATCACCGCTATCGGAGTCCGCAGTTCATGTGACACGACGGAGAGAAACGTCGACCGACGACGGTCATGCTCCTGAAGTTGTGCGTTGGCGCGCGACAGCTCTTCGGTCCGTTGCGCAATGCGCTCTTCAAGGTGCTGGGTCAATTCGGCCAGATCCGCGTAGGCCTTGGCATTGTCGATGGCGGCGGCCACGTGGCCGGCGATCGTGAGCAGGATATGAAGATCATCGTCGGTACAGGGCTGCAGGCCTCGATCGCCGGCCAGGAATCCGAGGATGCTCCCATGGCTCTGAAGCGGTACGGCGACGAACGACTGCACCCCAGTGCGTTGTGCCAACTCAAGCATCGGCGGGTGCAGGCGTGGAGTGAAGGGTTCAATATCGTGGATCAGTAACGGTTTGCCGTGCAAGAGAAGATCTGCTGTGCCACCGCCGTTGTCCACGACCGGTATGTCGATCCGGCGAACAGCCGCCGCAATTTCAGGCGAAACGCCCAGGATTCTGGCTACGGAGGCGCAGCTCCGATCCGGATGGTGAAGGAAGACCGCCATCCGGGAAAATCCGAGGTTATCGATAAACAAAGCGAGGACCGTGTCGAGCAGTTGGTCCATGTCGAGCATGTTGGCGCTCGCGATGGCCGCGCTGGCTTGATGCGCCGTCGTCAGCTGCCGGACTTGCCGTCTGATGGTGTCGAGGTTACTGGTGATTGCCTGATTGCGCTCATGCAAGGACTCAGTCATCACATTGAATGCTCGGGTCAGTTCACCGACTTCGTCGGTCGTGGAGGCCATGAGCGGAACCGGTGCATCGTTTCCTTTGGCGAGTTGCCGAGCCGCGTTGGCGAGGCTTTGCAGTGGCGTTGTAATGCGTGTGGTGAGGAGGAGTGCGCCGAGGATTCCCGCTACGATAATAAACACTGTGAGGATGCCGGCAT
>JABMDG010000138.1 GCA_015904045.1 Nitrospira sp.
AGAGGGGTCTCCTCCCGTAAAGGCTTCCGCACGGATCAGTTCGGTAATTAGCAGCGAATGGTCGATCCGGATCAGCCGTGCCCATTCGCCTTCGATCGTCAATTGTGTCGCCAGCGTGAGATACCCAAATTTCTGCAATACGTTCACACGCTCTTGAAAGCGATGCCATAAGCTGGCCCGCAGTGCTTGTATGGATTTCGTATGACGCTGTTGTTCCTGGCGAAGTCGCGACGCGGTCATGAAGTCTTTCTGGCAGGCTGGTCGCGAAGGGCACGTGGGGCAGGGGAAGTCTCCCATCGATTGGACAATGGCATCGGGCAGTGGCTCGTGACTGGTGGAGGTCAGGATAGGAAGCACGGGCAAACGCGACGGGAGTTCTTCCAATTGATGACTGAGTCGATCGAACGTGTCGGTGGAACACCACGGATAGGTCGGCGTCTCCACGAAGTCGCATGTGCGGTCGTAGACTTCTTTTACGCTCGTGACCGGACATTCAGTGACGGCGCCGTCTGGTCGTAAGATGGTGAGCATGGAAGTCTTTTGGCCTTTACTCCGGTATTGGCGGAGCACAATCCCGCGGCCTCTGCTGAGCCCTACCACACGCCCAGGGCTTAGGAACGGCAACCGAGCTGAAATTTCAGGCGATTCTGACCGGTGCGTCTGATGCCGAATGTGGCGGTGCCTTCGCGCATGGTCGAAGGTTTGCCATTGGGTGATCCAGTCCGTACAGACGCGAGGGCCGAACGGTTCCATTTGAACATGGAGAGCATCGAGTTTGTGCTCGAGGAGTTCAGCGCGCTGGTTCAGTTGGAATTGCGCGAAACTCTTGGCCAAGATTCCTTGGATCTGCTCATGGGGATGGGCTTTTAAGAGATTCAAGACCATCGGGTAACTGATTGTAAACTGGCTATCGATGGCTTCCGGCTGCCCGGTCAACCCTTTGGTCAGAACCGCCAGATCGATATACGGAGATGGGGTGATGACTGCAAATCCGACATGATCTTTCCCGCGGCGGCCGGCTCGACCGGCGACCTGCTGGACTTCGCCGATGGTTAGGTCGGTGAAGTCGCGGGATTTGCGGATGCTGGATTGAGTGATCACGACCGTGCGGGCTGGAAAATCGACACCCGCCGCCAGGGTCGTCGTGGCGAAGACCGCATCGAGATGGCCTTGTCGCATCAGCTCTTCGATCGCAATTTTCCACGAAGGCAGATGTCCAGCATGGTGGGCGGCGACGCCGATTCGTTGCACGATGGGAATGAGGGGATGCTCGGTAATGCTCGGATACTGCGCGATGACCCGTTCGAGCGCCGTCCCGATCGCCTCTTGTCGCACCGGAGGAAGCACGAGATCGGCGTGATCGAATGCTTCCATCGCTTCGTCACAGGCTCGCCGTGAGGTGAGAAACACAATAGCTGGCGTGAGATGTCGTTGGCGAAGCGCCGCGATGAGATCAACCGGATGGATCGACGGCGGCATGCAGCTTCATTCCTTTTGAGATGACCACGAGGCCTGATTCTGTCACCGTAAATCGTTGCGAGTCGGCCTCTCGATCGTACCCGATTTCTGTATGTGGCGGGATCGTCACATCCTTGTCGATGATGGCACGTCTGATGCGGCTCTGCGCGCCGATCGTCACGTTCTCCATGAGAATGGATTCCCTGACATCTGCGTGGTCTTGTACGCGGACGTTCGGGGACACAATCGAATTTTGGACCCGTCC
>JABMDG010000139.1 GCA_015904045.1 Nitrospira sp.
CCTGAGTGAGCGGCGCCTGCCGAACTGAGGTTCGAGGGAGCCAGACGATAGCTCCCCGAACCCCTTCGCTTGAGACATCCAATCTTCCACGCTCCGCCACGCTGAATGAACAGCACGCTGAAGGACCGGGGGCACTACGGCAGACTATTCCAGACCTTCTTGAACTCGCCGGCGATAAAGGTGTGACCCAGGTTGGTCGGATGGATATCGAAATCGAAAGGCCCGGTATACCCCAGCCTCCGATCGATCGTCACGAGCCCCTGCCGCCCCAGGGATGGTGTGTACAGATCCACAACCGCGATTCTTGACCCCGTCGGTACCACAACTTGCTGCAGCACCAAGAAGCTGAGCGCCTGATTGAATCCCTGTACTGCCGTATTAAGCAACTGGAAGATCTCGGGCACGGGGTGCGGAATGATGTAGTAGTTCGATACCAGGATGGTGACATTCTGGAGCGCACGGCACTTCTGATTCGTGACAGGGTCGAGAACGGAGGTGGTTCCAAGATTCGGACTTAGAACCCCGTCATTATTGAGCAGTAAATCAACGGCCTGGGCAACGCGTTTCGCGCTGCTGACCACATCGAAATCATTCCTGAAAAAGTCGTTGGCCCCGGCGGTGATGGTGACAACGGTCGGACGCTGTTCTGGCTCGGCACAGAGCACCTGTGGCGCCTGGTGATCGCGCAGATCCCAGCTTCTGGCGCCCCGCGTTCCAATATTGGAGAAGTCCATTTCCTGCTTTTTGCCGAACGCACGGGCATCGCGCCTTCGCCGGCGGCAACACTGTCGCCCATGCCGACGTAGTAGCTGTTCTTTGGAAAGTTGACTTGTGCGAACGCGAGCGCCGGGACCAGGATGAGCGCGAGGAGCGACAGTGTGAAGGTGGGCCTAGGTTTCATGGTAACTCTCCTTGTGTTGGTGTGATGGATTCTCACTGCAGCGGCACCATGACAAGTGTATTTGTCATGGACGGAGGATTGCGCACCACAAAAGGCGCTGTTGTCGTAGGTGCCTTTTCAAAGAGAGTGGGAGCAAAGACTGGGCCTCTTTCAAGGAACACCTGGCCCGTGAAATCCTTGAAATAACGGGGCTGTCGTTGCGCATGTGATCGGCGAGGAGAAATCTGGCGGGCTTCATTGTGGCATTCCACCCCATTCTGAAAGGTGGGCGTGAGATAGACCGCTGCAACTGCTCAGCTCAATGGTATGTCTATTTCACTCGACGGTTGCTGCCGTCTGGGCTTTAGCTATGGAATGGCATTGGGGGAAAGGTGAGAAGTACGCGCCTCTTTCCGAGGGAACAGCGAAGGCTTGATTGTTTTTGTGATGGCTAGTTTTATGCCAGATATGCCGCGACGATTGCGGAGAGCACGATCCCCTCGAAGAAGCCGGCGCCGCCGATGCTGGCGATGCCCGTGGCGATCTTTTCGATATCGCGCAGATGCAGCAGGTCCGCGCCGATGAGCGGGCCGAAGACGAAGGGCAGCAGCCCCAAGAGAACGAGGAAGAACAGGAGAGGCCACATTCCCCTGGTGTTCATCGATCACGGCCCTCGTAAGGACTCGTCCGCTGTTGCACCTTGCCCCACAGAGATTCACTTCTCTGTAGACGCCTACCCCAACCAGTTGCCTGATTCGAAAAGTCCGTGCTTCGTCTCCCCATCAATCAATCATGGAAATCCAGGAACGATGCGTAGATGAGCATGGTGGCATCGAGATTGCTCGAACTCAATGTCTAGGCAGGAACTGTGCTCATCGTCATCACAGAAGAGGAATACCGCCATGAAAGTCAC
>JABMDG010000014.1 GCA_015904045.1 Nitrospira sp.
ATCCAGCACGCCCATCAAGCAGGAGGATCAGAATGTCGGCTTCCGCGATGGCCAATTCGGATTGGCGGCGGATCAGGGCCGGCATGCCATCCGATGCCGAGGGGTCGAGTCCCCCCGTATCGACCAGGCGAAATTTGCGGTTCCGATAGGCCGCATCCGCATAGTTTCGGTCGCGGGTCACGCCGGGCACATCATCGACAATGGCGGTCCTGGAGCCCAGGATCTTGTTGAAGAGCGTGGACTTGCCCACGTTCGGCCGGCCGATGAGGGCGACCAGCGGAAGTGCTGAGGAGTGGGTGCTGAGTGCTGAGGGTGAAGTCATAGGAAACAGTCAATATCCCGAAAAGAGGATGCCGGACCGTAACATAGCGATTTTCATAAAGACAACCATATCGTCTTCTCTTCCGAGCTTCCAGTATACTTCGTTCATGGCTCAGCACTCAGCACACAGTCCTCAGCTCTTCATTGACTGGGGCCAAATCGACGACGTTCTGCTGGACATGGACGGTACGTTGTTGGACCGGCACTTCGACAACTTCTTTTTCGAAGAAGAACTCCCGCGCCGGTATGCCGCGTTGCACAGCCTGTCGTTTGAAGAGTCCCGCGACCGCTTGATGGCCATGTACCGGTCGGTCGAAGGCGAGCTCGCCTGGACCGATCTGCACTATTGGAGCAAGCGGGTCGGCATCGACGTCGTGGCCCTGCACAAGGAACTGGACCATATGATCGGCTTCCTGCCGGGCGCGGAGGAATTCTTGCGCCACCTTCGGCGGCTGGGAAAGCGTGTGACGATCATCACAAACGCGCATGAGGCTGGTGTGTCGGTCAAGTCCGCCAAGACGGGCCTCGATCGCCTGGTGGACCGGATCGTCGACGCCTTCGAAGTCGGCTATCTCAAAATGCGGCCGGAGTATTGGCCCAGTTGCCAGCGGTTGTTGGGATTTGATCCGGCACGGTCTCTCTATATGGATGACGATGAAGGATGTCTGATTGCAGCCAAACGGTTCGGCGTGGCGCATCTCGTTCACAGCGCCAAGTCGAGCTCTCAACTGCCGTCGACTCCGCTCGCCGAGTTCTGTTCGATTACGGGGTTCGCCCCGCTCCTGAACGGTCGCCCGCCGCGCTAGCGCGATCTTTCCGTCAAGACACCCGAGGCGTTGCGGTTCCGCGATACATCTCGCCCGCAAGTCTGGGCACGTGCGGCATCAAGAATCGGTCCAGATCGACGATGGTCAACCCGGCTTGCGCGAGCAGCCGGTCAATCGGTCGGTTCAGGTTGCATCCGCAACCGATGAGGTTCTGGACGGGATTCAGCCGGCTCTGCCACGTGGCGACTGCCGGGTCGTCGCTTCGGCCATGTTCGAGAAACAGAAAGGTTCCGTCCGGCTTGAGCACCCGCGCGACCTCGCGCAAGGCCTGCACCGGATCGGGAATGGTGCAGAGTGTCCAGGTGCTCACGACGGTGTCAAATCGGCGATCCGGATACGGCAGTGTTTCAGCCGTCACATGCGAGGCTTGGACAGAAAACGAGACGGTCAAGATTCGCTCTCTGACTTTGCGAGGCAGGAGGATGGCGGGATCGACGACAGACAGATAGGCAATGTGTGGAGGGTAGTGGGCGAGGTTGAGCCCGGTTCCGAACCCGATCTCCAAGACGTCGCCATGGGTATGTGCGAGCAGGCCGGCTCGCAGCCGCTGAAATTCCTCACCCCGCATCAACCAATCCATCAGCCGTGGGAAGATGTGTTGACTGTAGAGTCCCATTGTCGCGCGCAGTATATCAAAGCACGGCGTTGCTATGGGCCGACCATGTTGTTGCGTCCAAGAGGTCTATGCTAGATTCGCGGATTCGGTAGCCAGATTGCAGCTGTCGGCGATCAGCGGGTGTGAGGCTGGGAGCTGACGGTTGAACCCGGTGTGGCGAGACAATGACCAACACCTACGATCACCGCGAAATCGAGGCGAAGTGGCAGGCGTACTGGGAGGAGCACCGCCCGTTTCGGGCGATGGACGACCCGTCGAAGCCCAAGTTCTATTGCCTCGACATGTTTCCCTATCCCTCAGGGTCCGGACTTCACGTCGGCCACCTTGAGGGGTACACGGCGACCGACATCGTGTCCCGCTATAAGCGGATGCAGGGTTTCAATGTCTTGCATCCGATGGGCTGGGATGCGTTCGGCCTGCCGGCTGAACAATACGCGGTGAAGACCGGTATTCACCCCGCGATCACGACCGCACAAAAGATTGCCACGTTCAAGCGCCAAATGAAGCGGGTCGGGCTGTCCTACGACTGGGACCGGGAGCTCAGCACCACGGACCCCGACTATTATCGATGGACCCAGTGGATTTTCTTGAAACTGTTCGAGCGGGGCCTGGCCTATGTGGCCGAGGTGCCGGTGAACTGGTGCCCCGCGCTCGGGACCGTGCTGGCCAACGAAGAAATCATCGACGGCAAGAGCGAAGTGGGCGGCTTCGATGTCGTCCGGAAACCGATGCGGCAATGGGTGCTCAAGATTACGGCCTACGCCGATCGGCTGCTCGAAGACTTGAAGCTGGTCGAGTGGCCGCCGAGCACGCTGGAGATGCAAAAAAATTGGATCGGGCGTTCCGTCGGGGCCGAGGTGGACTTTGCGCTGGCCGACCGGAATGGGGCGATCCGCGTGTTCACCACCAGACCGGACACGCTGTTTGGCGCCACGTATATGGTGCTCGCGCCGGAACATCCCCTGGTCGATGCCGTGACCACTGCCGAGCAGAAATCCTCCGTTTCAGCCTATCGTGAAACGACCGCCAAAAAGAGTGATCTCCAACGGCAAGAGCTGGACAAGGACAAAACCGGCGTGTTTACCGGCGGCTATGCTGTCAATCCTGTGAATGGCGAACAGCTGCCGATCTGGATTGCCGACTATGTCCTGATGAGCTACGGCACCGGCGCGATCATGGCAGTGCCGGCGCACGACGAACGGGATTGGGCATTTGCCCGTCACTACCGCCTGCCGGTCCGCGAGGTGATCGCCGGAGGCCACATAACGGAGGCGGCCTTTACCCAAACGGATCGGGGTACCGTCATCAATTCGGCGACGGCGGACGGGAGCTTCTCGATCAACGGGATGACGCCTGCTGAAGCCATTCCCAAGATGACGGCGTGGCTGGACGCGAACGGGAAGGGCAAGAAGGCGGTCAACTACAAGCTGCGAGATTGGCTGTTCGCCCGCCAACGGTACTGGGGCGAGCCGTTTCCAATCACCTGGGTGGAGGGGGAAGCGCGAGCGATTCCCGAAGAGCAATTGCCGCTCAGGTTGCCCGAGACAAGTAATTTCAAGCCGTCGGGAACCGGAGAAAGTCCGTTGGCCAATCTCACCGACTGGCTGGCGACGACTGATCCGGTGACCCGGAAACCGGCCCGGCGTGAAACGAACACCATGCCGCAATGGGCCGGTTCCTGCTGGTATTATCTTCGCTTCATCGACTCTAAGAATCCCGCGCAACTCGTCGATCACGCGAAAGAACGGTATTGGATGCCGGTCGATCTGTATATCGGCGGCAGTGAGCATGCCGTGTTGCATCTGCTGTACGCCCGCTTCTGGCACAAGGTGCTCTTCGACATCGGCGTCGTGAGCACGCCGGAGCCGTTCAAAAAGCTGGTGCATCAAGGCATCGTACTCGGCGAAGACAATCAGAAAATGTCCAAGTCACGGGGGAACGTGGTGAACCCCGACGACATCATGGACAGGTTCGGCGCGGATGCTGTGCGGCTGTACGAGATGTTCATGGGCCCGCTCGAAGCGACGAAGCCCTGGAGTACCAGAGGGGTGGAAGGGATTACACGGTTCCTGGAACGGGTGTGGCGTCTCATGGTGAATGACGAGGGGAGGCAGTCTGATGCCGTTGTCGAGTCGGTGCCGACTCCCGACCAGCAGCGCTTGCTTCATCAGACGATCAAGAAGGTGACGGAGGACATTGAATCCCTACGGTTCAACACCGCGATCTCGCAGATGATGGTCTTTACCAACGAGATGACCAAGGCTGAGCGAAGGTCACGGAGCGTTATCGAGCCGTTTGTGCTGCTCCTGGCCCCCTTTGCACCGCATCTGGCCGAAGAGTTGTGGGGCAGGTTGGGCCATCAGCCGAGCGTCTCGCAGCAGCCGTGGCCCCGATTCGATCCGGCCCTGACGGTCAGCGACCGGCTGACGATTCCGATCCAGATCAACGGCAGGCTACGCGGAAAAATCGAAGTCGGTGCCGAGGCGACACGCAACCAAGTGGAAGCCTTGGCCAAGGTCGAAGCGGCCGAATGGCTCCAGGGCAAAGAGCCGAAGAAGGTCGTCTATGTCGAAAAGAAGCTGATCAACTTCGTAATCTGATACGCGTGAGGGGCGCGACGTGCGGGAAAAGCGAGACGGAAGAGAAGGGCGTATTGTATGCGGTCGGTCGTGGTTGCGTCGCGCAAGTCTTGCTTGTCTCGCGGCGGCGAGCCTTGGGCTCGCCGGGTGCGGGTACCAATTCCGCGTGGAGGGAGCCGGTCCGACCATTGGCGGCGGGCAACCGTCGGCGTCGCAGGAGCCGCCGCCGCGTCTGATCGTTCAGACCTTGGTCAACAAGAGTTTCGAGCCGAATCTGGAAACCCGCTATACCAACTATATACGCCATGAATTTACATCCGGCAGTGGAGCGGAAGTGGTGCCGGACTCTGAGGCCGCCGATCTCATTTTGACCGGTGAGATTCTGTCGGTGACGGCGCCGACGTTGAGTTTCAGTCAGACGAGGACATTGGAAAGCCGGGCTGAAGTTGTGGTCCGAGTCCAGGTTGAGGAGACGAGAACGAACAGAGTCGTCTGGACCCAACTGGCGAGAGGCGCCTCCGAGTTCTATGTCACCTCCGATCTCCAATTCAATCGTGCCTTGCAGAATCGCGCGCTGGAACAGGCCGGCCGCCTGGCCGCCGCAGACTTGGCGGCGCGGTTCTTGTTGCTCGTCGAATCGGGCGGATTGGCCAAGCCGGCAACGGCGACGCCGTAACCATCTGGTGGGTCCTACGATGGCATCGACGGTGAGTTCGTTCCAGCTCGAAGCAGCATTGAATCAGGGAGCCCCCTGCCCTCTCTACCTGGTCGTTGGAGAAGAAGATCTGCTGAGGGATCACGCACTCGCGGTGCTCAAGGCCAAGATTCTTGGGGACGGCGGGGAGTTTAATTACGATCTGTTTTATGGAGACGAGGCCGGCGGGTCGGATATCCGAAGCTGCGCGGCCGAAATACCGGTGTTCGCCGAGCGGCGGTTGGTGGTGGTGAAAGCGGCGGACAAACTGCCGGCCCGAGAAGGCGAGGCGCTGCTCGACTACGTCAAAGAGCCGGTGGAGACGACCACGCTGGTGTTTGTGGGCCCGAAGCTGGACGGCCGGTTGAAATTTTCCCAAGCCTTGGGTCGCGCGGCTGTCACGGTCGATTGCGCTCCCTTGCGCGAGGCGCAGCTGCTTCCCTGGATCGCGCGCGAGGCCGAGCGGGTGGGCCTCCGGCTGGATGAACCGGCGCGGCACACCCTAAAAGAATCCGCTGCTGGCTCGCTCTATGGATTGCGCCGTGAATTGGAGAAGCTGGCGTCCTACGTGCCGGCCGACCGGGATGTCACCGCTGCCGATGTACAGGCGCTCCGGGGAATCGAACCTGACGCATCAGTGTTCGATTTGACGGTCGCGATTGCCGCCGCCGATCGCGGGAGAACCCTGGCTATTCTGGCGCGCAATCTAGAGGCGGGTGAAGCCCCGCTACGGATCTTGGGCTCGCTGGCCTGGCAGTATCGCCGCCTGTGGAAGGTCAAAGAGTCGCTGGCGACCGGTGGGCGTGAAGGCGAGGCAGCCCGAACGTTGCGGATGGACCCGATGAAGGTGCGGCCGTTTTTGGGCCGATTTTCTGACGAGCATCTCCTGACGGCGTCCCGTCTGTTTCTCGATGCCGATGGAACGCTCAAAGGCGGTGGCAACAGCCGTCCGAAGATTGTGATGGAGCGTCTGCTGCTGCGGCTGTGCGATTCCGTGAAGAAGTCGTCTGTGGAACCGCCGCCTAGGCCTTCCGGGCCGGCAGGGCGGGTTGCGGCTCGTCCAGTGTCGAATGTGCGAACGATCAGGAGCGGGAGCCGGACAGGGCGTTGACACGCAGCGTCAAGCGAGACACACGGCGGGACGCGGTGTTGCGCTTGAGGGCGCCTTTGGACACGGCTTTTCCGATCGCGGCGACGGCTTCGCGCAAGGATGTCTTGGCGTCATCAAGTTTTTTCTCGGCCAGGGCCGATTGGACCTTCTTGACGACCGTCTTCACAGCGTTCATAGTGGCCCGATTCCGGTCATGTCGGCGCTCAGCTTGGCGAGCCCGGCGGATTGTGGACTTATGAATCACAGGCATTGTCTTTTCCTCCAGAAAGGAATGTGATTTTTATCATAGGGTGTCGCGAGTCGTCAAGGATCGGAAGGAGGAGGAGCCCCCCATGTCGAAAATCGTGGCGCGTGACCGGTTGATCTTTGCGCTGGATGTGCCGTCTGCCGCCGAGGCGGAGCGGCTGTTGGACCGGCTCCATGGCCATCTGTCCTTCGTCAAGGTCGGGCTGGAGCTCTATACGGCGGCGGGGCCGGACATGGTGAAGCGGATCGTCGAGCGGGGGATGAGAGTATTCCTTGACCTGAAGTTTCTCGACATCGAAGAAACGGTCCGACGGGCGACGGCGCGGGTCGCGTCGATGGGTGTCGATTTCCTGACCGTCCATGCCAATCGCAAGGCCCTCACGGCGGCTGTGCAGGGCCGGGAAGGTTCGGCGCTCAAGTTGCTGGCCGTCACGGTGCTTACAAATTTTGACGGCAACGACTTGCGTGACATGGGCATCCAGCGGACCGTCCAGGACTTGGTAACCGCGCGGGCGCTGCTTGCGTCCGAAGTCGGCTGCGACGGGGTGGTAGCGTCCGGTGAAGAAGCAGCCGCCCTTCGCCAGAAAGTCGGGCCTCGGTTCACGCTCGTGACGCCAGGCGTCCGGCCAGCCGGCAAGGGGGTAGACGATCATGCCCGGGCAACCACGCCGACACAAACGATTACTGCCGGCGCCGACTATCTCGTCATCGGCCGGCCCATCCGCGACGCAGCCGATCCAGCCGCGACCGTGGCCGACATCGTCGCAGAAATGCAGGCGGCGTTCGACGCCAGAGGGTAAGCCCCATGCACCATTGGTCGAAGGGGAATATCGCAGACTTTGGAGATGCAGAAGAACTGGATCGGACGTTCCATTGGCGCGGAGGTTGATTTCTCGTTGTCTGGGACCAAGGGAACCATCCGTGTGTTCACGACCAGACCGGACACGCTGTTCGGTGCCACCTATATGGTGCTCGCCCCCGAGCATCCGTTGGTCGATGTCGTTACGACGGGCGGGCAAAAATCCGCCGTCCAAACCTATCGTGAGACGGCGGCGACCAAGAGCGATCTGCAACGGCAAGAGCTCGACAAGGACAAGACCGGAGTGTTTACCGGCGGCTACGCCGTCAATCCCGTCAATGGTGAACAGTTGCCGATCTGGATTGCCGACTATGTGCTGATGAGCTATGGCACCGGGGCCATTATGGCGGTTCCGGCGCATGACGAACGGGACTGGGCGTTCGCCCGTCGGTATCAGCTGCCGATTCGAGAGGTGATTGCCGGCGGGACTGTCGCTGATGCAGCCTTTACCGATACAGAGCGCGGCACCGTCGTAAACTCCACGACTGCAGACGGTGCACTATCCATCGATGGGCTGAAGCCATCCGAGGCCATTCCGAAAATGACGGAATGGCTGGCCAAGCAGGGGAAGGGAGCCAGAGCAGTCAATTATAAGCTTCGCGATTGGCTGTTCGCCCGGCAACGGTATTGGGGCGAGCCGTTTCCGATCAACTGGGTGGAGGGAGAGCCATGCCCGATTCCTGAAGAGCAACTGCCGTTGGTTCTGCCGGAGACGAGCAACTTCAAGCCGTCTGGAACGGGGGAAAGTCCGCTGGCGAATTTAGAGGAGTGGCTGGTGACGACTGATGCGGCGACAGGCAAACCGGCCCGCCGTGAGACCAATACCATGCCGCAATGGGCCGGGTCCTGCTGGTATTACCTCCGGTTTATTGATCCGAACAACCGGGTACAGCTTGTCGATCCCGCCAAAGAACGCTATTGGATGCCGGTGGATCTTTACATCGGCGGCAGCGAACATGCGGTGTTGCATCTTCTGTACTCCCGTTTCTGGCACAAGGTCCTCTTTGATATCGGCCTGGTGAGCACGCCGGAGCCGTTCAAGAAGCTGGTGCATCAGGGTATCGTGCTCGGCGAAGACAACCAGAAAATGTCCAAATCACGCGGCAACGTCGTGAATCCTGACGAGATCATGGACCAGTTCGGCGCAGACGCCGTGCGGCTCTATGAAATGTTCATGGGCCCGCTCGAAGCGATGAAGCCCTGGAGCACCAGAGGGGTGGAGGGCATTACGAGATTTCTGGATCGGACGTGGCGGTTGATGGTCGATGACCAGGGACGATTGTCGAATGCGGTCGTGACCTCGGTGCCGAGCCTTGATCATCGGCAATTGCTGCATCGGACGATCAAGAAGGTGACGGAGGACATCGACGCGTTGCATTTCAATACAGCCATCTCGCAAATGATGGTCTTTACCAATGAGATGACGAAGGTCGAACAACGGTCGAGATCGGTGATCGAGCCGTTCGTACTCCTGCTGGCGCCTTTTGCTCCGCACCTCGCCGAGGAGCTCTGGGCGATTCTTGGGGGGAAGCCAAGTGTCTCGCAGCAACCCTGGCCCATCTTCGATCCGGCCCTGACCGTGAGCGACCGATTGACGATTCCGATCCAGGTCAACGGCAGGTTGCGGGCAAAGCTCGAAGTCGGCGCCGAGGCGACACGAGACCAGATCGAGGCCATGGCCAGGGAGGAAGCGGCTGAATGGCTTCAAGGCAAGGAGCC
>JABMDG010000140.1 GCA_015904045.1 Nitrospira sp.
CTGCGGCCCGGCAATAGTCCGGCGACGCGGGGCGCCCGTGGGCTGCTGCGCACGCTGGGGCGGCATCTGCGCCGCGCCTTCCCCGGGGCGGCCCTCCGCTGTCAAGGGTCATCCAAATCTCCCCAGTTCGGGTCATCGAAAATTCCCCACCCGGGTTAGGTGGCTGTTGCCGTTTCGTCCAGTCGCATCAACCCCGCCTTGAGTTTCTCCTTGAGCCGATAGGAATGGCCCCGGATATTGATCGTGATCGCATGGTGGAGCACCCGATCCAGGATCGCGGTCGCGAGTACTCGGTCCCCAAAGACCTCCCCCCACGCGCCGAAGCTCTGATTACTGGTCAAAATCATCGGCCCCTTCTCATAGCGGCGTGAGATGAGCTGAAAGAACAAGTTGGCTCCCGTCCGGTCAATCGGCAAATAGCCAATCTCATCAATGATCAACAATCGGGGGATCGTGTAGAGTTTCAGCTTGTCCTCCAGCCGATTCTCCGCCAGCGCCCGGGTGAGCGTCGCAATCATGGCACCGGCCGTCGTGAATAACACGCGGTAGCCCCGTTCGATCGCGTGGAGCCCGAGTCCAATGGCCAGATGACTCTTGCCGACCCCCGGCGGCCCCAGCAGCACGACATTTTCGCCGTGCTCGATGAAGTGGCACGTGGCCACCTGCTGCACCTGCTTCTTATCCAGCGAAGGCTGGTAGCTGAAGTCAAAGACCTCCAAACTCTTGACGAAGGGAAACCGCGCCAAACTCGTCCGCATGGTAATGTTCTTTGCGGCCTTGGCGGTCACTTCTTCGCTGAGGACTTGGTCGAGGAACTCGGCATAGGACAACTCCTTGGCTGCCGCTTCTTGTAAGAGCGCCTCCAGACGCTCCCGACTCTTCAACAGCCGCAGGCGCGTGAGTTGGTCACGGAGCCGTTCCAGGTGGGCGGCGTTCATGGCTGCACCGCTGTGCGCCCGCAGAGCGCTTCGTAGCAGGCCAGATCCCGGACCTCGACCTCGGGGGGTGCCGCCATCCGTCGGGTGGGCTCGGTCACCGTTGATCGGCGCTGGCGAGGGAGGCGCGCGATCGCCCCGGGGCCGTGCTCCGGCAGGATCCGGAATTGATGGGGTCCGGGGAGCACGGGGTGCGTCGCAATCTCCTGGTCTCGATGAAAGATGTGGATCGTCTCCCCCCGCTGTTGCACCTCGACCCGTTGCCCGATGAAACGAAACGGCACGGAATAGCGGTTCGTCGCCACACTCACGAGATAATCCTCGGCCACGATCCGCGAGACCCGCGCCTCGTGCTGAAAGCTGGACTGTCCCGCCAACGGGACCAGGTGGTCACGTTCTCGCGCAAATCGGGCGACCGGCTCCTCATGGGTTGTGCCATGGACGCGGCGGTCCGCAATCGTGGCGGTCCATTCATCGAGCTGGGTTTGGAAGTCGACGAGATCGATGAACGTCCGTCCAGGCAGAAAGTTCCGCTTCAGATACTTCACACCCGATTCGACCTTGCCCTTGGTCTGGGCACGGTAGGGCCGGCAAACCCGCGGTTCGAACCCCCAATAGTCGGCAAACGCTTTGAAGGTGGGATTCCAGATCCGCCGCCCAGTGTCATCCGGATAGCAGACCGTCCGGGGGCGGTCATACAAATGCTCCCGCGTGTGGCCGCCGAAATGGGCAAAGGCCCGTTCGTGCGCCTCGAGAAACTGGGCCATCCGCTCATCGGCACAGGCGTAATAGAACCCGCGGCGACTGAACCCCAGGGTCAGCACGAACACGTGGACGACGATCGGCCCCGCGCGGAAGGGCACGGTGGCTTGCCCCCAATCAATCTGACTCTGCTGCCCGGGCGGCGTCTCAAACCGCAGCAGCGCCCGCTC
>JABMDG010000141.1 GCA_015904045.1 Nitrospira sp.
TTCCCCGCCCCCCATATTTGTCGTACGCTTGCGCGAGCACAAGCGTACGATGCCGATTAATGCTGCTCGCTTACATCCACTTCGGCGGTCCGGACACACCAGGTGCGCGCTTTACCGGTCTTCTGGTCTGCGAGTTTGGTACGGCCGTTCGAGAAAAACACGTACCACGGTGGAGCCGCATATTGCGGATTCGGCGGGGCTCCCCAATAGTTGGCGGACTGCACATTCGTGAAGGGATGGCCGGCTCGTAGTGTCGGGCCGGGAGGAGCCACCCCTGGATCGACGAGACTCGCCAGCTCATGCACCGAGGGGAGCCGCCATCCTTTCCGTCCTCCGGCTGCGAGGTTCAGGCAATATTCCTGTGCCCCGGCCCAATCCAGTTGATTCTTCGCGGGCGACAATTCCCACACCAACCCGGTCTCCTTGTCAAAGACCGCTTCGTTTTTCCAATCCGACAATACGACGAATTGCGGAGTGGATACGAACTGTGGTTCCAAGGCCGGTTGGGTATTGGCTGGTCCGCTCAACGAGGCCGCTTGCGCCGGGCCGGTGGCTAGCAGGCATAGTCCCGCGGCGACCAGTCCGAAAAATCCACTCGCCATGAACTGTCGTCTCTGCATGGTACTTCCTCCTGGTGGTGGTGGTTGGATCATCTATCCGGTGATAACGCGTGCGGCACAACTGTTCCTGTTTGCAACATGATCATACAGGGCCCATTCACGGTCCGACGAAGAAACGTATGGTATTGAAAGGGAGGGTAGGAATGAATCGCCCATCGGGGGAATCGGGGCACCATCACTGGCCTCCCTGTCGATGAGTGGCCTGCCGATTGTCCTGACGCAGGAAGATCAGCGTCAGGTCAACGACAGTGCTGCAATCTGAGGGCGTTCAAGCAACCCTGTGGAATTGCCAGGCCCTCCCCCTCCAGCCGTGTCTGCCGCTGAGCAGCTCCACGGACATGGAGATGAGGGCGGTACTCTAGGGCGGGTCAGGTTCGCTTGTCAATACCTGTGCGAGTGCAATGCGTCTGCTGCAAGAAGGCATCACTGCAGTACGGGCGGTCTGGATTGGATAAATCCGGTCGCTGCAAGTCTTTAATTTATCAATGAAATTTATTCTCGGTATCCGATCCTCATTGCGCGAGGTACCGGCTTTCAGGTAAGAAAACCCTCTCCATGCCCACCGAGAATAATTTTCAGCACGACGAACTGTCGCGAAAGAATCCCGGGGATCGTTTGTCTACAGCCGAACTGATGCCGGGGGCACAGCCGGAGTCTCCTGCGTGGTTCGAGGCCATGGCGCAGTGCGGGACAACGCTTTTGGATGCCGGCGTTCGGGGCATTGTGTTTATTCATGGATCGATCCAGAGCACCGACGTGTTCGGCATCCAGCGGTTGGACGAAGTCGGTGGCTTGAAGCGCGGCTATTCTCGCGGCGTGTCCGGGCTGGATGCCTTGCTGTCGCTCATGCGAGATGGAGAAAACGGGATTCCCGTGTTTCCTCACGGCCTGACACCGCCGTTTCAGAATGACGATGCCACGTGGAAATCGCTCGATCAACGGCTTGGCGATGCGGGCAATTTCACGGAGAGATACGTCACGCTGGCTGAACACGCGCTCAACAAGCAGGTTGCTCGACCGATCGTCTGTAGCCGACTGCTATGGGCGTCGGAGCACCATCATCTTGGCCGGGCCGCCGCTGCCGTCCGGTTGCTCGCCGATCTCCACAGAATGTGTGAGCGACAAGTGCTCGGCACGGGAGACCGGATTCTCGTGCAGGCCCACGGGCAGGCCGGGCTGGTACTCGCGTTAGTCTCGAATCTGCTGTGCCCCAGTCCCATTACAGGGAGACCGAAGATGCTGGGTACCGTGGCTGCCTACGCGCGCGAAACAGGCCAGGCTGACCTGGCCGCTGCCATTACACGGATTGAACCGTGGCTCGGATCTGCGGCCTGGTTGAACGGCGCCGTGATCGATATGGTCACGTTCGGGACGCCGGTCCGGTACGGATGGGACCCGTCCGGCATCGGCAAGTTGGTCCATGTCGTGAATCACAGAAACCTCAGGACCGATGGGAAAACGTGGTTGGCTAAAATGGAGTTGCCACAAATTACGATGGAAATGCCGATCGCGTGGGGTGGCGACTATGTCCAGGAACTGGCGGTGGCCGGCAGCGATGCCGTTCCGGCGACCGACGCGGCCAAGGCCGCGAACAAGGCCATCTGGGAAATGGTCGAGCCCTACGACGGATTCGAGCGGTGGTTGGAATGCGCCCGCCGTGCCGTGCGTTTTCCCAGTGAAGGCCGTTGCCTCCTGGCCGATTATAAAGACTGCACCGGGTCCACCGACGTCCGCGACCACTACTACGGCCACGCCGCCTATACCCGCCTGAACGCCCTGCTGTTCAACACCACCGAAATCGTCCGCTGTTTGTATTCGGCGTGATCGTGTTCTGTGACCGCCTGCAGCGGGAGCGTGAAGGAAGTGTTGTGTGCTGTTTGTCTCAGACAGTAGCGTAAGTAGGGCCCGAATGATTACCCGTGCGGAATGCGATCGGGAAAGTTCGAGATCACGCCATCGACGCCGAGACAGATGGCGCGCTGAATGTCGGCCGGTCGATTTGGCGTATAGACGAAGACGAGCAAGTTCGCGCTGTGGAACGTTTGAACAAGGCGGTGAGTAGTTTTGCTGTGGCGAAGGCCGTCGTGCGACGGGGCGTATTTCATTGCATGGGCGACGGAGGCGGGGGGAAATCTATCAAATAAGACCATCAGCGAGGCGCCTGGATCGGCCTTCCGAATGTGAGTCAGTTCGTCGTGCAGGAACGAGGCGTACAGGAGGGGGCCTTTGAAGCTGGTGCGACGGACGGTTTCGAGCGTCTGTTGGGCGATGTTTCGGACCTTGAGTTCCAACATCA
>JABMDG010000142.1 GCA_015904045.1 Nitrospira sp.
ATGGAAGAAGAGACGATTAGGCGCTAGTCTACCCGGCGCCTGTTCCTTGTGAAGCGTAGTTCGTATCTCGGACGTAGATGCATTCATTCTATCCAGCGCTTCACGTCCACGTTCCTTGTAGTTTGTCGCTTCCGCTATCATGAATAACCCTCTTGCATCCGTATTGGCCTTCTCGATCGTTGTCAGTATCGCTTCGTGGTCATGGGCCGAAGAGGCTCCGCCCCCGGTCAAAGTTCTGGTGACCTATCATTCGTTGTCGGGGAATACGGAGCAGATGGCTGACGCAGTGGCCGAGGGGGTCAGGTCGGTTCCGGGCACTCTCGCGGTGCTTAAGCGAGTCGGCCAGGTGACGGCGGATGACTTATTTTCCTCTGATGCTGTGATTGTCGGCTCCCCAGTCTATTGGTCCAATATGTCGGGGGAGGTCAAGACGTTTTTCGACAACTGGCAGTTCAAGTTCGGCGTGTTTCCCGATTTTAAAATGAAAAACAAGGTCGGTGCGGCCTTTGCCACCGGAGGCCAGATTTCCAGCGGCAAGGAGATCACGATGTTGACGATTCTCGCCGCGATGTTGGGAAATCAAATGATCGTCGTCAGCGGCGGCGGCGCATTCGGGGCGTCCGCTACGACGGAAGGTGATAGTCCAGGGATCGACAAGAAAGAGCTGGCCGAGGCCAAGGCCTTGGGCCGTCGTGTCGCAGATGTTGCAAAGCTCATCAGCAGGGCCTCCGCACAGTAGTTTGTCCCAGCTCACCAGACAGCCTCGCTTGAATACGCGTATCTCGTGAAGCGTATCTCGCAAACAAAGGTCGGAGATACTTTCTTCCCGTCCTGCGCTTCACGCTCGCCTCGCTGAGTCGAAGCGGGCTTCACGAGATACGAGGAGCTCAGGGGGGCAGTGTCTAGCGGTCCGACATGGTGGGACAGGGTGTCGATGCGCCCTGAACGGCGATTTCGACGAATGTATCAATATTCTTGGCGCAGCGTCCGCAGCAGCCCGTGTGCTTGAGCCTGAACTTGGACTTGAGCTGGCAGGGCATCACACAGCCGGTCCGTCCAGCCTCGCGTACATCCGACTCTGTAATCCCGTTGCACAAGCAGAGGTACAAGGCGCTCTCTCCTTGACGATTATGAGAAGCGTTATCAGTATGCCATCGTGCCAAGTATCTGTCAAGCCCCCGGCGTCTGTCGCTATTCTGCTGCCAGGATGTGCTGCAATGCCGGCGCTAACTTCTTGTAATGGAAGACATATCCACCTGACAGAGCTCTCTCCGGATAGATCCGTTGACCTGTAGTCATGAGCGTCGCCAATTCACCCAGTGCAATGTTCAATATGAAGCCCGGCACAGGGAGCCAGGAAAAACGATGGAGCGACTGTCCAAGTACTTTGCAAAACTGACTCATGGTCACTGGCTCTGGTGCCACGGCGTTAACCGGACCGGACACGGTTGGCGTCGTGAGCACCCATCGAATCATGCCGATGTGGTCCTCTCGATGGATCCAGGACACCCACTGACTAACTGGCAGAATGGGGCCGCCTGCGAACAGTCTGAATGGCAGTAACATCTTTGGCAACGCGCCGCCGTCTTTTCCAAGGACCATTCCGGTCCGCAACGTGACGACCCGCGCACCGAATTCCTGAGCCCGAAGCGCTTCAGCTTCCCATGCAAGACAGAGATCGGCGAGAAAGCCATGGCCACGTTGGCTGCCCTCATCCAGCACACGATCGTCACTGGCTCCGTACTAGCCGATGCCGGACGCGTTAATCAGCGTGAGAGGTTGTG
>JABMDG010000143.1 GCA_015904045.1 Nitrospira sp.
CTTCTGCACGCCGCCGTCCTGAAACTGTTGCAGTCTCGTGTAGAACCCGTTCATGCGGAGCAGCTCCTCGTGCGAGCCTTGCTCCACAATTTCGCCCCGTTCAACGACATAGATCCGGTGGGCCGGGCGCACTGTGGTCAACCGATGCGCGATGATGAAGGCCGTGCGCCCTTTGCAAATCTGCGACATATTCTGTTGGATGACCGCTTCGGATTCGTAGTCCAGCGAGCTGGTCGCCTCGTCGAAGATCAGAATACGCGGGTCCGCAATCAAGGCCCGTGCGATTGCAATACGCTGGCGCTGCCCGCCGGAGAGAGAACATCCGTGCTCACCGACCAGCGTATCATAGCCCTCCGGCAATTCGAGAATGAACTCATGGGCGCCGGCCAGCTTGGCTGCCTGGATCACCCGTTCCATCGCCAGGCCGGGATCGGTCAACGCGATATTGTCCCGCACCGAGCGGTTGAAGAGAAAGTTTTCTTGCAATACCACACCCACTTGCCGCCGCAGCCAGGCCGGATCGACCTGCGCCAGATCGACGCCATCGACCAGAATGCGCCCGCGCTCCGGCACATAGAGCCGCTGGATTAATTTGGCCATCGTGCTCTTCCCGGACCCGGACCGTCCAACAAGGCCGATGACTTGCCCGGGCGCGACTGAGAACGACACTTTTCGCAGCACTTCGGGGCCGTCCGGGCGGTAGCGGAATGTCACATCATCGAATACAACCTGTCCTGCAACGTGGGGCAGCGTCGTGCGGTTGGGATTGTAGGAGGGTTCCGGCTGCGTGTTGAGCACATCGCCCAACCGTTGGACCGAAATACCCACCTGTTGAAACTCCTGCCAGAGATTCACCAGGCGCAGCATGGGGCCCGTCACTTGAGCCGACAGCATATTGAAGGCAATCAACTGTCCGATGCTCAGCTCCCCGCCGATCACATGATAGGCGCCGACCCAGAGGATGGCCACCGTCGTAATCTTCTGAACACCGGTTGCGACCTGACCGGCCACCGTGATCAGACTCGTCGCGCGGAAGCTCGCCCGCACATAGCCGGACAGCTGCTCTTCCCACTTGCGAAGCAGCGGTGGCTCGACCGCCATTGCCTTGACGGTCTGCATACCGCTGACGGTCTCCACCAAGAACGCTTGATTGTCTGCGCCGCGATTGAACTTTTCATGGAGCCGGGCCCGGATTGCCGGCGTAATCGCGATCGACAGCAACGCATAGAACGGCAACGAGGCCATCACCACGATCGTCAACATGGGGCTGTAGAACCACATCACGGCCAGGAAGACGATCGTAAAGATCACGTCGAGAACCACCGTCACGGAATTGCTGGTCAGAAACTGGCGGATCTGTTCCAGCTCACGCACCCGGGCCACCGTATCGCCGACGCGCCGGGCTTCGAAGTACGAGAGCGGCAGGGCCAGGATATGGCGGAACAGTTGCGCGCCCAGGCCCACGTCGATCCGGTTCGTCGTGTGGGCAAACAGATAGGTGCGCAGCCCGCCCAAGATCGCCTCGAAGACCGCCAGCGTGATCATGCCGATCGCCAGCACGTGCAGCGTGGTAAAGCCCTTGTGCACGAGCACCTTGTCGATGACGACTTGCATGAAGAGCGGCGTCAAGAGCGCGAAGAGTTGCAGGAAGAACGAGGCGACCAGCACTTCACCCAACAACTTCCGGTATTTGACGATCGCAGGAATAAACCAGGTGAAGTCAAATTTCAGGTCTTGCAGCCGCAGATTTGCCCGCTTGGTAAGGAGCAGCAATTCCCCGGTCCAGGCCGATTCGAATTGCTCACGAGACAAGATGAGCGGGCGCGCTTCGGCCGGATCTTGAATTAGCGCCTTCTCGGCTTCGATCTTGGCCAGCACGACGTAACGGCCGTCGTGGCGCTTGACCATGGCGGGCAAGGGAGTCCCGAGCAATCGACCCCATTGGGTCTTGGTCGCGCCGGCTTTCAGCCCGAGATGTTTCGCAGCGCGAAGCAGTTCCGTATCGGAGAGAGGCTGGCCGGACTGCGCAAACTGGTGGCGGAGCTGCGCGCCGTCGGCCGGGAGATCGTAGAACCGGGCCAGGATCAACAGGCAGAGTAGACCGGTATCGGTGGCTCCGGCAACTGCGGATGGCGGGGGCGCATCAGGTCGAGGAAACACTG
>JABMDG010000144.1 GCA_015904045.1 Nitrospira sp.
GCAGGCAGCAACACTGTAGCCAGAAACCATTTCGGCGTCGCCCCCATCGTCGCCAGATCGTTGGCGTTGACCAGCAAGGCGTAGGTGCCGATCTCGTCAGCCACGAAGGTGATGGGATCGGTCTTAGCGACAAGCATCTTGCTCCCGATACGAATCGCCGCCGCATCCAGCCCTATCCCTGCGCCAGCCACGACGCACGGATCGCGGCTCTTGGCAAAACGTGCGAGGAGGTGACGGAGCAGATCTACCGGAACTTTCCCGATCGGCAATGTTGAACCGGTTGCCCCTCTTAGGCCTGGTGACCACGCTTTACGCTTCACGATTCACACATGACGCACTCAGTGATCAGCACACCGCGTACAGGCCCTGCATCAGAGCCTTACAAAACGATGGCATGTGCGTGAAGGCCAGCTGGACTTCGCGCTGAATCTGCGGACGCACGGCCTCCAATTTCATGCCTCTTCTCGGGATGACTTCGACGAGTACGGCTTGCGGCGAGGAAATCGGCTGGCCGATCTGGCTTGTGATCCAGACAGTGACGTCTCGCAGTCCGCGCACTTTTCTATGAATGTCCTCCGCCAACACCTGTGCCAGCACGTTGTAGATCTTCCCCACATGGGCTACGGGATTCTTTCCCGGCGCAGCCTCGGCGCTGGCCGGCCGGCGGAGTGAGATGATTCCGCAGACACGATTGCCTCGCCCGACCTCGCCGGAATCTCCAGCCTCGGCCGATGTCCCCAGCAGCGTCAGGTAGGTTCCGGCTTCACCGGTGCCGGGCCGATCCAGCACATTCAAGAACAGGCGCGGAGAGAAGCGGTCCCCGCTCTTTCGTATCACGAAATCCGTCAGCACCCGTCCCACCATTACCTTTCGCTTGAAATACTCGGACTCGTTGCGGATCAGGGGAGCCAGAAACGGCATTGCCACAGTCACGGTCAAATCCTTGCCGCGTCGTACCGCGAGCACCTTCACGTCTTCACCCGTGTCGGGAAATTCTTTCTTGAAAGCACGGCTGTTCAGAAATTGTTCGACCTGGAACACCAGGCGCTCCGTCGGCGTGAGCGGAGCGTACCCCACCGTGGCGGAGGTGTCGTTGGCCACGGCTTCCCGAGGCCGCTCGGCTACGGACCGAAGCTCTTCCGACGCCGGCTTCAGTTCCACTTGGCATTCCAGATTCTTGATGGGCTTGATGCGCGGCAAGTGCCGCTTGAACCATGTATACGCAGCCCGTTCGGCGATCTCTTTCACCGGGATAGGCTTGCCCTTCCATTCGAAGGTGGCTCGGTCGCCCATGACCAGCCGCATCGGAGCCAGCACCGAGCCTCCACCAAATCGGCAGGCAACCTGACCGGCCACTAACATCCCCTTGTCGGCATTGAAATGGAGGACGCGCCCGCAGGTCTTGATGTACGCCTGCGCCAGCTGGACGGCCACGGACTCCATCACTGCATCGCAGATGGTGTCGGGATGGCCCAATCCCTTGCGTTCCACTATTTCGACGGCTTCCTGAGCGGGGGGAATCCGAGAGGACTCGAGAATCATCGGTGCAATCAGACCCATCGCTCAGACCTCTGCGATCTCGACTGTGGCGGACCCACTCAGTTCCCGACAGCCCACCGTCCCGCCACGAATCGGTTGCAGTCCGGACAAGAACCGGCTCGCAGCCGATTCTCCACCATCGTGAGCCCCCATCGACGGATGACGATCGTCCCACAGCCGGGGCAGATCGTATTCTCGGCTCCTTCTTCTTGCGGCACATTTCCCAGATAGACGTAGCGCAGCCCCTCTTCTTGGCCGACCTCCCTGGCCCGCAGCAAGGAACGGAGCGGCGTTTCCTGCCAGTGCATCATCTTGTAGGCAGGGAAGAATCGGCTGATGTGCCAGGGCACATCCTCGCCCAGTTCGGTCTTGATAAAGCGCGCGATGTCCCTCAACTCGCCGGCCTCGTCGTTCAACCCGGGAATCAACAACGTGGTGAGTTCGATCCAGACGCCGAGCTTCTTGTATTCCCGGATGGCCGCCAAGACCGGTTCCAGCCTGGCTCCGCACAACTTCTTGTAGTAACTGTCGCGGAAGGACTTGAGATCGATGTTTGCCGCGCTGAGGTACGGCGCGATCTCCCGCAGGGGATCGAGCGAGATAAACCCGTTCGTCACGAAGACGTTGCCTAATCCCGCCGCCGCCGCCCGCCGCGCGGTTGTGAGAGCCAGCTCATAGAAGATTGTGGGTTCCGTATAGGTATAGGCGATGCTGCTGCACCCTGTCTGCTCGGCCTGCGCTGCCAGCTCGGAGAGGACCACCGGCGTTCCGATCCCCCAGCGCGCCTCTGGCGGCTCTGTTTCCGCGCACCACTCACCCGCCGGATGCTCACCGATCGCGGAAGTCGCCTCCTCGCCGCGATCCACCACTTCCCTGAGCTTCGGCCATTGCGAGATGGTCCAGTTCTGGCAGAACCGGCAGCGCAAATTGCAGCCGACCGTTGCAATGGAGTAGGCCGTGCTGCCGGGAAGGAAATGAAACAACGGCTTCTTTTCAATCGGATCGATCTCTGCCGAGACGATACGGTTTCCCACACGCGTGAAAAGGCGGCCGTCCTGATTGATTCGAACTCCGCATAGTCCCCGGCGATCCGGTGCAATCTTGCAGTCATGCGGACAGAGCGTGCATCGGACGAAGTGGTCCGACATGGTTTCATAGTACAGCGCTGCGTGAAGGTCGGTCGGCATAGGAGGCATGGAAATCC
>JABMDG010000145.1 GCA_015904045.1 Nitrospira sp.
CGAGGATGCCGGGGTATTGCGGGACAGTGTTGCGCATTGCACGAAAGTAGGCGATTTCACCACGCGCCATCTGTTCGAGCACATGCTGATTGATACGGAAGAGCACATCGATTGGTTCGAAACTCAACTGCGTACGATCAAGCAGACCGGTCTCGAAAACTACCTTGCCGTGCAGATCAAGAAGTAGCTTCCTTCGGCGCCTCTTTGCTACGCCAAGATCTGAACAGGAGTTAGGGGGTGGCGCGGTCCTCCGGGAGGCTGTGAGGATCCCGACGCCGCAGTGGGAGGGGCAAGTTCCCGCCGCGAAGCCGAGGGCGTGAAACCTCGGCGGCATCATCCCTTGTTCTCTGGTTCCACACCTCTCGTCAGGGACTCTTCCATAGCCGCTGCGAGCGTGGCCACAACGGTCGGGTCGAATTGCGTCCCCGACGCGACATTCAGGATCCTCAGCGCGATGTGGTCGCGGAAGCCGCGATCAGGCGTGTTGGGAACCTGAATTGCCTCGAACGCGTCGGCGACAGCCAGAATTCTGGCGCCGAGCGGAATGAATGCTCCCCTAATGCCGTAGGGATAACCCGAGCCGTCCCACCATTCGTGGTGATGCGCGACGAGGACCGACGCGCCGCGCAGAAACGCGAAGGGCTCCAAGAGGTTGGCTCCGAGGCGCGAATGATTCTGGATGGCTACGTACGATGCGGGGTCCTGTGCTCTCCCACCCTGCCGAAGCCCAGCCGGCAGCATCAGGAGACCGATGTCATGGAGGAAGGCGGCAAGCGTGAGATCATGCAATTCCGAGGCGTCTAATCCCAGCGATTGCCCTATCAGGTCGGCGATGACAGCGGTGCCGGTACTGTGACCGGCCTGCCAAGGCAGGGCGCGGTCAAGCTCTTGGCTCACTTGGCGCACCAGGATGGTGACCACGTCTCGGCGGGAGGACGCCGGAAGCCGGAGACGATCGATTTTCCCGAGCAGCCCTTGAATAGTCAGGACTGCCGGCTCGATGTGTGCTAACGCGTCTGTGCGCATGTCATCCTCCACGCAATGAAAAAGCCCAGGACCATTGATGTGATCCTGGGCTCTGGGTGTCAACCTCTGGCCGCTACTGACAATGAACGATCAGTCAGTTCATCAGTTTGTCCGGAAAGCCGGCGATGCGCGCAAACGGAATCGTGACGAGTTGCCGGCACCGTTTGCACTTCAGCTCGATTCCTGTGTCGACCATGCGGGCAAGGAGTTGTCCGCACAGGCACCGCACTTGTTCTGTTGACCGTTCCCTTTGCGCGATTGTTGTATGGAGGTGAGACTGTTTCATGGTGAACCTTTTTGGCAGGCGGACGGTCAGGAGACCGTCCGCCTGCCGGGTTGCGTTAGAACGTCCACTTCGCTCCGGCTTGCCAGAGGGCCGGCAGGCCGGGATAGATGCCGCGCGACCGGTCCATGATGACGTCATGGTCGAGCATGTTCTTGCCGGTGAAGAAGAAGGTCGTATTGATCATCTTGACGTGCTGATTGACCGATGCGTTGAGCATGCACCAGCCCCGCACGATGCCGCGTAGACCGCTGGGTGTAGCGTTCGTGGTATTGCGGTCGTCCGCGAACTGATCGCTGATGCACTGGGTTTCCACGCGCGCATTGAACGGGCCAAGACTGAATCCCCGATTGGCATAGCCGATGCCGGCTGAAAGTAAATGTTCCGGCGAGTAGGGGAGCCGGTTTCCGCTGACACTCAGCGTTGTCGGTTCTCCTGGGAGCAGTGCTGTGCTGGAGGTGATAGAGCTATTTCGTGTTCCCTTGAAGTCGGCCTGCGCCACCCAGGTATAGTTGAAATCGAGCGTGACATCTTCCTGATCGTTTCGGCCGGTCACGGCGTCCAACAGATCGATTCGGGTCGCCACTTCGGCGCCTCGATGTTGCGTCCTGCCGGCGCTCGTCAACGTCGCGCCGGTGCCACCGGCCACTGACTGCGAGATGATCTGATTGTCGAAGTCCATTTGGAAGCCGGTGATGGCGTAACCGGCCCAGGGTGCCAGATTTCCTCGTACCCCCAACTCATAGGTCCAACTCAGTTCCGGCCCCAGATCATTGACGATTCCGGTGTTGAGCACGATCGCATCGGATACCTGTGGCGGTGACATGCCGCGGTGGGCGCCGAAGAACAAGGTGTGATCCTTGAACGGCGAATAGGTGATGCCGGCTCCCGGCAGCACCTCCGTAAAGTTGGTTTTGGCGTAATTCCCAGACCCACTGTTCGCCAATCTGTTGGTTTGATCGTAGCTGATATGTTCGACGCGGAACCCAGGCGTCAGGGTGAATGGGCCAAGAAACAACCGTTCCTGGGCAAAGAAGGCATAGGCGTTGGTGGTGCGTTTATTGTTTTCACCCAAACAACTGGCTCCGGCCACGGCGACGACGCAGCTTGAGGGTAAGCCGGTGCCTGAGACCGTATTGAGCAGTTGTTTGCGGTCCGATTGTTCAAACATGTATCGGCCGCCGAAGTCCGCTTCCGCCCTGATCCCCAAGATAGAATGAGAGTAATGAAAACGAGGCTCGACGCCCCAGACCCAATACTCACGTTCGTTGGTGAATCGCCGGTTGGCGGGAACCACACCATACGCGCTTGCCGGAATACCGTTGCCGTTTTGTATGCCGCCGACGGGATTGCCGTTAATGTCCACCCCTTGTTGAGACTGGCGACTCCAATCCCGCTGGATAAAGTGGCCGAAGAGGTTCGTGGTTGAGGTGAGGTTCGCGGTGAACATGTGGTTGACCGCCACATGGTAGCCGAGCCGCATGAAGTCGAAATTGTCGTTGACGAACGGCGTCTGCCTATCTTCGCCGCGGGTGGCCCATTCGGCCTGCGTCAAGCCTTGGTACCCGATCCCAGAACTCTCTCGATAATAGTTAAACTTAGCCAGAATCTGGGTCCGGTCGCTCAACTCCTGGACGGTTTTGAACGTCAGGTCATCGATCTTCGCGCGGATGTTGCTGAACCGCGGAGTATCGGTTTGCGAATGCGTGTAATCGACCAAGTACCCGCTCTTTCCCCACGTGCCGCCGTAATCGAAGTGCGTATTGAGGTAATTCAAATTGCCGCCCCAGACCTGGAAATGGCCTTCGGGAGTGGCTGACGGCATGCGTGTGATGAAGTTCATCACCCCGCCAATGGTCTGGGGACCATAGAGGAGCTGACCGCTGCCTTTGAGCACCTCAATGCGATCGAACCGGAAGATCGGAGGAAAGTAGTAGGAGGACGGGTCGCCATACGGCATAAGCATGATCGGGACGCCGTCCTCCATAATGTGCACTTTCCTGCTGCGCGTCGGGTCCAGCCCTCGAATACCGATATTGGGCCTGATACCGAGGCCGTCTTCATCGCGGACATGAACACCCGGAACCTCGCGTAGCGCTTCATTGATGGAAAACCGATGGTTCTGTTCTATGCTCTCGCTGGTCACGACCTTTCCGGAACCGGGGATATGGTCCAGTGCGTTCGCCGCGGTGCCGATCACCTCTGTTAGAGGAACTTTCAACGGCTTTTGCTCGGCCGCCGCACCTTCAGGCTGCTGGGCATTTGATGAGTCTTGCGGTGCCGCGGTCTTGGGCGTCTGCGCAGCCGGGGTCCGTTCAGCCGGCGGTTCCTCGGCGATCGCCGGAAGACCGCCTGCCAGTCCAATGGCCAGAGCAAGGCCGATCATTGTAAAGCTAGTTCTTATTCTCATTCTCAATAACAATAACCAAAACATCGCACTTCTCCTTCTGCGATGGGCTCTGAAGGCCTCTATGGTTTAGGAACGAACCCCCGCTGCTGGAAGCGAAGATTCACATTCTGGCGAGATTGTGTCAGTACGGCACTCACCTTCCCCGTGCACACGTTAACGAAGCGTATAGCTGATCGGCATCAGGATCGCCACTTGGGGCTTCCCCAAGGGCTGCTCCAGTTTCAACGGGGAGGCCCTACGAAGCGTTTCCATCGCGTCGTTATCCAGAACAGAACGGCCCGAGCTTTCCTGCACATCGACCATGAGCACTTGCCCGTCATCCTTGATGACGGCCCGGAGCACGACCTTGCCTTCCCAGTGGTTCATTCGCGCCATATGCGGATAGTTTTTGAGTTCGTTGATCCGTCCCAACAACGACTTCATCAGCCACCCATA
>JABMDG010000146.1 GCA_015904045.1 Nitrospira sp.
GACCGATACGAGCCATGCCCTGACGACCGTCGAATCCCTGACGAGCTACGCACAAGTTTCCCCTGGCGATCTTGTCATGCGTTTCGTGCCTCCGTCATCGCCTGATGGCGCCAGCCACGTAGCAAATGTCGCCGATCTAAACGGCATGATTGTGGAGGTCCAAGCCGATAGGACGATGACCATGGTGGCGCAATCCAACGTGGTGTATCTCGATCATGGAAGTGCGGATGGCCTCAGGGCCGGGGACTTGCTGGATATCCATCGCCATAGTGCCGGACTTCCAGTGAGAAAGATCGGCCAACTCAAGGTGTTGTCGACCGAAGAGCATACCGCGACGGCTCGGGTCACCAAAGCAATTACCCGTGTATTCAAAGGGGACCGCTTCAAGGCCATCGGCCAGTCCATGCCGGTCGTACAGCCAGTTGAATTGACTCCAATCAAGACCGAAGAGGCCGCTGTCTCACCCGATCTCGTTGCGAGCAAACTGAAAACTCAGGACGAGTCCGGACAAACCCGTATCAACCTGGGGGATTTGGCCAATTCCCTTCGGTATGAGTCCGGCGAAGCCGCGATCAAGTCGGAAGGCTACAAAGTCCTGGACCAGCTGATTGAATATCTGCACACCAGCGCCGATACACGACTGATCCGAGTCGAGGGGCATACGGACAATGTGGAGATTGGACCGTCGCTGAAGTCCCGATATCCCAATAATTGGGAATTGGCGAAAGCCCGTGCGAATGGAGTCGTCCGCTATCTGGTCGAGAAGGGTGGACTAGATTCTGCCCGACTGAGCGCGGTGGGGTTTGGCGACAGCAAGCCTGCCGTAGCCAACACCAGTGAGGAGGGGCGCACGAAAAACCGCCGCGTGGAGATTTTGCTCTACAATCCGGAGGCCGAATCCACGGATTCGAAACTCGATGGAAACAATCAGGCCCAGCAGACCAAAGGCGACCCGTCAGACCTGAGCGCGCGAAGAAGCAACAACCAACTGGCCGCTCCTCCCAACGCCTCCTCTCCTTCAGAGTCGGGCACGTTCTCCGTCGGGGAACAACGGCAGGCGTCACCAAAAGACGGGACGGCGAGCTCGGACGCGTACGACACAAGCGGCTCGGTGGGATCTGGCAATGAATCGCGGTCACAGGCATCTACAAGTGGAGGAGGGGAAGCCACTCCTGCGAATAATCCCTCCACAGGCACTACAGGTTCGTCGGATCCTGCCAAGCAAGATCCGTCGCCACAGGCCAACGTCCCAGGCTTCTGACGATCTCGGCTTGAGCGGAGAGGTTCGACAGGAATCTCTCCGCCAGCCTACTTCTCAAGTCGTAGCGTCCTCTTATCCCACGGCATACCACCGGGTATCATCCGCCTCGTTGTTCTCGCTTTTTCCGCACTGCTACAATGGCGCATGGTTCACCATGAACAGCCTGTTCCTCATGTTCGGCACGAGCCCCTGTATGCGGATGTGATCGTCCCTCGTCATATAGCCAAGGCTTTTACCTATCTGGTCCCCGCAGCATTGACACAGACGCTCGCCATCGGCCGGCAGGTCCTCGTGCCGTTCGGACGAACGATATTGGAAGGAGTGGTGATTTCCTTGAGTAACCGTCTCCCGAGCGGGATACGGGCCGCCGCCCTCAAGGAAATCCGGTCAGTGGCTGACGGATCGGGAACTGTCCAGCTCCCGCCCCTGCTCTTTGAATTGTCTCGCAGAATCGCGGAACACTATGTTGCCCCCTGGGGCCAGTGTCTTCGGCTGGTGTTACCCAAGGAGCCGGCCCGCACATCCTCACGACGGCAGAGCACGAAACTCATGGCCGCTGGTCCTGACGGGGAGTGCCTCGGCGAGTCCCTCCTTCACGTGGAGCCAGATCCTCTCTGGGCGGGGCATGTGGCCGCGCATCTTCGTGCCAATCAGGCAAGGAAAGTCGTCCTCTATGCTCCCTGGGAACAACGAGTGGTCCGACTTGCTGAGGCAATCCGTCAGGCCCACGCGATGGGCAAATCCATGCTGATCCTCTCCGGCGAGCTCGCGAAAGCAGAACGGCTGGCACAGCACATGTCCAGCTTGACCAAACTCCCGATCGCCCTGGCGCATGTGACGTCTGGGTCTGAGCAATGGAGGCGAGCCCGAGAGGGAACCCCGTCCATTGTGCTGGGCACCAGGTCCGCCGTGTTCGCCCCGCTCCCGTCGCTCGGTCTCATTTGGATCGAGGGAGAAGAGGATTCAGCTCTCAAGGAACCTCAGGAGCCCCGGTATCACGCTCGGGACGTGGCTTGGATGCGCGCGAGGGAAGAGGGCGCCCTGGTCGTGCTTGCGTCCGCTCA